>NZ_JAJNOE010000010.1:0-152206 GCF_027854445.1 Aeromonas sp. PI_26
TCTGGATCACGCTTGCAAGGGTGTTTTCGAATTAAATTCGCATTTTTGGTTCAACCGTTCACTAATCATCCAAAAAGCGCATTTATCCTGCAACAACACACCCGTTTGGCGAGCTCGCTATCCTCTAGATGGCGTGGCGGTGGTAGCAGATCAAGGTTGTGGCGATTTGGTCTCTCTACATCTATATGCATGGTGATCGAGGTCACGCCTTCGGGTAACATAGCGCCCCTTTGCGATTCACACACTCTTGGGCTTTGGAGAGTTTAATGCCTTTTGCACTTGGCCAGCGTTGGATTAGTGATACAGAGACGGATCTGGGGTTGGGGACTGTCGTTGCTGTTGAAGGACGCATGGTTACCCTGTTGTTTCCGGCTACCGGTGAAAACCGCATGTATGCCAAAGAAGAGGCGCCGGTCACCCGGGTCAGCTTCAATGTGGGCGATCAGATCACCAGTCACGAAGACTGGACCATGACGGTCGAAGAAGTGCAGGAGAAAGACGGCCTGCTTATATATGTAGGTGTGCGCACTGACAATAATGAGCCCGTTGCCCTCAAGGAAGTGTTTCTCAACAACTTTATCAAGTTCAACAAGCCGCAGGATCGCCTGTTCGCCGGTCAGATCGATCGGATGTCCCGCTTCACCCTGCGCTACGAAGCGCTGGTCAACCAGCACCAGCGTCGTCGCAACCCGACTCGTGGTCTGGCCGGTGGCCGGGTCAGCCTGATCCCGCACCAGCTCTATATTGCCCATGAAGTGGGTCACCGCTACGCTCCGCGCGTACTGCTGGCCGATGAGGTTGGCCTGGGCAAGACCATCGAAGCGGGCATGATCATTCATCAGCAGCTGCTCTCCGGCCGCGCCCATCGCGTGCTCATTCTGCTGCCCGAGACGCTCCAGCACCAATGGCTGGTCGAAATGCTGCGCCGTTTCAACCTGCACTTCTCCCTGTTTGACGAGGAGCGCTGCATCGAGGCGTTTGCCGATGCGGAGAACCCCTTCGAGACCGAACAGCTGGTGATATGCAGCCTCGACTTCCTGCGCAAGAAGCGTCGTCGCTTCGAGCAGGTGCTGGAAGCCGAGTGGGATCTGCTGGTTGTCGACGAAGCCCACCATCTGGAGTGGAGTGAAGAGGCGCCGAGCCGTGCCTATGAAATGGTGGAAGCGCTGGCCGAACAGGTGCCGGGCGTGCTGCTGCTGACTGCGACACCGGATCAGCTGGGCCACCAGAGCCACTTTGCCCGTCTGCGCCTGCTCGATCCCGAACGTTTCTACGACTACGAGGCTTTCCTCGCCGAGGAGCAGGCCTATGGTCAGGTCGCCAGCGCCGCACAAGAGCTGCTGGATGGCGAGACCCTGAGCGATGAAGCCAGACAGATCCTCGCCAGCCAGCTGGAAGGGCTGGACTTGAGCGATGCTGAGGCCCGCCAGCAGGCAGTCGCCAAGCTGCTGGACCAGCACGGCACCGGCCGGGTGCTGTTCCGTAACAGCCGCGCCAATATTCAGGGCTTCCCCGAGCGTCACCTCAACGTCTACCCTATGCCGCTGCCGGAGCAGTACAAGACTGCCATCAAGGTGATGGGCATGATGGGTGGTAACGGTGGCGATCTGCAGACCCGTGCCCTGCGCTACCTCTATCCCGAGAAGATCTTCCAGCAGTTCGAAGGCGACAACGCCACCTGGACCCAGTTCGACCCGCGCGTAGAATGGTTGCTGGAGCTGCTGCTCTCAGCCCGCCAGCAGAAGGTGCTGGTGATCTGCTCCGAAGCGGCGACCGCCATCGCGCTGGAAGAGGCGCTGCGTACCCGTGAAGGGATCCGTGGTGCCGTGTTCCACGAAGGGATGTCGATCCTCGAGCGGGACAAGGCCTCCGCCTATTTCGCCCAGCAAGAGGGGGGCGCCCAAGTGCTGCTCTGCTCCGAGATCGGTTCAGAAGGACGCAACTTCCAGTTTGCCAGTCATCTGGTGCTGTTCGATCTGCCGCTCAATCCGGATCTGCTGGAACAACGTATCGGCCGACTGGATCGTATCGGTCAGCAGAATACCGTCGAGATCCACGTTCCCTATCTGGAAGGGACTGCCCAGCGCGCCCTGCAGCTCTGGTATCACGATGGTCTGGACGCGTTCGAGCAGACCTGCCCGACTGCCCGCCCGGTATTCGAAGCGGTACGTGAAGAGCTGTTCGAGCTGCTGGCCGCCAACACCGGCGATCAGGCGGCACTCGACGTCCTGCTGGTCAAGACCCGCGAACTGCACGAGCCGCTCAAGGCCCGACTGGAGCAGGGCCGCGATCGCCTGCTGGAGATCCACTCCAGCGGTGGCGCCGCCGCCCAGCAGTTGGTCGACAAGCTGGCCGCCGAAGATGACGACACCGGCATGATCTCCTTTGCCCTCAAGATGTTCGACGAGATCGGCGTCAATCAGGATGACCGTGGCGAGAACGCGCTGGTGCTGACTCCCGGTGATCATATGCTGGTTTCCAGCTTCCCAGGCCTGCCGCAAGATGGCATGACCATCACCTTCGATCGCAACACCGCCCTGTCGCGTGATGACATGGCGCTGCTCTCCTGGGATCACCCCATGATGCGCGGCGGTATCGACCTGATCCTGGGCTCCGAGATCGGTGCCACCTCGGTCGCACTGCTCAAGAACAAGGCGCTGCCCATCGGCTCCATCCTGCTTGAGCTGATCTTTGTCGCCGAGTCTGCGGCCCATCCCCAGCTCTACCGCTTCATGCCGCCGACGCCAATCCGTCTGCTGATGGACAAGAACGGCCAGAATCTGGGTGAGAAAGTGGCGTTCGATGCCTTCAACCGCCAGCTGACTCCGGTCAATCGCCACCTCGGCAGCAAGCTCGTGACTGCATCCCAACCGGTGATCCACGGTCTGATTGGCAAGGGCCAGGCCATTGCCGAAGAGCTGAAAGCCGGGATTGTCGACAAGGCCCGCGCCCAGATGGCGCAGACCCTGCAGCAGGATCTGGATCGTCTGGAAGCGCTCAAGGCGGTCAACCCGAACGTGCGCGACAGCGAACTGGATTATCTGCGCAATCTGCAGGCAGAATTGCACCACCTGATCGATCAGACCCAACTCAAGCTGGATGCAATCCGCTTTATCGTGGTCACCCATAACTGACAAGGTACCGACTGATAGCGGCCAGACCCAGCTCAAACTGGATACCCAAGGCCGCTTTGTCGTGGTTACCCATAACTGATGGGGGCTTGCCCCCACCTTCTGATGCGAGACATTTATGTTTGAATACTCACCGCCTCTGGAACCCTGGCTCGATATCCTGTTCAAGGACAAGGACATCATGGTGGTCAACAAGCCCACTGGCCTGCTAAGCGTCCCCGGGCGCGGCCCCGAGAATGAAGACAGCGTCCTGCATCGGGTGAAACAGCAACACCCCAAGGCGGCGGCAGCTCATCGCCTCGACATGTCCACCACTGGCGTCATTGTCATTCCCCTCAATCCCAACTCTCATCGGGAACTGAGCCGACAATTTCGCGAGCGGGAGACCGAGAAGCACTACCTCGCCTGGGTGTGGGGTGAGCCGGAGGCAGAGTCGGGTCAGGTTGACCTGCCGCTCTGCGTCGACTGGCCCAACCGCCCGAAACAGAAGGTGGATCACGAGGAGGGGCGTCACGCTCTGACCCTGTGGGAAAAACTGAAAGTGGAGAACGGCAACAGCCTGATCAAGCTGACCCCCATCACAGGTCGCTCACACCAGTTGCGCGTCCATATGCTGGAGCTGGGGCATCCGATCCTGGGTGACAACCTCTATGCCCATCCGGATGCGCTGGCGGCTGCGCCCCATCTCTACCTTCATGCGGCCAGCCTGACCATCAGCCACCCCCGCAGTGGCGAGCGGATGACCTTCGAGGCGCCAGCCCCCTTCCCGCTCTGAGCGGAAGAGGCTCGCGCCAAATCGCAGAGATAAAAAAGCCCCCATCGTGAGATGGGGGCTTTTTCATTAGGGTCAGACGCGAATATCGATCTTGCTTCCCAAAGAAGCGCTGGCCGATGTCGGTGCAACCGGCGCTGATTGCGCTGCGTTTTGCAGCAGCTTCAGCGCAGCTTCGCCCTCTTGGGTCTGCTGTTTCTTGGCCAGACTGGCCGTCATCAGAGCAGAACCAAACGACGCATTTGCAGAACTTGATATATCCATAGGGTTCCTCCTGCATTCAACAGTATCGGCCAAGCGGCCCCGAACATAAGCACTGAATGCAAAACAATCTGACAGTTGCTTTTCTATCAATCAGATAGCAATAGCATTCATGGCCCCTATTCACCGCTGGATGACGCCTTCCAGCTCCTGTGCCGTCATCGGCCGAAGCACCTTGCAAGGGTTGCCAGCCGCCACCACGTTGGCGGGCACATCTTTGGTCACCACCGAGCCGGCGCCGATGACGCTGTTGTCACCGATGGTGACGCCGGGGCAGATGACGACGCTGCCGCCAATCCAGACGTTGTGACCGATCCGTACCGGCTTGCCGAACTCGACCCCCCTGATACGCGGCGCCACCGCCACCGGGTGAGCGGCGGTGTAGATCTGCACCCCGGGCGCCAGCAGCACGTTGTCGCCGATGTGCACCTCACAGACGTCGAGGATGGTGCAATTGACGTTGGCGTAGAAGTTCTCGCCGACGAAGATATTGGTGCCATAGTCGCAGAAGAACGGCGGATTGATGGCGCACTCCTGGCCGCGTCTACCGAGCAGCTCGTGCAGCAAAGCATCCAGCGCCGGTTTCTCCTGCCAGCAGGTGTTGAAGGTGTTATAGAGCTTGCGGCAGCGCTCGCGCGCCGCTTTGAGCTCGGGGTCGCCCGCATCATAGGGCTCCCCCGCCACCATCTTCTGCCACTCGGTACCGCGCACCACCTTCTCCATTACCTACTCCATCAGCCAGATCAGGGATTCATAAGGGCGCAGCATACCCGATTGCGGTTGGGCCGGGCTATCTGGGTAGTTTCCAAGCAGCAGGCGACCTTGCCCGCTTTGCAGCTCGACAGGCAAGGCAAACTCAGCCGGCTCGCCGTAGAAGTTGCTCACCACCAGCAGGGTCTGGCCGTTGGCGCGACGGGCATAGGCCCAGATCTGTTGGTGCCCGGTCAGCAGCTCCTGATAATCCCCCTGAGTGAAGATGGGGTGCGCCTTGCGCAGGGCGATAAGATCCCGATAGTGCCAGAACACCGAGTTCTGGTCGGCCAGCGCCGCATCGGCGTTGATCTCGGGATAGTTGGCGGCAGGCTTGAGCCAGGGCGTTCCTTGGGTGAAACCTGCGTTGGCCGCAGCGCTCCACTGCATCGGGGTGCGCGAGTTGTCGCGGGACTTGGCAGCGAGAATGGCGAGGATCTCGGCCTCGCTCATCCCTTCAGCCTGCTTGATGGCGAAGATGTTGCGGCTCTCCACATCCTGATAGTCATCGATGTGCTGATAGCCGGGGTTGGTCATGCCGATCTCCTCCCCCTGATAGATGTAGGGGGTGCCTTGCAGGCCGTGCAGCGTGCTGGCCAGCATCTTGGCGGCCACGACCCTATGCTCACCCTCATCGCCAAAACGGGAGACGATGCGCGGCTGATCGTGGTTGCACCAGAACAGCGCCGACCACCCCTTGCCATGCATGCCGCTCTGCCAGTGGTTGAAGATGCGCTTGAGTTCGAGGAAGTCGAACGGCGCCTTGGTCCACTTGTCGCCGTTGGGGTAATCCACCTTCAGATGGTGGAAGTTGAACACCATGGAGAGCTCGGAGCCATCGAGGGCGCCATAGCGCTGGCAGTGCTCCAGCGAAGTAGAGGACATCTCCCCCACCGTCATGGCGCCGACAGGAGCAAACACGTCGCAGCTCACATCCTGCAGGAATTCGTGGATGCGCGGCCCGTCGGTGTAGAAGCGGCGGCCATCGCCAATATCGTCGTTCGGGAAGGTCTGATCCTTGGAGATAAGGTTGATAACGTCGAGCCGGAACCCATCCACCCCCTTCTTGGCCCAGAAGTGAATGATGTTTTTCACCTCGGCGCGCACCGCCGGATTTTCCCAGTTGAGATCCGCCTGCTCGCGGGCAAACAGGTGCAGGTAGTACTGACCGGTGGCAGAGTCCAGCTCCCAGGCGCTGCCGCCAAACTTGGATTGCCAGTTGTTGGGCACGCCGCCATCCACCGGATCGTGCCAGATGTAGTAGTCGCGGTAGGGGCTGTTTTTATCCCCCAGCGCCGACTTGAACCAGGCGTGCTCGGTGGAGGTGTGGTTGACCACTATATCCATCACGATGCGGATATCGCGCGCGTGGGCGGCGGCCAGCAGCGCCTCGAAATCATCCATGGTGCCGTAGGCGGGGTCGATGGCGTAGTAATCGGCGATGTCGTAGCCGTTGTCCACCTGCGGCGAGACGTAGACCGGGGTCAGCCAGAGGGCATCGACCCCCAGCGTCTTGAGGTAATCGAGGCGGGCCATGATCCCCTTGAGGTCACCAGTGCCACGGGCAGCGGAATCCTGAAAGCTCTTGGGATAGATCTGGTAAATCACGGCGCTCTGCCACCAGGGTGTTTGGCTCATGGCTCTTTCTCTTGTCACAAATTGAAAAGGGAGAGGGCGACCCGCAAGGTCGCCCGGACAATCAGATTCAGGCGCTGGCTTCGGCCAGCTTGCCGGCCGCTTGCTGGCGCTTGTAGACCAGCAGAGTCAGCACCACCGGTACCACGATGGCGACCAGCATGGCGAGGGAGTAAACGGCCCAGTATTGCGGCTGGATGGAGAGGATGCCCGGCAGGCCGCCTACCCCGATGCCGTTGGCCATCACCCCGGCGAAACCGCAGATGAGGGCTGCAAGGCTGGAGCCCACCATGGCGCACAGCATGGGGAACTTGTACTTGAGGTTGATACCGTACATCGCCGGTTCGGTCACCCCGAGATAGGCGGAGATGGCGGCAGGCACCGAAATCTCCCGCTCGTTCTCCTTGCGGCTAATCAGAATGATGCCGACGACCGCAGACGCCTGAGCGATGTTGGAGAGGGCGATAAGCGGCCAAATCGGGGTGCCACCCATGCTCTGCATCAGTTGCAGATCCACCGCGTTGGTGGTGTGGTGGATGCCGGTGATGACCAGCGGCGCGTAGAGGAATCCGAACAGGGCGGCACCGATAGGGGCGAAGGAGCCGGTCATGGCCGCCTTGGCAGCGAAGCCGACGCCATCACCAATCCAGCGGCCGAACGGGCCGATAAAGGCGTGAGCCACGATCACCGCCAGCAGCAGCGAGACAAACGGCACAATCACCAGATAGAGGTAAGCCGGAATGATCCGCTTGAGGTTGGTCTCAACCCAGGCGAGGAAGACACCCGCCAGCAGCGCCGGAATGACCTGTGCCTGATAGCCCACCTTCTGGATCACGAACAGGCCGAAGTCCCACACCTCGGGAGTCTGCTGACCAATGCCGTAGGCGTTCATCAACTGCGGTGACACCAGCGTCACCCCCAGCACAATACCCAAGATCTCGGAGCCGCCCATCTTCTTCACTGCAGACCAGCAGACACCGACCGGCAGGAAGTGGAAGATCGCCTCGCCCAGCAGCCAGAGGAAGGCGTGCACCTGAGACCAGAACTGGCTGATCTCGGTGAGGGTGTGAGTACCATCGTCGAACATCTTGATGTCGCCGATGACGTTGCGAAAGCCCAGGATCAGACCGCCGGTGATGATGGCGGGCAGCAGCGGAACGAAGATCTCCGCCAGATGGGAAATGCCCCGCTCCAGCGGGTTCATGTTCTGGCGGGCCGCCTGCTTGGCGGTCTCCTTGCTGCCGCCGCTGACGCCGAGCTGCTCGGTCAGCGCCTTGTACCACTGCTCTACCTCGTTACCGATCACCACCTGGAATTGACCGCCCTGGGTGAAGCTTCCCTTCACCGCCGGGATGGTTTCGATAGCCTTGCTGTCGGCCTTGGCCGGATCGTTCAGGACGAAGCGCAACCGGGTCAGGCAGTGGCTGACGGTGGCGATGTTCTCCTTGCCGCCGATCTTGTCGATCAGGGTGGCAAGCTGCTGTGCGTTGATCTTGGACATGGGTCTTCCCTCTGTGACGCCATTGAATAGTGGTCTGTATCGCCCTTTTGAGCCAGTCTGTCGGCCGGAGCGTTTTTGGTATCGTTCCCATTTAGCATGCCGACAATCCGGCCAGATCGAAATGGGAACGTTCCCAAATCGTGGCCAGCGTCACAAAAAGCACACTTTTTGTTCAGTCGGAAGTGATGGGGCTCACAGGGTTCGGCAGGGGGCGATAGTCACCAGCGGAGGCTGATCCTGCTCAATCTGGCCGAGCAGCTGACGCGCCGCCTGCTCCCCCGCCCCTTTGTAACCAAGATCGAGAGTGAGGGCGTTGGGGAAGAGGAAACTGAGCATGGGGTTGTTGCCAAGACCGGTCACCAGCACCTCACTACGCCCTTGTTCTTGCAGGTATTTTGCCGCACCAATGGCGAGGGTGTCGCTGGCGCAGACCAGCGCCTGGGTGGAGGGGGTAAGCAGCTCGGCCGCCAGCCGGTAGCCGCTCTGCAGGCTGAGATCGCCGAGGGCGCTGCGCGGGCGCAACCCCTGCTCTGCGCAGTAAGCGAGATAGGCGTCTAGGCGGCGCTGGCCTGTGGTGAGATCCGAGGCATCCACCCCCAGATAGGCGATATCGCGGGCGCCACGGCTTGCCAGCTGCGCCAGCATGGTGCGCACCGCACCGGCGTCGTCAAAACAGACCGAGGAGAAACCGGGATATTCACGGGCGACCAGCACCAGCTTCTCTTTCAGCGGCGCCATGGCGGCATAGTCCAAGTCATTGAAGGCGAACAGGATAATGCCATCCACCCCGCGCCGCTCCAGCACCGCCAGATGCTCCTGTACCTTGGCGGGGGAGAACTTGCTCTCCATCAGCACAGCATCGTAGCCGCGCTGATAGAGGGTCTCCAGCATGCCGCGCACCGCCTGATTCTCCGAGCTGGAGTCGAGCCGCGAGACGATGATCCCCACCACCTGCTGGCTCTGGCTGCGCATGGCCCGCGCCGATTTGCTCGGCACGAAGCTATGTTCGGCGATGATCTGCTCCACCCGCTCGCGGGTCTCCTGCTTCACCTTGGGATCCTGATTGAGCACCCGGGAGACGGTCGACTTGCCGACGCCACTCAGTCTGGCGATATCGAGGATGGTCAGTTTCTTGTCCATGAATTGGCTCACAGGAGGCTAGGCGGTGGAATTGCCCACATTGTTGTGATTAACCCCTGTGAATACAAGCCCATGGCGTTAGAATGCCCTTTTTGCCCCGCCGTCAGGGTGTGTGGGCACAGCACAGGATGCCCATCATGGATCTGCTGGCCAGTATGCTCTTCTCCCTCTCCATCACAGGCCCCATCTGCGTGGTGCTGCTGCTCGGCATCTTGCTCAAGCGGCTGGGGCTGCTGCCGGATCCCTTTACCGAATCCGCCTCGCGACTGGTATTTCAGGTCACCCTGCCCGCCCTGCTCTTTCTCAGTATTCTGGGTACCAACTTCGCCACCATGCCGAGCCTCTGGTTTATCGGCTATGGCCTGCTCGCCACCGTTATCAGCTATCTGGTGCTGGAACTGCTGGCCGGACGTTTTATCGGGGAGCAGCGACTGCGCGGGATCTTCGTGCAAGGTAGCTTTCGCGGCAACAGCGCCATTATCGGGCTCGCCTATGTGCAGAACGCCTACGGCCACGAGGGGTTGGGGGCGGCGGCCTTCTATGTCGGCGCGGTGACCGTGCTCTACAACATTCTCGCAGTGATCACCCTCACCCGCAGTCTCGGCGGCGCCACCGGTATCCGCCCCATTCTGCTCGGCATCATCAAGAATCCCCTGATCATCGCCATTGTGGCGGCGCTGCCCTTTACCCTGTTCGGTATCAAGATGCCGCAACTGCTGCTCACCACCGGCAGCTACTTCGCCAACATGACGTTGCCGCTGGCGCTGCTCTGCACCGGCGCCTCCCTCAGCCTGGATGCTCTGCGTGGTGGTGCAGCCATTGCGGGCTGGGCCAGCATCATGCGGCTCTGTCTCATTCCGGCTGCGTTCACTCTTGGGGCGGCCCTGCTCGGCTTCAGCCATCTGGAGCTGGGTATTCTGTTTCTCATCAGCGCCACCCCGACTGCCGCCGCCAGCTATGTGATGACCCGTGCCATGGGGGGCGACAGCGTGCTGGCCGCGAACATCATCGCCACCACCACCCTCGGTTCGCTGGTCACTACCAGCCTCGGGGCAACTCTGATGAACTATCTGGGTCTTATGTACTGAGGCTTGACCTTGCCGGAGGCGGCAGCTTTAGGCTGGCGCTCATCAACAGAGGAGATATCCCATGACCATCGAACTCACCGTGTCCGGCATGTCCTGCGGTGGCTGCGCCGCCAGTCTGCAAAAAGCCCTGCTGGCCCAGCCTGCAGTCACCACCGCAACCGTCGATTTCACCAGCAGCAAGGCCGTCATCGAGAGCGAGCTGAGCAAGGCCGAGCTGATCGCCCTGATCGAAGACAAGGGTTTCTCTGCGAGTTAAATTATCTCCATAGAGGTATAAAACAGGTTAAAAATCTGTACTCACCTGTCTTTTGGTGAGTTTTATCACAGACCCGGGTTATTAAACGGGCAAACTTGCTGCGATTATTCCAACCATAAGGATTTGCAGCATGACCCTACCGATCCGCAAGACCCTGCTCGCCGCCGTCGTCGGCCTGACCCTCTCCCCCATGGCAATGGCCCTGCCCAACGTCCATATTCTGGCAACCGGCGGCACCATTGCCGGGGCAGGCCAGTCCGCGACCCAGTCCAACTACGAGGCAGGCAAGGTGGCCATCGAAACCCTGATCGCCGCCGTGCCCGAGATGAAAAACGTGGCCGACGTGCAGGGTGAGCAGGTGGTCAAGATCGGCTCCCAGGACATGAACGACGAGGTGTGGCTCAAGCTGGCCAAGCGGGTCAACGAGCTGCTGGCCAAGGATGACGTGGATGGCATTGTCATCACCCACGGCACCGACACCATGGAAGAGACCGCCTACTTCCTCAATCTGACCGTCAAGAGCGACAAGCCGGTGGTGCTGGTCGGCGCCATGCGCCCCTCCACTGCCATGAGTGCCGATGGCCCGCTCAATCTCTACAACGCCGTAGTGACCGCCTCCGACCCCGCCTCCAAGGGCCGTGGCGTGATGGTGGCGATGAACGACACCGTGCTGGATGCCCGCGACGTCACCAAGACCAACACCACCGGGGTGCAAACCTTCGCCTCCCCCAACTTTGGCCCGCTCGGCTACATCCACAACGGCAAGATCGACTATCAGCGCAGCCCGGCCCGTCTGCACACCAGCAAGACGCCGTTTGACGTGAGCAAGCTCGACAAGCTGCCGCAAGTTGGCATCGTCTACAGCTACGCCAACGCCACCGACTTGCCGGCCAAGGCGATGGTGGATGCCAAGTTCGACGGCATCGTCAGCGCCGGGGTGGGCAACGGCAACCTCTACCACACCCTGTTCGACACCCTGGCCAAGGCGAGCAAGGATGGCATCCGCGTCGTGCGCTCCGCCCGCGTGCCGACCGGCGCCACCACCCTGGATGCCGAGATCGATGATGCCAAGTACGGCTTCGTGGCCTCCGGCACTCTCAACCCGCAGAAAGCGCGGGTGCTGCTGATGCTCGCCCTGACCCAGAGCAAGGATCCGGCCCAGATCCAGCGCTGGTTCCAGCAGTTCTGACAACGGTTGCCTGAACCATGACAAGCAAGGGCGGGACTTCCCGCCCTTTTCCATCCAGCCATGCCACTTCGCCAAGCACCCGCCTCACCCATTACGTCGTTTGGCGAGGTCATACTTCCCTTTTCCGGCCATCTTTTTTAGCCATCACAAAGCGCTGTCATCAAATTAGCGAGCCGGATCACCCGCTTTCACAAGCGCATCGCCGCCAAATTCATTACACTGCCAGCGATCTTATCCACTCAAGGAGTGCTGTTGCTGTATGGAAATATTGATCCTGCTGGGATTGATTTTGCTTAATGGCGTCTTCGCCATGTCAGAAATCGCCATCGTCACCGCAC
Source organism: Aeromonas sp. PI_26 (assembly GCF_027854445.1). Lineage (NCBI taxonomy): Bacteria > Pseudomonadati > Pseudomonadota > Gammaproteobacteria > Aeromonadales > Aeromonadaceae > Aeromonas > Aeromonas sp. PI_26. The sequence goes on from NZ_JAJNOE010000010.1 coordinate 12,062, forward strand.
GCAAGGCTCGCCTCGGCAAGCTTGCCTCTGAAGGCAACCGCTCCGCCGCCATTGCCCTCAAACTGGGCGAAGACCCGACCCATTTTCTCTCCGCCGTCCAGATCGGCATTACCAGCATAGGTCTGCTCAACGGTATCTACGGCGAATCCCTGCTGGCCCAGCCCTTCTCCCTCTGGTTGCAAGAATGGGGGCTCCCCGCCAAGAGCAGTGGCCTGATCGCCACCGTCATAGTGGTGGTGGTGGTTACTTATCTCTCCATTGTGGTGGGGGAGCTGGTGCCCAAGCGGCTCGGTCAGCTCAATGCCGAGCGCATCGCCTGTCTGGTGGCCCGCCCCATGCACTGGCTCGCCACCCTGACCCGCCCCTTCGTCTGGCTGCTGTCGGCCTCCACCAATGCCAGCCTGCGGCTGCTGCGGGTCAACCAGAACGGCAGCGCCAACGTCACCGAGGAGGAGATCCACGCCATGCTGGTGGAAGGATCGGAAGCCGGGGTGATCGAGGATCATGAGCACACCATGCTGCGCAACGTCTTCCGTCTCGACGAGCGCAGCCTCTCCTCCCTGATGGTGCCGCGCAGCGATATCCGCTATCTGGATCTGGCGCTGCCGCTGGAGACCAACCTGCAGCGGCTGGTGGAGTATCGCCACAGCTATTTTCCGGTCTGCGACGGCAACCTGTCAGAATTGGTGGGTATCATCAATGTCAGCAAGGTGCTGCACGCCTATATCAAGGGGGAGCCCATCGATCTGGTTGCCCTGACCCAGGAGGGCAGCCTGCTGCCCGAGACCCTCAACGGCGTCGAGCTGCTCAACCACTTCCGCACCCACAGCGAACAGATGGCGCTGGTGGTGGATGAATATGGCGAGCTACAGGGGCTGGTCACCCAGCAGGATCTGCTGGAGGCGCTGGCGGGGGATTTCCAGCAGGAGGATGGCGAGGACAACTGGGCCTTCCGGCGCGCCGACGGCAGCTGGCTGCTCGATGGCCTGATCCCGTTGCCGGAGTTGAAGGATTGTCTGGAGCTGGTTCGTCTGCCTGAAGAAGAAAAACATCACTATCACACCCTCGGAGGGCTTATCATGCTGCTCCTTGGTCGTGTTCCACAAACCGGAGACCTGGTGACACTGGAACAGTGGCAACTGGAAATTGTTGACATGGATGGCCTGCGCATCGACAAGGTGCTCGCCATGCCCTTGACCGATCAACCCAGCTAACCTGCGGAGTTTGCAAGTATGGAGCAGTTTTACCAACTGGCTCACGCCTTTATGAATCACGATCTGAACACACTTTCCGATCCCAAGATGGCCTTCATGATCTGTGGTGTGATTCTGACGTTTCTGGTACTGGAAAATGGATTCATCCCTACCGCCTTTCTGCCCGGTGACAGCCTGCTGATCCTCACCGGCGTACTCATCTATCAGGATGTGTTGTCTCTCGGGGTGATCCCGCTGTTGATCATGGCTACCTTTGTCGGCACCTGGCTCGGTTACATGCAGGGGCGCTTTCTCGGCCACACCCAGCTCTACCATCGGCTGATGTCCCACGTGGAAGAGCGGCACCAACAGAAGGTCTACCACCTGCTGGACAAGTACGGGATCATCACCCTGATCACCGCGCGCTATATCGCCTTCGTACGCACCGCCTACCCCTACATCGTCGGTGCCACCGAGCTGCCCCAGGGGCGCTTTCTCATCGTCAATCTGATCAGCTCCATCATGTGGATCTGCCCGCTGGTCGGGTTTGGCTACTACCTGAGCCACACCAAGCTAGCCGCCGAATACCAGACCCAGTTCTTCAACATCATCATCTATCTGCCGGTGGCCCTGCTGGTGGGTGGCATGGTGGCACTGGTCTGGCGCTGGATCAGCAAACGCAGGGCCGCGCAGCCGCGGGATTGACCCCTCGCCCAACGCCCGACCCGAAAGCCCTCGCCAGAGGGCTTTTTTGATCGCCAATTTTGCGCAAATAGCAGAAATAGTCCCGCTCGGCCCTTGTAAAGCCGGGGTAAAAATGAGTGAATCTAGCGCCTTTTTTTGGATGGGAATGGAGTCGGTTGTATGTGGTGTCGGATTCGCGCAGCAGCGCTGGTTGTCGGGTTGATGGGAATGTTGGGATTGCCTGCGGTCAGCGCGGCACCCAACCCAGCCAAACTGGAAGTACGCTCGAGCAGCGCCCTGGTCGTGGATGTAAAAACGGGCAAGACGCTCTACCAGAAGAATGCCACCAAGGTGCGTCCCATCGCCTCCCTCACCAAGCTGATGACAGCGCTGGTGGTGCTGGATGCCAAGCAGAATCTCAACCAGACCATTACGGTCGACAAGAACGATCTGGATCGGGTCAAACACACCCACTCCCGCATCCGCATGGGCACCAAGGTGACCCGCCGCGACGCCCTGCATCTGGCGCTGATGTCCTCCGAAAACCGGATGGCCTCGGCACTGGCGCGTCACTATCCGGGCGGTCGCAGCGCCTTCGTGCGGGCCATGAACAACAAGGCCAGACAGCTGGGTATGCGTAATACCCACTTCTACGACTCCACCGGCCTCTCCACCCGCAACGTCTCTACCGCCCAGGATCTCGGCAAGCTGACCGCCGCCGCCTATCGTCAGCCGCTGATCCGTCAGTTCACTCAGGATGAGAACCGGGAGATGCGCTTCAGCGCCCCCGCCTACAGCCTGATGTTCAACAACACCAACCCGCTGGTGAAAAACCCGGATTGGGACGTGCGCCTCTCCAAGACCGGCTTCACTGACGAAGCGGGTCGCTGTCTGGTGATGCGCGCCAAACCGGACAGCCGCGAGCTCGCCATCGTGCTGCTCAACTCGGTGGGCAAACGCACCCCTATCGGCGATGCCAACCGCATTCGCAAATGGCTGAAAAGCTGAGTAAATATCTCAACACAAAAGGATGCTGCGGCATCCTTTTTTATTGCCCGCAGAACGCCTAGGCAGGCTTTGCAGGATGTTGATATCCAAACCCTGAGATGATGAGCTGCACGGCATCTGCCGTTGCAACAGCAGGCATACAGCGCGCCTATAGATGAGGCAAAGGGTGGTGAGGCGGTACAACGATCAGAAAAACTGTGCACAATCACAGATAGGGGAAGAAATAAGGACAAGAACAGCCAGGTAAACGGGCGATCCACCCGCAACAGCGCACGGGGATCCGCACAAAAAAGTTAAATATCGCCCATAAAAAAACAGCCCCGACCGAAGTCGGGGCTGTCTGTATGGTGCGCCCGAGAGGATTCGAACCTCTGACCACCTGGTTCGTAGCCAGGTACTCTATCCAGCTGAGCTACGGGCGCTCATAAACTTTTGGTACTGCTTGAAATATGGTGCGCCCGAGAGGATTCGAACCTCTGACCACCTGGTTCGTAGCCAGGTACTCTATCCAGCTGAGCTACGGGCGCTCACAAACTTTTGTGTACTGCTTGAAAAATGGTGCGCCCGAGAGGATTCGAACCTCTGACCACCTGGTTCGTAGCCAGGTACTCTATCCAGCTGAGCTACGGGCGCTCATAAATCGTTGTGTCGTTTTAAATGGTGCGCCCGAGAGGATTCGAACCTCTGACCACCTGGTTCGTAGCCAGGTACTCTATCCAGCTGAGCTACGGGCGCCCTGTTTTAAAACGATAAAAAAAGCTTACTTATCAGTAAGCCTTTTCCAAAGTGTCGACTTGCTGATGGTCAACACATGACTCTTGCTTGAGTCGTAATATGGTGCGCCCGAGAGGATTCGAACCTCTGACCACCTGGTTCGTAGCCAGGTACTCTATCCAGCTGAGCTACGGGCGCAAATGGCGGAGAAGGGGGGATTCGAACCCCCGATGCGGGTATAAGCCGCATACTCCCTTAGCAGGGGAGCGCCTTCAGCCTCTCGGCCACCTCTCCGTTTGCGGGGCTGATAATACTTCACAGGGATTTTTAGTCAAACACTTTTTTGGAGAAAAAAGTGCGTTCGCTCAGCATTTGGCCAAAGCGTGGAATATTCAAACAATATCGGCACTTATCCCGCAGTTTCGCGCCCTGCAGGGCGATTTCAGGGGGCCGGAAAAACAAAAGGCGACACATGAGGTGTCGCCTTGTCACAGCCATGAAAGTGGCTTAGAAGCCCGGTTGGCCCGGAACTTTCTCGGCCTGGATGCGCTGGTAGATCTCTTCGCGGTGTACGGAGACCTCTTTCGGCGCGTTAACACCGATACGGACCTGGTTGCCTTTAACGCCCAGTACGGTGACAGTCACTTCATCACCAATCATCAGGGTTTCCCCAACACGACGAGTCAAAATAAGCATTCGCTTGCTCCTGTATCCTGTTTTGTTTTTATATCGATATGCGACATTATCTAACAAAGATACCGATATGGTAAATGGTTGAAACTAAATCAATCAGAGATTGTTAGCCCAAGGGCTGCTCTTGCGGTGCCTGATCCAACCCGAAAGCCGCGTGCAGGGCTCGCACCGCCAGCTCCAGATACTTCTCGTCAATCACCACAGAGATTTTGATTTCAGAGGTCGAGATCAACTGCATGTTGATCCCCTCCTCGCCCAATACCTTGAACATGGTGCGCGCAACACCGGGATGGTTCCACATGCCGACACCGACAATGGAAACCTTGGCAATTTCGCCATTTCCCTGCACGCAGGAGGCGCCAAGTTCGGTGGCGGTCTCCTCCAGCAGTGCCCGGGCGCGGCGATAGTCGTCACGATTCACCGTGAAGGTGAAGTCGGCGGTGCCATCTCCCAGGGTGTTCTGCACAATCATGTCGACATCAATGTTGGCGTCACTGATCGGATTCAGGATCTGCGCGGCAACGGTTGGTCTGTCCGGCACGCCCAGAATGGTCAGGCTGGCCTCGTTGCGGTTAAAAGCGATCCCGGATACCAGGGGAGCTTCCATCCTATCACCTCCATATGTGATTAAGGTTCCCTCTCCATCGATAAAGCTCGACAGCACCCGCAGCGGGACGCGGTACTTACCCGCAAACTCCACCGAGCGGATCTGCAGCACCTTGGCGCCGAGACTGGCCATCTCCAGCATCTCCTCGAAGGTGATGGTGTCGAGACGACGCGCCTTGGGCTCGATGCGCGGATCCGTGGTGTATACCCCATCCACATCGGTAAAGATCTGGCACTCATCGGCCTTGATGGCCGCCGCCACGGCAACCGCCGTGGTATCCGAACCGCCGCGGCCCAGCGTCGTGATGGCGTTATGCTCGTCACGGCCCTGGAAACCGGCGATCACCACCACCTTGCCCGCAGCCAGTTCGGCATGAACCAGCTCGGTGTCGATGTGGGTGATGCGCGCCTTGCCATAGGCGGAATCGGTATGAATCCGTACCTGATCACCGGTCATTGAGACCGCGGGGCAACCGCGTTTGTTCAACGCGATCGCCAGCAGCGCTATGGTGACCTGCTCACCGGTGGAGACCAGTACATCCATCTCCCGCCGGTTGGCATCAGGATCCAGCTGCTGGGCCATGCCCAGCAGCCGGTTGGTTTCGCCCGACATGGCGGAGACAACCACCACCACATCGTGTCCCTGGGCGCGGGTCTGCTCGACCCGCTCAGCTACCGCCTCGATCCGCTCCAGTGTGCCGACCGAGGTGCCGCCGTACTTCTGTACATAGAGTGCCACAGATCACCTCGCCCGATTACAGGCGCTCTTCCAGCCAGGAGTGAACGGATTGCAGCGCTGCCGGCACCGCCTCAGGCTGGGTACCACCCGCCTGTGCCATGTCCGGACGGCCACCGCCCTTGCCACCCACCTGCTGGGCAACCAGATTGACCAGCTCACCGGCCTTGACCTTGCCGGTCAGGTCGTTGGTGACGCCCGCGATCAGGTTGACCTTGCCATCGGCACAGGTTGCCAGCAGCACAACACCGGACTTCATCTGGTTCTTCAGCTCGTCCAGCATGCCGCGCAGGGATTTCGGATCGGCCCCTTCCAGCGCTGCAACCAGCACCTTCTGACCGTTGATCTCGATCACCTGACCCAGCAGATCGTTACCAGCCTGAGCGGCCAGCTTGGCCTTAAGCTGCTCCAGCTCGCGCTCCATCATCTTGGCCTTGTCCAGCATCTGGCGAACCTTGTCGGCGATGCAGAACTGGTCACCTTTCACCAGTGCGGCAGCCTCTTCGATCTGCTCGCCAACCTGATGCATGAAGTCGATGGCGGCTTTGCCGGTCACCGCTTCGATACGGCGCACGCCAGCTGCGATACCGCTCTCGGCGATGATCTTGAAGAAGCCGATATCACCGGTGCGCTTGGCGTGAGTACCGCCACACAGCTCGGTGGAGTAGTCGCCCATGCGCACGACACGCACGTCGTCTTCATATTTTTCACCAAACAGCGCCATGGCACCGGCGGACTTGGCCGCCTCCAGATCCATCAGCTGGGTGGTGATTTCGTGGTTGGCGCGGATCTGGTTGTTGACCAGCTCCTCGACCCGGCGAATGGTCGCCATGGTCAACCCCTCGAAGTGGGAGAAGTCAAAGCGCATGCGCTCGGCCCCTACCAGAGAACCTTTCTGGGTGACATGCTCGCCCAAAGCCTGACGCAGGGCAGCGTGCAGCAGGTGAGTCACGGAGTGGTTCAGGGCGATGGCCTGACGACGGTCAGCGTCAACCACGGCTTCCACTTCGGCGCCCTTCTCCAGGGTGCCCAGCTCCATGTAGCCCTTGTGGATGATCGCCTTGCCCGCTTTCAGGGTGTCGGTCACGGCAAAGATACCGTCGTCTACTTTCAGGGTACCGCTGTCGCCAATCTGGCCGCCGGACTCGGCGTAGAAGGGGGTCTCTTCCAGCACGATGACCGCTTCGTCACCGGCGATAAGACCGCTCACCTCTTCCACACCCTTGTAGATACCGACCACGCGAGTGCGCTCGGTCAGGGTCTTGTAACCGGTGAAGGGGGTCTCGAAGTCGAGCTTGAGCATCTCGTTGTAGTTCACGCCGAAGCTGGAGGCCTCTTTGGCACGAGCACGCTGCTTCTCCATCTCGGCCTTGAAGCCCTCTTCGTCGATGCCGATCTCGCGCTCGCGCACCACGTCGGCAGTCAGGTCGGCCGGGAAGCCGTAAGTGTCATAGAGCTTGAACACAACTTCGCCCGGAATAACCTTGGCATCACCCAGGTTGGCCAGAGCGTCTTCCAGCAGCAGCAGACCGCGATCCAGGGTGCGGACGAACTGCTCCTCTTCAATGCGCAGCACGCGCTCGACCAGCGGCAGCTGGGCGATCAGCTCGGCAGCGACATCCTTCATCTGCACTGCCAGCTCGGCAGCCAGTTTGTAGAAGAAGACATCGGTCGCGCCCAGCTTGCGACCGTGACGCACGGCGCGGCGGATGATGCGACGCAGCACATAGCCACGACCTTCGTTGGACGGCATCACGCCATCTGCCACCAGGAAGGCGCAGGAGCGGATGTGGTCAGCGATGACGCGCAGGGACTGGTTGCTCAGATCGGTGGTACCGACAATCTCGGCCGCTTTCTTGATCAGCGCCTGGAAGATGTCGATTTCGTAGTTGGAGTGGACACCCTGCATGATGGCGGAGATACGCTCCAGACCCATGCCAGTATCCACGGACGGACGCGGCAGCGGCTCCATGGTGCCGTCAGCCTGACGGTTAAACTGCATGAAGACCACGTTCCAGATCTCGATGAAACGGTCACCATCCTCTTCCGGTGAGCCGGGACGGCCACCCCAGATGTGATCGCCGTGGTCATAGAAGATCTCGGTGCAAGGACCGCACGGGCCGGTATCGCCCATCGCCCAGAAGTTGTCAGAAGCGTAAGGGGCACCCTTGTTGTCACCGATGCGCACGATGCGATCGGCCGGCACACCGACCTCTTTTTCCCAGATATCGAAAGCTTCATCGTCAGTCGCGTAGACGGTCACCAGCAGGCGATCTTTCGGCAGCTGCAGCACCTCGGTCAGGAAGCCCCATGCAAACTTGATGGCATCCTGCTTGAAGTAGTCACCGAAGCTGAAGTTGCCCAGCATTTCAAAGAAGGTGTGGTGACGAGCGGTATAGCCGACGTTTTCCAGATCGTTGTGCTTACCACCGGCACGCACGCAACGCTGGGAAGTCGTCGCGCGATCGTAGGCACGCTTGTCTGCGCCAAGGAACACGTCCTTGAACTGGTTCATACCCGCGTTGGTAAACAACAGGGTCGGGTCGTTATGCGGTACCAGCGAGCTGGAGGAGACAACCTGGTGCCCCTGGGAACGGAAATACTCGAGAAACGCAGCGCGAATCTCTGACGTGGACATATACATGGAAAATCCTGCTTGATTCGAATACGGACTTTTAACCGCATTAATGTAAGTTTTCTGCGGGGTAAAGTAAAACGGACAGGGCCGCCACGGGCGAAAAAGCGCACATAAACGGGCCAGATAAGAGCGCCGCTGCCCACAGTGGCTTTTTTCACTGTCGAGAGGCAAAAAGCAGCGCATAAAGAGGGATGAGATAAACAAAAGGCCGCTTTTTCGGGATTGTGCGCGCAAGCTACTGAACGGGCAGGAAAAACCTGCCGCAGGGAGAGGTGAAACGACGTTTGCCACGCAGTGGCGTTACTCCTCCCGCTCCTGCAGGGCAGAGATAGCGTAACGTGCCTGATCCTGGGTAAAGCCGCGCCCCAGCAGATATTTGAGCCACTTCATCCGCAGCTTGAAATCGGCCAGATCGGCCACCCGGGCGCGCCGTTCGAGCAGGGCAAACGCCAGTTCGAACCAGTCCAGCTCCGGCTGATCGAATGCGGCATCAATCTGCATATCGTCGAGCCCCTTGCGGCGCAGATCGAAGCGGATCTTGATGGGGCCATGCCCCTTGGCGGCTCCGGCACGTACAGCCATACCGCCGTAACGTTCGTCATTGACCCAGTTGTAACCACGGCAGTAGTCGACCACCGCCTCGATCACCTCTTCATTGAAACCCTGCTGGCGCAGCCGGTTGGCCAGCTCTGACTCGGCACTCTCGCGGCGGGCCAGACTGCGCATGGCAAAGGCGCGGGCGGCGGCCAGCTGTTCGGCAAAGCTCGGCTCGGCGGGCTCGACCGGTTCGGTAACGGATTCATCAACCATAAATAACAAGGCCGGGTATCAACCCGGCCTTCCTTTGTTCCTTATTCGAACTCTTGTTCGCTTTCGGCATCGAACTCGTCTGCCTCAACCGGAGCAGCCTTGTCATCGACAGGCACTGCGCCGGAGAGCAGCAGCTCGCGCAAGCGGGCTTCCACTTCGCCAGCCATCACCTTGTTCTCGGCGAACAGCTTCATCACGTTGGCCTTGCCCTGACCGATCTTCTCACCGTTGTAGCTGTACCAGGCACCGGCCTTGTCGATCAGCTTGTGCTTGACGCCGAGATCCACCAGCTCGCCCTCTTTGGAGATACCGGCGCCGTAGAAGATCTGGAATTCGGCCTGCTTGAAGGGCGGGGCAACTTTGTTCTTGACCACTTTGACGCGAGTCTCGTTACCGACCACTTCGTCGCCTTCCTTGATGGCGCCGATACGACGGATATCCAGACGCACGGAGGCGTAGAACTTGAGCGCGTTACCACCGGTAGTGGTCTCCGGGCTACCGAACATGACGCCGATCTTCATCCGGATCTGGTTGATGAAGATGCACAGGCAGTTGGCGTTCTTGATGTTGGCAGTCAGCTTGCGCAGCGCCTGGGACATCAGACGGGCCTGCAGACCAACGTGGGAGTCACCCATCTCCCCTTCGATTTCCGCTTTCGGCGTCAGGGCCGCAACGGAGTCGACGATGATGACGTCAACGGCGTTGGAGCGAACCAGCATGTCGCAGATCTCCAGCGCCTGTTCGCCGGTATCCGGCTGGGAGATCAGCAGGTCGTCGACGTTGACGCCCAGCTTGGCAGCGTAGATAGGGTCGAGGGCGTGTTCCGCATCGACGAAGGCACAGGTTTTGCCTTTCTTCTGGGCTTCCGCGATCACCTGCAGGGTGAGGGTGGTTTTACCGGAAGATTCCGGGCCGTAGATTTCGACGATACGGCCACACGGCAGACCGCCGATGCCCAGCGCCACGTCCAGCGAGAGGGAACCGGTAGAGATGGCTTCGATATCCATGGTCTTGCTGTCGCCCAGACGCATGATGGAACCTTTGCCGAACTGCTTTTCAATCTGACCCAGCGCAGCCGCCAGTGCCTTTTGTTTGTTCTGATCCATGCCAATCTCCGCTGGAAATCGTGAGTAAGAAGTGAAGTTGGGCTAAGTATACTGTCTATTCATACAGTATCAAGCCCAATTTATCTGAGCAGGGCCAACAGACCCGACAAGGCCTGTCTCACCGCCTGCTGGCGCACCTGTCGGCGATCCCCGTCGAAGCGGGCGAGCAGGGAGTGGTGACGGCCGTTGCGGTCGGCCCAGGCGAACCAGACGGTGCCGACCGGCTTGCCCTCGGTGGCGCCGCCGGGGCCGGCGATGCCACTGATGGCAACGCTGATGGAGGCCGACGAGTGCGTCAGCGCGCCGCGGGCCATCTCCAGCACCACCGCTTCGCTCACTGCACCGTGCTGTTCAAGGCTATCGCTGCTCACCCCCAACATCTGCTGCTTGGCCTCGTTGGTGTAGGTGACAAATCCGCGATCGAACCAACCGGAGCTCCCCGCGATGTCGGTGATGGCGCTGGCCACCCCGCCGCCGGTACAGGATTCGGCGGTCGCCGCCAGCCAGCCCCGCTGGCCAAGGGCCCGTCCCAGCTCGATGGCAAGGTGCTCTATCTCTGCATCCAGTTTCATCACGACTCCTTCTGATCCGCTCAAGAGGCACATTATGCGATCCCGCTAGCGCCGCCCGCAACCACGGCAGACCGCCCTTGCCTGCCGCAATGTGAGGTGCCGCACCTGTGCCATGCCTTCCATAGCGCAGAGCAGCTGCGCCCGGAACACCCGCTCCCCCGTCGCAGCGCTTATGTGTAGAATGGCGCCATCAAGCTCAAGGCTCATCACCGCAGACACTGGCCCGCAGAGGCCCCTTCTGGAACAGAACATGACCGCACAACACCAAGCCAGCGGCGCCACAAGCTCCGCTCCCGGCGCCAATCTGAGCGCCCACACCCCCATGATGCATTAGTGTTTTGATATTGAAAAATAAGATGTTTTTGTTAAAAACAAAAAAACAATACGCTATTTAGTACGCTTGTAAGACTTGCTAGCCTCTATTGCTCATTTACCCCCCTGATTACCTACCCCGCTGTACTTGGGTAGTCTCCTCCCAATTGTATCGCGACAACTTGTTGTAACACGCAACCATCTGTATGAGTCATATAGCTCTGGCTTATGCAAAATCCCCTGCTTCATCAAGTCTTGAGCCTCTACTCCAATTGACTGCCAACTAAAGACAAACTTGTCAGTAGAACATTCGTTAAGCCAAAGTTCAAGAGATACATATGAGATCACCACAAAACGGAATGACACTACATGTAGTGCTTATTTTTACGTTGAGCACTACATATAGATGGTGTATACCTATAGGGGTACCCATACAAAAAGTGAGCTTGAACACATGCCAACTGTAACCTTCTACCCCGTGGGCAACGGTGATACCAGCTTGATTAAGTTGGATAACAAAAAGATGATCCTGATGGACTATCACCAGAAGGACAAAGCCCAAGATACTGATACGCCTGAGTGCGATATAGCAAAAGCACTCAGAAAAGAACTTGATGATGCCAAGAAAAACTCTTTTGAGGTTGTGGCCTTCACCCATGCGGATGCAGACCACATAAAAGGAAGTTCCGAGTTCTTTTATCTTGAGCATGCAAAGGCATATCAGGATGAGGGGAGAATCATCATTGATGAGTTATGGGTTCCAGCAGCAATGCTGATCGAAGTGGCAGATCAAGACAAACAAAAAGAAGAAAACATTATCTGGAGAAGAGAAGCAAGGCACCGACTAAAAAACAAGAAGGGAATCAAAGTATTCTCCAAGCCCGAAGGATTAATCGATTTAATAGAGAATCAATGGGAAAGAAAAGTTGAAGAGTTTGATGACTTCATCATTGATGCCGGTACTTTAGTTGACACATTCACCTTAAGTGACGATGGTGTCGAATTCTTTGTTCATTCCCCTTTTGTATGGCGATGCGAGGAATCTGGCAAAGAGGTAAAAAAAGTCCGGAATGATGCATCTTTAGTTTTCAATGTGCGTTTTGATGTTAGCGGCCAAGAATTTAATTACCTTGCTGTAGGTGACTCAGTAGCTGAAGTCATGGAGTCCATCTATGACATATCAGTAAAGCATGACAATGAAGACCGCCTCAAGTGGGATCTTTTCAATGTCCCACATCACGGTAGCTATTTAGCTCTAGCTAAATTGGGGGATAAAGGCGACCATGAAACCATCCCGCTTGATAAAGTTAAAAAACTTTTAAAGCTAGGCCAAAAAGATGCTTACATGATTTGCTCAAGTCAAGCATTCGAAAAAAATATCAAGGATGCAGAGTCACGCATTCAGCCTCCTCACATTCAAGCTAGAAAGTGTTATGAAAGATATCTAGATGAAGTCAATGGACGCCGTTTTATTGTCACGGGAGAATATGAGGACTCCAAGAAACCTAAACCTATTGTAATTCAATTTGAAAAGACAGGTGTGAGCATCAAAAAAGTGACTCAGGTTGCAGCGGTAGCTGCTGCCGTTGCTTCACAACCTCTAAGAGCGGGCTAACTAATACTTATGTACTATGATATTTGCTCTGGCTCACAAGAAGTCAGCTTAATGACAGCAGGGCTACCAAGCCCTGTTGTACAGATGCTCAAAGCTATAGAAAAGTCACATTATTGCACATTAGATAAAGCTGTAAAAAAAGATGAGAAAGGCTCTAGCTCTTTCATTATTTCCTTTTACTTCTCCTGCGATGAAATACCTTCCAGAAATGATTTCGGCATTGAATACAAAGAAAAGATAGCCTTTTTATTTAATCCAAACAAATCCATACCAGATACTCTGACCCTTAGAAAATCTTTTCCAAAATTAATGCACCAAAATTCAAGAAGCGAAGGGGAAGCGAGATCTCTTTGTTTGTATGCTGAGGATGTAAAAGAGTTATCTCACTCATGGACGCCAGAGCAACATATTGAGAGATTAAAATGGTGGCTAGTAGAGTCCGCAAAAGGAACTTTACATCAAGATTCACAGGCTGTTGAGCAACTTTTTTTCAATCCATTTGCCACTCTACTGTTAGAATCTGAGCTAAATAAGAACGGCTTTAACAGTCTAGGTGAAAAACAAATCGATGTATCTTTAATAGTTGATCGAGATTTAAAAAAAGTCTTCCATCTTAATCTCGTAGAAAAAGACACAACCAACGTTAACACAAGAGCAAACATAGTATACTTGGAAGTCCCCCCTATAACGCATGGAATAATTTATTCCCCACCATATAGCCTACCCGAACTAATAAATACCCTTGAGCCGTTATGCCAAGATTTTTTGTCCATACTCAGGGAAAAAATGCTGGATATATATTGCCTCAAGCAGTATAGCAAGTCCGTTGATAACACTATATTCATAGTGAGATTTTTTATACGCCGTGAAGATAAGGGAAGTGTAGAAGAGACTCAAGACATTGCGTTTTTTTCTTTTACCTCCCTCTTTGAAATATTTGAAAAACTAGAAATAATAAATAAGCTTACAAAAGCAAACCACCCTAACATTGCTCAGGATGGTTCATTAAAACCAATGACAAATGAGATACCTGACATCCGCATATGGCCGATGGAAATTCAGGTTGAAACTACTGCACTCGATAGAAGAATTCAATCCGGCATTACTACAAAAAATACTAACGCTCTACTTATTGGTGCAGGTTCCGTTGGGGCATCCATGTTAGATGTATGGACTAAACAAGGCTGGGGCTCTTGGACTATTATTGATGATGACATATTGAAGCCTCACAATCTAACTCGATACCCACTCATTTTCCGTCGTTGCGATTACAAAGTTAATTCCATTGCAAGCTCACTAAACTACATATACCGCTCGAAGATCACCCCACTCGTCGGTGTTGGTGATGATATAGATAATGTTGAAATAAAAAAAGCACACTCATGCGCAGAATTTGTAGTCGATGCAACTGCGTCCTTACATTACTCTAGATTTGCATCTTATGCTCCCTGGCTAAAAAGACACGTATCTGCATTCTTCAATCCGAAAGGAACCGATGCAATTTTATTAGTAGAAGATGCAAAAAGAAAGACTACGCTATCCTCACTTGAGGCTCAGTATTATCGAGCAATTATAAATGACAGCCGACTATCTAATCACTTGGATTCAAATAAAGTGAGTTTTTCTACTGGTGCTTCATGTCGAGATAAGTCTTTTATAATGTCTTTTAGTCATACGCAATCTCTTTCATGTTTGCTTGCCGATCAAATCAGAACAGCCATGACACAGGATAAACCTCAAATAAAGATATGGCAAAATGACTTCGACAGCGGAAATAGATATTTAATAAATATTGATGTCTACAAATCATGTAGGCATAAGCATCATATTAACAATGTTCTTGATGTTATATGGGATGAGGGTTTAGAGAAAAAAGTTAAGACACTAAGAGAGTCCTCCCTACCAAATGAGACTGGCGGAATCCTAATCGGTTACTATGATTTCGTTAACCAAAAAGTTCTAATTGTTGATGCACTACCTCAACCTGCGGATAGTGTCGCGACACCATCTTCATTTACGAGAGGCGAAGATAACGTTGAAGAATTTCTAGCAGAGATTCAAGTTAAAACGCATGGTGTTGTGAAATACATTGGTGAGTGGCACAGTCATCCCAAAGGGTATTCAGCCACTATGAGTTCTGATGACAAAATTCAGTTGCAACAACTTTCAGAACGACTATCAACAATTGGATATCCTGCTTATCAGATGATTGTGGCAGATAACGAGATAAAAGTTTATGAACAGAAAGAATAACATGAAGAATGGACTCTCATTATCTGGTGGAGGATTCAGAGCTACCCTGTATTCTCTAGGCTCTCTAATCAGACTGAACGAAGTGGGTCTAATGAGAGAGTTGAATACGATTACCTCCGTCTCTGGAGGTTCCATCACTGCTGGTTGGCTAATGCTGAACTGGAGTAAATTGAACTTCAAGAATAATATAGATAAGCCTCACTTGTTCACTGCCGAAAACTTCCACGAAACGATCACTGAGCCACTGCTTGAGTTTTGTTCAAGAGATATTGTTGGTCGTAAAGAAATATTTCTTTCAAAACTACTTCCATGTTATAGCGCGATAAATTCAGTAAAATCAAAATATAATAAGTTTTTATTCGGTGATGTGCTATTAAAAGATATTGAATTAAGCCATGGAGCTCCTGAATTCATTTTTTATGGTACAAACCTAGATACGGGTAGTAGTGTTAGAATTCAGAAAAATACTGTACGTGATTATAATATCGGTATTGCACATGGTCATTCTTTATCATTGGCACAAGCAATTTCAATATCTAGTGGATTTCCTCCCTTCCTTTCTCCCATAATCATTGATTCATCTGATTGGGATTGGAACTCTAGTGGTTATGAAAAGCTTCCTAAAAACGTACTTGACAGACTCCGCCAACGTTTAATCCTGTGTGATGGAGGTCTTTACGATAACATGGGCTTAGAAGCACTATGGAAAACAGGTAACGAACAAGAGTTCGGTACAATTTTCTGCTGTGATGCAGGAGCTCCAATGTCTATGCCATGGGCAAAAAAAGATCTGAAATACTATTCTTGGTTTAAGCAGTTTAATAGAATGACTGACATCATGATTAATCAGCAACGAGCTTTGCGTAAAAGAACTTTTCTGAATAATCTTATTAATGGTGAATATAAAGGTGGGTATTGGGGACTTGATATTCGCTTAACTGATTCTGATCGTCAGCAATTCCTCCTTGAAAAAGAGTTTGACCGACAATACAGTCATATTAAGCTTCTGGAAACACAGCTTAAGCCATTTCCTGACTCTGACATGAGAAAACTGATTAATCTAGGATATTGCCACTCTGATCTAGTGTTACGCCAAAGATTTGATAGCAATATATCCAAGCCCACTTCAATACCATTCCCATCATGATGTATTTGTTGGTCAATATATCTAGGTATATTGACCAACAACACACTCTCATATTTTTTTTACTTTCTTATTATGACGAAGAACCCGCCGTTTCTTTTCTGCAAGCGTTGAGATGATGCTAGATACCTCCTCACTTTCATAAAAGATTTTTATATTATCTTCATTCCATTCGTCACCGTATCGCTCTCTGTATGTCAGTTTATTAAAAAATTTATATTTTCTTTTGTTTAAAAACTGACATATTGATTCACTTTTATCTCCAAGCTCTTTTTTTCTGTACTGTATTATGGAATACATACTATATAGGTATGCTTTATATCCGAATAACGAATCGAAACTTACATTTCCAGAATTGACGAAGAGAAAATATGACAAGGCAGCAGATAAATCTGCTGTTTTGAAACTGTCTCCATCACCTCTATCTATATATTCAAACCCTGCCTTTTCATAAATATTCTTCAAATGTTCATGAAGAACGGAGTCAACATTCAGCTTTATTGTCTTCATCCCAGATTCGACAATCTTATTCACTGAATTCTGCTTTCTCAAGGTAGCAGCATAACGGTCTATTGATTCAGGGGATTCGATACCAGATAAATCATCACCAAACGCCTTATCTAACTCATCAAATAGCTCATCTAAAGTTTCCTCCGATTTTATTCCTTTCATTCCCCATTCCCCACGTGAAAAGGCGCACAACTAGAAAGATGTCACCTTACCTCACGGGACTGATGAGATCCAAGAAGATGTAGCAACAGTGATGTGAACATCACAAAAGGCATACTCTTTAGTAAGAGGCTGTGATTTGTGAGCCTCACAAACTAGATTCGCAATCTTCCGTGACGTACATATGAAAACACTCTTTCATATTAATTTGTGAGCATCACAAAAAAATACACATCAACACATGACAGAAATCAACACAATAAGATATTGAATTGTATGGGAATTGAGTCTAACTCCCATATCTAAGCACTACTCTAGCGATAGAGAAAATCCGCTTTTTGTGAGCATCACAATCACTAAGAGACTCCATCTGTAAAGGGGACATGAACTCTGCAAAGGAGAAAGTTCATGCTCTCAGACAAAATCATGCGGATCAAAGAGGTTAGCCAAGTATGCGGCATATCCATCCCGACTATTTATCGGAAGATAAAAGCGGGCACATTCCCCTCTGGCCGCAGACTCAGTAGTAAAACCACCGGATGGCTTTCTTCCGAGATCTCCGAATGGATGCAGTCACTACCTAAAACGGATGTTTAGAAATAGGAATAGCCATGAGAAATGACAGATATATAAATGAGAATTGGGATGAGCTTAGCCATAAAATAAGTTGGAAAGAGCTTATGTTTAGAATAAATGCCTTGCGGAACTCCAAGAGTGATGAGGCAAAAAAACTCATGCATAAGCTTCTAGATTGCTCCCCTGAAGAGCGCTGTTGCAGCCTAGCGTGCCCTATATGCATATCAATTGATAGAGAAGAATATACCAGAAGCATAGTAGAGCTATTTGCTGACTCTCCAAATACGTTGTTTTTAACTTATATCCCCTATCCCATTCTGTCCTCTGACAAAAGGATATACGATATAAACTTTAAATTTGTCAAGGATAAGTTTCGATGCTACCTAAAGAACTCTAACATAACCTCATGTGCTGTAGGTTGTTTAGAGGTAGATTATGATTACGAAATTGGAATGTGGATTCCTCACATTCATGTGATCAGCGAACAAATTTCAAAGTCAAAATTTAAACACATGCGTGGTAAAATTAATAAAAAGCATATTCCAGCCAGAACGGAGGCTAAAGGAAGACCATTATTGAAAAAGAAAACATATAACATACGTAAGCTATGTAACTACGTTTATAAATTTATGTGGCAGAACAAACCAAAGAAAAACAACCGAAATTTAATAACAGATAAAACGAGAATCCCACATGATTTATTTATAGAATACTTAGTATGCATAGATGGATTAACCATGCAAGACTTGGAGTTTCGCTATCGGTTAAGAAGGAATAAAAACGGCCTATGTAAAATTCCTCGAAATTAACTATGGCTCTCTATTCCTATATGATACTTCATACTATCTGCTTGCTATTAAGGTATATCTATAGATATTAACTAATAACACTGGTGAGTTGGAAAGGGAGGTTCTCCTCCCTGTTTAACCTGTAGTCTCTATTAGTTCATCTAAGTGGTTTGCCCATTTTTGGAGCCACTCGCGACATTCTGAGTTATATCTATGAAGATTATAAGTCCCAACGATTCCTTTAGGCGCATGCCCCAAAACAGCCTCAGCTATTTCAGATGGACACCCCATTTTTGCCAATCCCGTTCTAACCGTCCTTCTTAGATCATGAGCTGTCCAATCTGCAATATCGATCATCCGTCCTTCAGACCTTAATCTCCAAGCTGTTTCACTTAGCGATTTTTGTAAAATTGGCTTTTTGGTTAATAATGAAGGAAAAACACAAAGGTTATTATTTAACTTTAAAACTTTTAAGTATGCCACTGCTTGGCTGCACAACTGCACATCACGTGACGTACCATTTTTAGAGTCTTTAATATGAAATACATTATTATTTAAGTCGATATCTTCCCAAAATGCCTGACATAGCTCTCCAGTTCTGCATCCCGTCCACAAGGTCATTCTAAGAATACTTTTTTGGGTGTCAGAAAAACCCGAACTTGGTAACCATTCTAAAAATCTCTTAAGTTCATTATCATCCAAGACTCTAGAGCGTTTCTTTGAGGTGATTTTCACATTTGCAAATTTGATAACTCTCTTGGCCAAGAATGCTGGGTTTACGAAATCATCATTTAACTTACCAACCCCAATAGCATAATCATAACTGGAACATAGTTCTCTTAGAACAGCACCAGCCTGAACACTAGCACCACGGTCAATTATCCCGTGAATTAACTTCACAATCTCTTTACTATTAACTGATTCAACAGGAAAATCACCTAAGACTTCAACAACGTCACGGTACAACATTCTCCTTACTTCCAACTGCCCTTTCTTTTTCCTTGCACCAGCAATAACTTCGCCTGACGCGGTATACCGATCCTCAATTCTCCCTGAAAGGTAGAGCTCAACCATATCACCAACAGTAAACGTGTCTGCTGGCTT
Source organism: Aeromonas sp. PI_26 (assembly GCF_027854445.1). Taxonomy (NCBI): domain Bacteria; kingdom Pseudomonadati; phylum Pseudomonadota; class Gammaproteobacteria; order Aeromonadales; family Aeromonadaceae; genus Aeromonas; species Aeromonas sp. PI_26. Next base: position 31,283 of record NZ_JAJNOE010000010.1, read on the forward strand.
TACCTGTGTCTCATTTCTTCTTAGAGACCGTTCTTTGGTCTTTTGTTCACGAACAAATGTTGCTGGACAGATCCCTTGGGCTCTTAATGACTTTAATTGAGCCAGCCTGACCCTAGCTTCTGACAGCGATAGAGAAGGGAAGGCGCCTATAGGGGCATTCTTTTGCTTCCTAGGATCATCCAAGCTATTGAATCTGTAGAAAAATGTCTTTTTACCGCTTTTACCACATCTAACTCTTAAGCCGCGAGACTCCCCTGTATCAGACTTCTCTGCATCCCCAGGCTTCATTGCCTCAATTGCTTTGGTAGTCAGCGGTTTGTTACCCTTCATAAATGCACCTCTATGAATTGATCTTTAGCCGTTACGTCACTCACAAACGTATCTTTTTCTATACCACCTAGACTATACGCTAAAAAAGATACGCCAAAAACTACGCTTTTAAGTAAGAAGTCCTGACATGTGATGACATGAATTGAGATGACGAGACACATCAAACAAACAAAAAGCCCTTTAAAAACATATGAATACAGATGAAAACTCAAATAAAATCATAGGAAATCTATCATCCCACACCCCTATGATGCAGCAGTACCTTGGCCTCAAGGCCGAGAACCCGGAGATCCTGCTGTTCTACCGGATGGGCGACTTCTACGAGCTGTTCTATGACGATGCCCGCAAGGCCTCCCAGCTGCTCGACATCTCCCTCACCAAGCGCGGCCAGTCGGCGGGCAGCCCCATCCCGATGGCGGGAGTGCCCTATCACGCCATCGAGGGTTATCTGGCCAAGCTGGTACAGCTCGGCGAATCTGCCGCCATCTGCGAACAGGTGGGGGATCCCGCCACCAGCAAGGGGCCGGTGGAGCGCAAGGTCATTCGTATCATCACCCCGGGCACCGTCTCCGACGAGGCGCTGCTCAGCGAGCGGCAGGACAACCTGATCGCCGCCGTCTACCACGATGGCCGCCGCTTCGGCTACGGCACCATGGACATCGGCTCCGGCCGCTTCTTCATCAATCAGTTCGAGAAAGAAGAGACCCTGCTGGCGGAGCTGCAACGCACCAATCCGGCCGAGCTGCTCTACCCCGAATCGTTCGAGTTTCTGCACCACGTCGAGGGTCGCCGCGGCCTGCGTCGCCGCCCGGAGTGGGAATTTGAGCTTGGCACCGCTCGCAAGCTGCTCTGCCAACAGTTCGGCACCCAGGATCTGGTGGGCTTTGGCGTCGACAAGAGCGAGACCGCCCTGTGCGCCGCTGGCTGCCTGATGCAGTACGTCAAGGACACCCAGCGCACCGCCCTGCCCCACATCCGCAACGTACGCCTTGAACAGCCAGATCATGCGGTCATCATGGATGCCGCCACCCGCCGCAATCTGGAGCTGACCCAGAATCTGGCCGGTGGCTATGAAAATACCCTGGCCGAGGTGCTGGATCGCACCGCTACCCCCATGGGCAGCCGCCTGCTCAAGCGCTGGATCCACCAGCCGATCCGCGATCGGGTGATCCTGAAAGGTCGCCAGAGCACCATCAAGGAGCTCATCGAGCAGAACCTCTATGACGAGCTGGGCAACCTGCTGCGTCAGGTGGGGGATGTGGAGCGGGTGCTGGCGCGCCTCGCCCTGCGCTCGGCCCGCCCGCGCGACCTCACCCGCCTGCGTCAGGCCTTCGCCCAGTTGCCAGAGTTGCAGCGCCTGCTGGCGGACAACGAGCACGAAGCGGTGCAACAGCTGGCCGAGCGGGCCAGCACTTTCCCCGAGCTGCTCGACCTGCTGGAGCGCGCAGTGATGGAAGTGCCGCCGGTGCTAATCCGCGATGGTGGCGTCATCCGTGACGGCTTCAATCAGGAGCTGGACGAGCTGCGGGATCTCGCCAACGGCGCCACCGCCAGCCTCGCCCGCATCGAGGAGCGGGAGAAGCTGCTGACCGGCATCAACACCCTCAAGGTGGGCTACAACAAGGTGCACGGCTTCTATATCGAGGTGAGCCGGGCCAACAGCCATCTGGTGCCGGCCCACTACATCCGCCGCCAGACCCTCAAGAACAACGAACGCTACATCATCGATGAGCTGAAGAAGTACGAGGACAAGGTACTCACCGCCCAGTCCCAGGCGCTGGCGCTGGAGAAACGGCTCTACGAAGAGCTGCTCGATGCCCTGCTGCCCCACCTCGACGATCTGCAGGATTCCGCCGCCGCACTGGCAGAGCTGGACGTGCTGGCAAATCTGGCCGAGCGGGCCGAGACCCTCGACTATCGCTGCCCGACCCTCATCGACGAAGATCAGATCATCATCGAAGCGGGCCGCCATCCGGTGGTTGAGCAGGTGATGAGCGATCCCTTTATCGCCAACCCTATCCGGCTGGAGCGGGAGCGGCGGATGCTGATCATCACGGGTCCCAACATGGGCGGTAAATCGACCTATATGCGCCAGACCGCGCTGATCGTGCTGCTGGCCCATATCGGCGCCTTCGTGCCCGCCGACAGCGCCCGCATCGGCCCCATCGACCGCATCTTCACCCGCATCGGAGCGTCAGACGATCTCGCCTCCGGCCGCTCCACCTTTATGGTGGAGATGACCGAGACCGCCAATATCCTCAACAACGCCACCGCCCGCAGTCTGGTGCTGATGGACGAAATTGGCCGCGGCACCAGCACCTACGACGGCCTCTCGCTGGCGTGGGCCTGTGCCGAACAGCTGGCGAGCAAGATTGGCGCCTACACCCTGTTTGCCACCCACTACTTCGAGCTGACCCGCTTGCCCGAGCTGATGAGCGGGCTGGCCAACGTCCACCTCGATGCGGTGGAGCACGGCGACACCATCGCCTTTATGCACGCTGTGCAGGAGGGGGCGGCCAGCCGCTCCTACGGCCTGCAAGTGGCGGCGTTGGCGGGGGTGCCGAAATCGGTGATCCAGCAGGCCCGTCACAAACTGCATGAGCTGGAGAGCGCCACTCCGGTCGCCGCCGGTGAAAGCCGCCCGGCTCCGGTGACTCTCGCCCCGCAGCCTCATCCGGTGGTGGAAGAGCTGCAAGCGGTGCGCCCCGACGAGCTCACCCCCCGTCAGGCGCTGGATCTGCTCTATCGCCTCAAGCAGATGCTGTAATCAGCGACTACCGCACAAGCATGCAAAAGGGGAACCGCGAGGTTCCCCTTTCTATATTCAGCACCCGGCAAAGCAGTCAAGCCACCGCTCGCGCCTCTCCACAGGCCCGCAGCAGGCTCTGGCGCCCCTGCCAGTAACCCTGCAGATAGCCGGACTCCAGCTTGACCGGATCCTGGGTAAAACGGGAGACCATGAAATCGGCTGGTGGCGCGATCACCTCGATCTCGCAATCGGCAGGGGGATTGGCGATGAAATCGAGCGCCCGGTTGTAGGCGCGATCCCGCTCCAGCATGGCTTGCGCCAGCGCAGGCTGGGTTTTCAGCAAGGCTTTGACCAGCCAGCAGAAACGGGCCGGCGTCTTGCGATATCCCCAGGGCTCCGAGAGCACCACCGTCATCCGCCGCGCCCCGCGCCGATAGGCCTCGATCACCGGAATGGAGTCGCTGATGCCGCCATCGGCCATCGGGCGACCATCGACGCAGGGGGTATCGTGCTGCACCACCGGCAGGGCGCAGGTGGCAGTCAGCACCTCATCCATATTGTCGGGCCGCACCGGCAGATAGATGGCCTTGCCGCTCGCCACATCGGTCGCCACCGCGTAGAAGGGTATGTCGCGGGCACTGAAAGTGTCGAGATCGAGCGGGAACCGATGGCGACTGGCCTGCCACAGCCAGCCGATGTCCACCAGATCGCCCCCTTTGACGAAACGCAGGGGATCGAGAAACCGGGAGCTGCAAGCCAGCTCGGTGATGATGTGGTGGCTGCGGCGCGGCTGCTCGCTCAGATAAGAGACCAGATTGGTGGCACCGGCCGAGACGCCTATGACGAAATCGAACGGATAGTGATGGCTTTCGACAAACGCATCGAGCACGCCGCTGGCAAAGATGCCGCGCATCGCGCCCCCTTCGACAATCAGGGCACAAGAGTGGGGATTAAACATAACAAGGCTCCGTCAGCTGTAATACCTGCCGGGATCGATCCCGGCCCAGTGATGGACGCCTTCATGCAGAACATCAAGACGCCGCAGCAGGACGATTCAAGCTCACTCGCACAAGCCAGAAGCAGTGCAAGGGCAAACCTGAACCGTGAAGCGACCACCAGTATATGCAGCGCACCAACCTTCAAAAAATGAATTTAAATAATAAAAAACATGCATTTTTGGCATGATTAAGCGCATCGGTAGAGACGGCCCTTTATCCGCTAACAACACCATCAGGATCAAGGCAGCCCGGGCCCGAACGTCCCGTCGACGGGGTTGTAGTGGTACGCCCGATAGTCAAAGTCCACCTTATCCAAGCGCGGATTGGCCAACTCGAACAACAGGCGCCTGGGGAGCTGCGCCTGCTCGAGGGAAGGTTTGAAGTGGCGCAGCCAGAGCTGTTGCAGCGAGCCATCCCGCCACGCCAGCTTGAGGCCGACCGATAGGCGGCGGATGGCGGCCTGATTATCCTTGTGGGTGTAGAAGAGGTGGAGGAAGGGATAATGCAGCGCCACTCGCCGATCCACGGTGAGGCCGGGCAGATCACTGTGCTGCTCCTGCTCGATAAAGAGCTCGTTGGCACCGCGGCAGAAGAGATCGATGCGGCCACGAGCCACCAGCTTGAACAGCCGCTCGTAACCGTCGATCTCCTGCACCTTGAAACCCCCGTGACGCAGGATCTCCGCATCCTGCCAGCCACGCCCCTGCCCGTGCAGAAATTGTTGCAGCTCGGTCAGGGTATTGACCCTTGCCACTGCGTCGGCCTGCTGCGGACTGACAAAACAGATGCGATAACCGAGGATGCCCAGCTCCACCGGAAAGCGGACGTAATCCAGCGCTTCGCTCTCTGCGGCCGGGCGCAGACTGTCGGCCACAAACAGATTGGGGTATTGCTGAGTCTGCACAATCTGTCGCATCCGGATACGGTTCATCGGCGGCGCGGTTCGCAGCTCGTAGTCACCGAAGCGGTCGCGGGTCTTCTCCAGCGCCAGCTGCAACAGATCGCGAAAATAGAGGGTACGCAAGTCCCGATCGCTTTCGGGGCTGATATGAGTGATGACGTCACTCGCCCGTAGGGGACTGGCAAGGAGGGAAAGACTGCACAGCAGCAAGCAGGAAGCGAGACGATGAAAAGTCATACTGCTCATCCCGGAAATACACGCTCACTAGAGTGTAGCGCCGGGACGAGCCGCCTTCTAAAGGGAAGCCAGGCCTACCAGAACATCCGGCCCAGCAGGGGCGCCAGCAGCACGGTCACCATACCGGCGATCATCATCACCATACTGGAGACCACCCCTTCCTCATTACCCATCTGATAAGCCTTGGCAGTGCCGGCGCCGTGGGCCGAGGCACCAAACCCCGCCCCCTTGCCGAGACGGCTGCGAATGGCCAGCACGGTGAGCACGCTCTCCCCCACCGCCATGCCGATGACGCCGGTCAGCACCACAAACAGCGCGGTAAGATCGCTCTGACCGCCGATGGCGCGGGTCGCCTCCACCGCAAAGGGGGTGGTGATGGATCGCATCGCCAGACTGCGTTGCAGCATGTCGGAGAGATCCAGCCAGCGAGCCAGCAGCACGGTACTCCCCACCGCCATGATGACTGAGGCGACCACCCCCACCGACAGCGATAGCCAGTGGCGGCGAATGAGCTGGCGGTTCTCGTAGACCGGCACCGCGAAGGCGACGGTGGCGGGGCCCAGCAACCAGAGCAGCCAGTGGGATTCCGCCATGTAATCCTGATAGGGGATGTGGAACAGCAGCACCACCGCCACCAGCAGGGTCGGCGCCAGCAGCAGCGGCATCAAAGGCAGGATACGCTTTTTGCCGTAGAGCCACTTGCTGGCGTAGTAGAACAGCAGGGTTAGGGCGAAACAGATCAGCCCAAGCAGGGTATCAGACATGACGGCGACTCCGGCGGGCCAGTTTCAGTTCGAGGCGGTAGACCCGATCCACCACCAGCGCGGTAGTGCCAAGCACTAGCGTGGTGCTCACCAGCAGCACCACCATGATGCGCCACCCCTCCTGCAACAGTAGATCCTGATAGTTGACCACCGCAACTACGGCGGGCACGAAGAAGAGCAGCATCTCGGCCAGCAGCCAGCGAGCCCCCGCGCTGAACCACTCGGCCTTGACCACCCCGAGCAGGATGCAGGCCAGCAGCAACAGCATGCCGGTGAGGTTGGCGGGCAGCGGCAGATGGAGGGTACGCACCGCGGTATCGGCCAGCAACCAGATGGCTGCCAGCAACACAATCTGGAAGGGAGTCTGTAACCAGCGCAAGCAGAGGGCTTTCATGATCATCGTCTTTCTGTGAACCGGCTCACAGTATAGAGTTGAGCAAAACTTGCCAGAAATGAATTAAAATTATCAAATTCATGCCGCATAGGCATACTTCATCCCGCACCCGCTAACACGAGTCGAGAGAGTCCATGGATATTCGCGCCCTGCGCTATTTTGTCGAACTGGTACGGGAAAAAAGCTTCACCCGAGCCTCTGAAAAGCTGTTCGTCACCCAGCCCACCATCAGCAAGATGATCCGCAATATCGAAGAGGAGCTGGGCCAACCCCTGCTCAACCGGGAAGGGCGCCGCTTCACCCTGACCGACAGCGGCCAGGTGCTGTTCAACCGGGCCCAGACCATCTTGGCGGAGATGCAACAGCTGGAGGCCGAACTGGCGGATCTGCAGAGCCTGCAACATGGTCGCCTCACCCTCGGCATTCCCCCCATGGTGGGTCACGTCTATGCGGATCTGATCCGCGCCTACCGCACCCGCTATCCCAAGGTGGAGCTGACCCTGGTGGAGTACGGCGGCCGCCGTATCGAACAGGCAGTGCTGGAGGGGGAGCTGGATCTCGCCATCACCATGCTGCCGACCAAAGAGGGGGGCGCCCTCAGCGCCCTGGAGCTGGATCAATACCCGATCCGGGTGGTGCTGCCTGATCAACCCCGCTGGCATGGCGATGCACCGCTCCGGCTGGAGTCCCTGCAGGAGGAGCCCTTCCTGCTCTATACCCAGGCGTTTACCCTGAGCGAGCGGCTGGAGCAGGCGTGTCAGGAAGCGGGCTTTGTGCCGCAGGTGGCGGCGCGCAGCAGCCAGTGGGATTTTCTCACCGCCATGGTACGCAGCGGCATGGGGGTCGCCTTCTTGCCGGAGCCGGTCTGCAACCGGCTGACCCCGGATGGTCTGGTGCTGCGGCCGCTGGAGCCCGAATTGAGCTGGCGACTCGGGGTGATCTGGCCGAGTGAGCGCTATCTGTCGCGCACCGCCGAGGCCTGGCTGGCCCTCTGCCGCCAGCGGCAGGCACCTCAATAATCGCCAAAGCGATCGGTCTGCGGATTGTAGAAGTAGGGGCGGTAATCGAAGCTGATCCCGTCGAGGAAGGGATTATCCAGCCGCAACAGTCGGCGCTGGGAGAGCTTGGCAAAGGCGATGGCCGGGCCAAAGCTCTTGCGCCACAGCGCCTGCAGCGAGCCATCCTGCCACGCCAGCTGCAACCCCCGCTCGACCCGCTGCCGCGCCTCGCGATTGTTGGGATTGGTGTAGAAAACCCGGGGCAGCGGGTAGTAGATCAACAGCGCGTCATCCACCAGCAGATCCGTCATCTCCTTGTGTGTAAGCTGCTCGCTGCGCAGCTCGCTCACCCCGCGGCAGAAGAGATCGAAGCGACCCCGCGCCACCATTTTGAACAACTTCTCGTACCCCTCCACTTCCACCACCTCCATCCCGGCGTAACGCAGGATATCCACATCCAGCCACCCCTTGCCCTGACCGAAGATAAACTGCCGCAGCCCCTTGAGGTCGGTCACTTTGCTCACCGCCGCTTTTTGCTGCGGGCTGACAAAACAGATGCGGTAGCTGACGATGCCCAGATGGATGGGAAAACGGACATAGGCGAGCCCCAGATCCTCGCGGGTGCTGCTGTAGCTGTCCATTACAAAGAGGTTGGGATAGCTGTCGAGCTGCATGCTGAGCCGCTCACGCGCCTTGGTCATGGGCGGCGCAGGCTCCAGCAGATAGTCGCCAAACTGGTCGCGGGTCTTGTCGAGGGCGAGCCGCAGCAGCTCCCGATCATAAGTGGTGCGCGGATCCCGCTCGCTCTCCGGGCTGATGAAGGTAAACCGGGTGGCCGCCTGTCCGGTCAGCGACAACACGCAGAACAGAGCGGCAGCCAGCAGATGCAGGGGTGACATAAACCGCGCCTTGGCTGAAGGGGTACTTTCAGTGTAGCCCTGAGCGTGGGCACCCCACCTTGGCGCGGCCTGTGCGAGGATAAGCAACACGACAAACAGGGGGACGCGGGCAGATATCCTCCGCCTCCGGGCCGCCACAGACCCGGAGAGCAAGTTCACACCGTGCCCGGCACTACTCTTCGCCGATAGGTGCGGCGATCCACTTCATCAGCGTCAGCATATCCTGCGGCGCCACCCCGACCGAGAGGCCGCGCTTGCCGCCGCTCACCAGGATCTCGTCAAACTGCAGCGCCGACTCGTCGAGCACGGTGGGCAGCAGTTTCTTCTGGGCCAGCGGGCTGATGCCGCCCACCTTGTAACCGGTCAGCTTCTCCGCTTCCGCCGGTTTCATCATCTCCACCTTCTTGAGACCGGTCGCCTTGGCCAGCTGCTTCAGGCTGCACATGCCGGATGAGGGCACGATGGCCACCACCGCCTGTTTGTCGTGGTGGGCGATCAGGGTCTTGAATACCTGTGCCTCCGGCAGCCCGAGCTGGGTCGCGGCATGCTTGCCGAAATCGTCGTGGGCTTCGCACTCGTAGGGGTAGAGCTTGTGGGGGATTTTGAGCTTCTTCAGCAGGTTGATGGCAGGAGTCATGATGGTTGCCTTGAATCGAATCGCATAAAAACAAGGCCAAACAGTCTGCGCCTCACTCTGGGGTGATGCAAGCGGGGATAGAAGTTGCAAGGGCCATTGACTGGCCGCCATGCCATGTACGCTGGCGGCGAACGACCAGAACACTTGACCAAACAGAGCCCAAACGGGTATTGCTTTAACCTTTTGACGCCGCCACAACCCATACCGCAGGAGCCCATATGCAACTCACCCCACCCCAACCGCCTCAGGACGATGAGATCGAAGCGCTGCGCATTGGCCTCTCGGGCTTCAACAAGGATCACGCCGGCCCCCATCTGCGCGAGCGGATCGCAAGCTTTATCAAGGATAAAGAGGGCAAGGTACACGGCGGCATCATCGCCGACATCAAGTGGGGCTGGCTTCACGTCGACTGGCTCTGGGTCGACGAAAGCATCCGCCGCGATGGCTGGGGTGGCCGCCTGCTCGGCGCCATGGAGCAGTACGCCCAAAGCAAGGGCATCAGCAACTACCATCTGGAAACCACCAGTTTTCAGGCCCTCCCCTTCTACCAGAAGCAGGGTTATGAAGTCTTTGGCCAGCTGCCCGATATGCCGCCGGGGCATATCAGTTACTTTCTGAAAAAGCAGTCATAAGCCGATGAGCAGCCGCAACAGCCCTGCAATAGACAAGGCGCCGGGTAGCAGGAGTCTCTCCTTCTACAGACGCCTTGCCTTGCTCTTTGCGCTGCTTGCAACCAGCGCCAGCGCCTTTGCCCTGTCACTACACGATCTGGATCCGGCATTTGAGCGATGTGAAGCGATCAAGTCACAACACAGCGCCATACTGCCCGCAAAAAGCGACCCCTTCTGGTCACTGGAGAAGGAACAACAGACGACCGTGCTGATCTATCTGCATGAGAAAAGCATGGAGCGCTGCACCGCAGCAGAAGTGGATGCGCTGGCGATCAAGGCGTTCCATCAGGCGGTTGAGGGAGACCGCAGTTTTCTCGACACCTTAATCAAGGCGAGAACCACCACGCTCACTCAAGCCCAGCAAACCCAATTGCAGCAGATTGGTCAGACAGAGCTGGACAGGTTGGCTGGTATGAAGGAATTTGCTCTGCCTTTCTCGCTAACCAAGTACCTCAAGAATATTAAGTAATATATGGGGATAAATATATCCAACCATTGATAATTTGCAGTATACCTCAATCTTTACATTAAATACTTCTGACAAATTGACATTGGCGATACACTACCACCATGAATAAAATCTTTATATTTGGAAATAAGAAATATGGATAAAACAAATAGAAATGAGCCATGTTGGTGTGGTTCAGGTAAAAAATATAAAAAGTGCCACTACCTCCGTTCAAATGAAGAACCTCATTCCATTGGTCGTTTACTAGCTGAATTAAAAACAAAAAAAAGCCATAAACAATGCTTACATCCTGATGCAAGCCAAGAAACCTGCACAAGCAAAATAATTGATGCTCACTCAATTCAGAAAAATGGCCCACTAAAACATGTCGCTGACGAAACCAATCATGTTTATACATTCGGGATAGACACAATAGGAAAAGAATGTATATCGAAGATTGGGTTGCAAAAAGCATCAACCTTTAAAGGTTTCTGTAGCTTACACGACAAGTCTATGTTTAGTCCTATCGAGGATGAAATATATAATGGCTCATCATTTCAATGTTTCTTGGCTGGATATCGTGCTTACGCACTTGAGTATTTTAAAAAAATAAGTGCAGTTAAGGGGCTCCCCTTCATGAGAGAAAATGTAGATAGAGGCATGTCTGTCGAACAACAACTTGAGGTACAAATAACATTGAATAGCATGCTTCAAGGCTTTTCAAAAGGATTGGATGATTTTAAAAAAACTCTTGATATATATATACAAACCACTACAAACTATGTAAATGGGATGAATTTAATAGTGCATCATTTTACTTTACTGGCGATTTAAGCCTAGCCGTTAGCGGAACATTCTCTCCTGACTTTTCACTGGCTGGAGAGAGGCTACAAATGTTAACACCCAATGTGCAATTCGTTGAAAATCTTTCAATAAATACTCTTACAACAAAAAACGGATATGCTATTGTTTTTTCATGGCCGAAGGTTTTCAAAAAATGTACTCGCTTTGTGGAGTCACTTTCAGCTATAGATAAGAACTTACTTCCCAGCAGACTAATTGAATTGATTTTCAGTTATATAGAGAATGTTTATTTTTCTAAAACCTGGGTAGATGGATTACCAAAGTCTGTTAGAGTTGATATCGAAAAAATGGCTAGAAACCCAATTCAATATGGGAAAGCCGTGTGTTTTACAGGAAATACCTACACTAATTGGGAAATAGCAGAGATTATATACAATTTATAATTTACTTAAATTGGATCTAAATAGCTAAAAGTCGGCGTGATATATAAATGTGATGGCCAGCACGGTCACTTGCCTCACGTCCACGATTTTTGCACTGGCGAAACGATGTCAAGAGCCATCGTCGCGCCAACGAAACAATCTTGTTGGAGCAAACAAAGCAAAGCGGCAAGCAGTGGCGGGGTCTGCCCCTCCGATCTGCTTGCCGCTGTCTGTTACCTCAGGTGTAAACGTCGTTAACGACCCAAAAACGGCTCCCAGTCCTTGAACACCGGCTGCAACCCCGCCTGCCGCACGGCGGCGGCCACTTCCCCCACCGGGCGGTCGTCGTGGATGGCGAACTGCTCCAGCTCCTCAGCATCCCCCTCGGCATAGCCACCCGGCTGGGTGCGTGACTCGGCCGACATCTGGGTGATACCAAGGCGCACCGCGCCGTTGCGGAAGGTGGCGGACTCGCGAGTCGAGAGCGACAAGTCCATCGTGGGCGAGAAGAGACGCCAGGCGCAGATAAGCTGGGCCAGCTGGCGATCCGACATGACCACGGCAGGCTCCAGCCCACCGGTGCAGGGGCGCAGGCGCGGGAAGGAGAGCGAATAGCGGCTCTGCCAGTGGTGGCGCTCAAGCCAGCTCAGATGCTCGGCGACAAAGTAGCTATCGGCGCGCCAATCCGAGGAGAGGCCGATGAGCGCCCCCAACCCGATTTTGTCGATACCGGCGCGGCCGAGCCGATCCGGCGTGGCGAGCCGCCATGCGATGTCCCGCTTGTTGCCGCGCAGGTGATGGCGGGCGTAGGTGGGAGCGTGGTAGGTCTCCTGATAGACCATGACGGCGTCGAGGCCGAGAGTTTTCAGTTCGGCATATTCGGCCTGCGAGAGGGGCTGCACCTCCATCCCTACCGTGCTGAAGTGGCGGCGGATGATGGGCATCACCTCGCGAAAATAGGCGAGCCCCACCTTGTGCTCGTGCTCGCCGGTCACCAGCAGCACGCTGTCAAAACCACGCGCCTTGATGGCCAGACACTCGCGTTCAATCTCCTCGCTATTCAAGGTCTTGCGCTTGAGGCGGTTGCTCATGGAGAAGCCGCAGTAGGTGCAGTCGTTGGCGCAGAGGTTCGACAGATAGAGCGGCACATAGAAGCCGATGGTGTTGCCAAAACGCTGGCGGGTGAGCCGCTCGGCCTCGGCCGCCATCTGCGGCAGATAGGCTTCGGCAGCTGGCGAGATCAGCGCCATAAAATCGGCCAAGGTACGGCGGGGTGAACCCAGCGCCCGCTCTACATCGGCGGCGGTCTTGGCGCGGATCTGCATGCCGATATCGTCCCACTCCAGCTCCTGCCATCGGTCGAGAAAGGAAGGCTCCTTAGCCCTTACACCCAGTGCCCTCACCCCCAGCCCCTCTCCCAGAGGGAGAGGGGGGCAAACCTCTGGCTGCCCTTGGGGCAAGGGGGAGATGTTCATAGTCGCCCCTGTTTCATGACTCATAACACCCCCAGAAAATCGGTCAGCGGGCTGGAGGCTTGGGCCTGCAGGGCGCGGGCGCCAAGACCTGCCTCATAGGCGCTGCGCCCGGCGGTGCAGGCCAGCGCAAAGGCGCGGCCCATGGCGACCGGGTCGCCGCTCACCGCGATGGCGGTGTTGACCAGCACGGCATCGGCCCCCAGTTCAAAGGCGGCGGCGGCGTGGCTCGGCGCACCGATCCCCGCATCCACCACCACCGGCACATTGGCCTGCTCGACGATGATGGCGAGAAACTCCCGGGTCACCAGCCCCTGATTGGAGCCGATGGGCGCGCCGAGCGGCATCACTGCGGCGCAGCCCACCTCTTCCAGCCGCTTGCAGAGCACGGGGTCGGCACCACAGTAGGGCAGCACCACAAAGCCCTCTTTCACCAGCTGCTCGGCGGCTTTCAGCGTCTCGATGGGATCGGGCAAGAGGTAACGAGGATCGGGGTGGATCTCCAGCTTGAGCCAGTTCGTCCCCAGCGCCTCGCGGGCAAGATGGGCGGCAAACACCGCCTCGGCGGCGGTCTTGGCGCCGGAGGTGTTGGGCAGCAGCTTGATCCCGAGTTGCAGCAAGGGGCTCAGGATATCATCGTGGGCCTTGCCCGGTTCGAGCCGCTTGATGGCCATGGTGACCAGCTGGGAGCCGCTCGCTTCGATGGCGGCGGCCATCAGATCCGGGCGGGCAAACTTGCCGGTGCCGGTAAAGAGACGCGATGAGAAGGTGTGATCGGCAATTGTCAGCATGTCAGCCTCCTGCAATGGCAGTGAAGAGGTGAAGTTCATCCCCGTCATTGAGACGGATCTCGGCCCAGCGGCCACGGGGCAGCACGGCGCCGTTAAGGGCCACCGCCACCCCTTGGGGATTAACGTCTTGCGCCGCCAGCAGGTCGGCCACGCTCTGTCCTGCCGCCAGCGGCTGGGCTTTATCGTTGAGTCGAATGGTGAGGGTCATGGGGTGATCTCCTTATCGTGTGTCGGGCATCGGTGCTGCCCGCAGACCGGGCAATCGGGGTCGGGAGCCAGAGTGAGGGTCTGCCACTGATGGGCCAGGGCATCGAAGCGGCGCAATGTGCCCGCGACCGGGCTCGGTATCCCGAGCAGCAGTTTCAGTGCCTCCAGCGCCTGCAAAGAGCCCATCACTCCGACCAGCGGGCCGGTGACGCCGCTGGTTTTGCAGCTCTGGACGAGCTTGGTATCCAGCGGATAGAGGCAGGCATAGCAGGCGTGATCGCTGCTGGTGCGCGCCATCAGCTGCCCCTGCCAGCCGACTGCGGCGGCGGAGATCCAGGGCTTGCCCTGCCCCACGCAGGCGGCGTTGATGGCCTGGCGGGTGGCCAGGTTGTCGCAGCAGTCGATCACCAGATCTACCTCGGCCACAAACTCCGGCAGGCTGGCGGCATCGAGCCGCTGGTTGATGGCAATCAGCTCCACCAGCGGGTTGTGGGCGGCCAAGCGCTCGCGGGCCAGCTCCGCCTTGGAGTGGTTGACTGCCTCGCTATCGAACAGGATCTGGCGCGGCAGGTTGCTGGAATCGACGGTATCGCCATCGGCCAGCCACAAGGTGCCCACCCCGGCGCCAGCCAGATAGAGGGCGAGCGGCGAGCCGAGCCCGCCCAAGCCCACGATCAGCACGGACTTATCTTTCAGCCGTGCCTGACCCGCCTCCCCCACTTCCGCCAGCATCAGCTGGCGGCCATATCTGAGGTATTCCGCATCAGAGAGCATGTTCCACCTCCTGCATGTCGGTCATGAGCTGCGCCGAGCGCGGCTCATCCCCTGCCCCCACGGCAGCAAGCAGCCGCTCGGTCGCCCCCTGCCAGTCGTCGCTGGCAGTGATGGCCGAGACCAGCGCGATACTGCCGACTCCGCTTGCCTTGACCGCCGCCACCCGCTCCTCGCTGATGCCGCCGATGGCCACCGTCGGCCACTCCGCCATCAGGGCGCGGTAGCGATGCAGCCGCACCAGCCCCTGCGGGCGTGAGGGCATCGCCTTGGTGTTGGTCGGGAAGATATGGCCCAGCGCGATGTAGGAGGGGGCCAGCTCGCGGGCCCGCATCAGCTCGAAGTAGCCGTGGGTGGAGATGCCAAGGCGCAGCCCGGTCGCCTGAATGGCGGCGAGATCGGCGGTCTCCATATCCTCCTGCCCCAGATGCACGCCCCAGGCGCCCGCCTCGATGGCCTGCTGCCAGTAGTCGTTGATAAAGAGCCGCGCCCCATGGCGGCGGCCAAGCTCAACCGCATCACGAATGGCTGGTGCCACCTGGGCGGCGGGCAGATTCTTGATCCGCAGCTGGATGGTCTTGACCCCAGCCCCCAGCAGGCGGCGCAGCCACTTGACCGAATCGACCACCGGATAGAGACCGAGGTTGTGTTCGGTCGGCGCGAAGGGGCCCTGCGGCAGGCGGGCGCTGCTCGCTTCATAAAGCCCGAAGCGGCAATCGAGGGTTGAGCCTGCCAACACGGCGCGGGGGAAGTGGGCAAGATCGGCTGGCCAGCCGAGATGGGCGATGGGCCCCGGGCCTGCGCCCACTCCTTGCGCCGCCGCCAAGCCCTGTTGCAGGTAGGCACGAGCGAGGGTGATGGCATCCTCTACCGGATAATCCTGCGCCACCACGGCGGCGATGGCGCTGGCGTAGCAGCAGCCGGTGCCGTGGCCGTGGCGGGTATCGAGGCGCGGCGCTGCCAGCCAGAATTCGCGGGTCTCATCCTGGTAGTAGTCCAGACACAGCTCGCCGCTCCACTCAAGATGACCCCCCTTGACCAGCACGGCGCGAGCGCCGAGTTCACGCAGGCGGCGGGCGGCAAGGCGCTCCAGTTCGGGGCTGCTGACCGGCAGTCCGGTCAGGGCTTCCAGCTCGGGGCCGTTGGGGGTGATCAAGGAGAGGCGCGGCAACAGCTGCTCGCGCACCGCCTCCAGCATATTGGGCTCCGCCATCGGGGTGCCGGTGCTGGCGATGGCCACGGGGTCGTAGACCACGAAGGGGGCTTCGATAGTTGCCAGTCGGCGGGCCAGCACCTCGACGTGAAGCCGGGTCGGCAGCAGGCCTATCTTGATGGCGGCGGGCGGCAGATCGACGCCAAGGGCGTCGATCTGGGCGGTGAAGGTCTGCATCAGCACGGGGTCAACCATCTTCACCGCCACCGAGTTCTGGGCGGTGATGGCAGAGATGACCGAGCAGCCGTGCACGCCGAGGTCGTGCAATGTGTGCAAGTCGGCCTGAATGCCGGCGCCGCCGCCGGAGTCGGAACCGGCGATGGTCCAGACCACAGGCAGCGAGTCCGTCACGGGCGACAGGTCGGCGGGGCTGACAGCCCCGCTTGCGCTGCTCACGCCTCCTCCCCTGCGGCCTGTTTCAGCGCCGCCGCCTGATGGTAGATCTCGCCGCCAGTCTCCTTGAAAGTCTCAGCCATGCGGGCCATGCCGCTCTCCACCTGAGCCACTACCTGCTCCTGCTGGCCGTCCATGCCGACCAGCTTTATCTCTACGGCTTCCAGCTTGGCGGCGTAGTCGCGTACATCCTGAGTGATCTTCATGGAACAGAACTTGGGCCCGCACATAGAGCAGAAGTGGGCCACCTTGCCGGACTCCTGCGGCAGGGTTTCGTCGTGGTAGGCGCGGGCGGTGTCGGGGTCGAGGGCCAGATTGAACTGATCCTCCCAGCGGAACTCGAAGCGCGCCTTGGACATGGCGTTGTCGCGGATCTGGGCGCCCGGATGCCCCTTGGCCAGATCGGCGGCGTGGGCGGCGATCTTGTAGGTAATCAGCCCCTGCTTCACATCCTCCTTGTTGGGCAGCCCCAGATGCTCCTTGGGGGTGACGTAGCAGAGCATGGCGCAGCCATACCAGCCGATGAGCGCGGCGCCGATGCCGGAGGTGAAGTGATCGTAACCCGGCGCAATGTCGGTGGTGAGCGGGCCCAGCGTATAGAAAGGCGCCTCGTGGCAGTGCTCCAGCTGCTCGGTCATGTTGCGCTCGATCATGTGCATCGGCACGTGGCCGGGGCCCTCGATCATCACCTGCACGTCGTACTCCCACGCGATTTTGGTCAGCTCGCCCAGGGTGCGCAGCTCGGCGAACTGGGCCTCGTCGTTGGCGTCATAGACGGAGCCGGGGCGCAGACCGTCGCCCAGCGACAGGGCCACGTCATAGGCGGCGCAGATCTCGCAGATTTCGCGAAAGTGCTGGTAGAGGAAGTTCTCCTTGTGGTGGGAGAGGCACCACTTGGCCATGATGCTGCCGCCGCGCGACACGATGCCGGTGAGGCGCTTGGCGGTCATCGGCACGAAGCGCAGCAGGACGCCGGCGTGGATGGTGAAGTAGTCCACCCCCTGCTCGGCCTGCTCCAGCAGGGTATCGCGGAACAGCTCCCAGGTGAGGTCTTCGGCGATGCCGTTGGTCTTCTCCAGCGCCTGATAAATGGGCACGGTACCGATGGGCACCGGGCTGTTGCGCAGGATCCACTCGCGGGTCTCGTGGATGTAGCGACCGGTGGAGAGATCCATCACGGTGTCGGCGCCCCAGCGGGTCGACCAGACCAGCTTTTCGACTTCCTCTTCGATGCTGGAGGTGACCGCCGAGTTGCCGATGTTGGCGTTGATCTTCACCAGGAAATTGCGGCCGATGATCATCGGCTCCGCTTCCGGGTGGTTGATGTTGCTGGGGATGATGGCGCGACCGGCGGCTACTTCATCACGCACAAATTCGGGGGTGATGTTCTGGGGCAAACGGGCACCAAAATCGCGGCCCGGATGCTGGGTACGCAACAGCTCGGAGCGCACCCGCTCGCGCCCCATGTTCTCGCGAATGGCGATAAATTCCATCTCGGGAGTAACGATACCGGCACGGGCGTAGTGGAGCTGGGTGACCCGGCGGCCCGGCTTGGCACGGCGTGGCTTGGGCAGATGCTCGAAGCGCAGGTGATCCAGCCCCTCGTCGGCCAGCCGCTCCTGGGTGAAGGTGGAGCTGAGCCCCGGCAGTTCGTCGGTGTCATCGCGCTCCAGCACCCAGTTCTCCCGCAGGCGCGGCAGGCCGCGGCGCACGTCGATGGCGACCCCCTCCTCCCCGTAACGGCCAGAAGTGTCGTAGACCGGCACCGGCTCGTTGGGCTCGAACCGGGGATCTTCTTTGGTGCCGCCGACGAAGGTGTCGGCCAGCTGGATCTCCCGCAGGGGAACACGGATATCGGGGCGGGAGCCTTCGATAAAGATGCGGCGGGAATTGGGATGAGCCATCCCCTTGAGGCTGTCGATAAAAGCTTGGGCGCTGGAGCGCTGCTCGCGGCGGCTGGATTTGGCGGTATCAGATACAGAAGTAGACATAGCAAAACTCACATTAACTGGTTGAAGTTATGGGTGTTTGCTTGTCTGGAGTTCGAGGAGAAGATGAACTTGCGGCGGGGTGTTTATCTCGGGAGGGAGTGCGCGCGGGATAGATCTCCGCGCTGCTGTTCTGCCACTTCCCGCTCTCTGCACGCGGTGGGCAAGGCGCCCCACGTGCTGGAAAACCGGACGGGACAGACTCCCTCCTGTGCGCCCTGACCCATCAAGGGTGAGCCCTTTGATGAGCGGAAGAGGCTTGTTCCTCCTCCGGCGCGGTAACCCGCAAGTTACCCTTGTTCCCTTCGCAGGTTTTAACCTGATCAGGTTCCACGGATCCCGAATTAACGGTCTCAGCTTCGCGTCGTTCGACGGTCAGCACTCCGACAAGATGGCGCCAGTATAAGGGGGAAAATCTAAAGCACAAGCCGTTAACAATCTGGCCAACACGCCTCTTTCAACAAATGAGTGAACAATGCCTCGCTCACGGGGCCACCCCAAACAGAGGTCAAACCTGCGTTGGCATCCCCTTGGCACGCCACAGGTTCCCGTTGTGAGCATTCAGGGACAAGAGGACAAAAAGAGGGAAAAGCGAGGTGCGCTGGGCAAGTGCATCGTCTTGCGCAGAACAGAAACAGGCCCCTATGAAAGGGGCCTGTGAGGGAGGTTATTGAACTGGAACTATGGTCAGGGATACATTGCCAAACCCTTCGTTGGCAAGGGCCTCGCTATCCAGATCCACACCGGTAAGCGCCACACCCTCTGCAGAGGCGTTACGCAACTGAGCAGAGGCCGCGGAACGGGTCTGGGGCTGACCAATCTCGATATCACCGGCAAACTGGCTCTCGGCATAGAAGTCACCGGTCACCGCCGAACGGATCGGGCGCAGCACACGCCCCAGGTTATTCTGCATGGTCGACAAACCATACTCGCTGATGGTCCAGTTCCAGTCCCACCACTTCACTTCACCCGGGATATAACGCTTGTCCCACTGGTAGCGAATGCTGCTGGCCTTGTCGCGGAACGGGCCGACGGCAAAGGTGTGCTCCCAGGTGGGACGATTCTCAGGATGGGTATACCAGGCATTGCCGCCCCAACGCAGGAAGCCCTTCATGGTCAGGTCATAATTGACCTCGGCCTTGAACTCGTAGGGGTAGGAGATGTTGGACTTGTAGAGGGCAACCCGCACCGGCAGGCTGGAGTGAGGCGGCACCGTGGGGCGCGCTTCAACCGAGACGGTCTCGGTGGTCGAGCCCCCGTGTTGGGAAGCCCAGCTCTGGCTCGCCGCAATCTCGATGGCAAGCTCGGTCTCACCCACCAGCGGCCACTGGAACTTGTTCTTGGTGGTCACCTTCTCGCTCAGACTGTAGGTGTCGGTCTTCGACCAGTTGGTGGCCTTGTCGTACTTCAGGGTCACTACCACCTGCTGGGGCAGGTCGGTGTAGTTGGTCGCATTGGCCGTGATGGTCTTGACCAGCTGCTTGCCGCTCTCGGTGACCTGACCATGGCTGAAAGAGTCGGGTTCCAGGGTATATGAGAAGTTGCTTACCTTGATGGAGCTCTTCTCCCCGCAACGATATCCGGAGCAGCCTCCATCATTATTTCCCTTTATCAACCAGCCATCGCCAACCCGGGTAACATCCATATCTTCCCCGACATAGGGGCTATGATTTCCACCCACCCAGGCGTATCCCAAATAATGAGCGAGATAACTGACCGGCTTGATAAAATAATCATTGTCGTGGACAAGACGCCATTGCACATCGACCTCATCACCCGCTGGAATATTCCAGTCAGAGAGTGTTGGTATTTCTCCGGAAACCGGTGAGTTGGGATAACACCAGGTTTCTCCGGCAGTGCCCTGTTTGATTTCGCCATTATATCCCGGCCCCATGATCACCCAGCGATCCGCCAGCCCGGTGATCTGCCACTGCCCCATGCGGCTGACCAGATTACCCTTGATACTCATGGCTTCATCGCGGGTCAGAGGACGATAACCACTGGCACAGACGCCCGTGCCAAGACCCGCCCACTTGACCTGATCAGGGTAGACAGGTTCAGCCGCCTGCACCTGAGCGAGCATCAATGAAGACGCCAAAAACGCCAGATTGGCGGTAATTATTCTATTCATCATTTATCCCTCTTTCAGACATACGATAATTGTTATTGTGTAGAAATATCCTTTTTCATTTGACAGGTATGGACTCCGACAAAACCTGACACAAATAAAATAAACCACCAAAAAACATTCATGACAAACAAAATAATGGTGATACAGGAAAATAATTAGAGTGATGACTTTATTGAGGAATAAATCATAAATATTGTGGCAGCCATTATTTAATGGCTGCCACAATATGGTGAAACCATATTAAATAAGAAGATGCTGAATTACTCTTCCGGATTGATCACTTCAATTCCCTGCAATATTCCATCCGCCGAACGGATCAATACCAGCTCGCTCCCGGCATGCAGATCGGCGGCCGAACCGTTGACCCAGCGCACCTGCGGATTGAGTGGCACTGTGCCCAGGGTTGCCAGCGTGAGCTGCCGGTCATCGAAGGATTGCAGGCGATCTTGCGCCCGCTGCCAGGGCAGATTGGCCAGCGGGGCTCTGGCGGCCAGCAGCTCAATCCGGGTAGCAACGCCATCGGCCACCAGCAGGGCGAGCTGGTCGCCGGGTTTGAGTGGCTGTGGCCAAATCTCCCCCTGCCGCCAGACGGCGGCACTACCCAGCTCCACTTCGGCCCCCTGAAATTGCAGGCGGATGCCATCGCTGTGCTCCAGCTCCACCAGCCACAATTCGTCAGCTCCCGCCTGCACCGCCCAGAGCGGTACACCCAGCATCCATGCACACCACTTTCTCGATTGTTCCATCTTCGTTCGTCCCTGAACAAAAAGCCCATGCTGGACAAGCATGGGCTTCATTCGGGAGCATTTCTAATCGGAACGCAGAGATCGGATCAGTCATCCTCGCGACAGCGGCTCAGGCGCATGCCGTCAAACTTGCACTCCAGCTCGAGCCAGCGCCCTTCGAACGGCGCCAGACTGTTGTCCGAGGTGGTGTAGCCCCAGATCCGCCCCCCTTCGACCGGCCCCTCCAGATCCATCTCGTCCTTGTCATCTTCGTCGAGGGCTTCGACCTTGCGTACATAGCGCACGCCGTTCTCCACCACCCCCTTCATCTCGACCCAGGTACCGCCGAGATCATCCTCGTTGAGCCAATCCTTGAAGCGGGTCTGGTCGTCGATCACGAACGGCATGCCGTTGACCATCAACTGGCCAAGCTGCCAGGTGGTGCGGCCGGTCAGTTTGAATTCGGTCGCCTGTGCGGTGCCAAGTGGCAACAAGATCAACAGCAGGAGGGCGCAGAGAGACTTCTTCATCAGGGATCCTCGGGGTTACACTGGCAAACAGGATGCCGAATCCGGTGTGAAAAGAGCGTGAAACGCTCGCCAACCAGGAGAGCAAAGCATGAAGATTTTGGTAGTGGAAGACAATCCTCAGGTGGCGGAAACCATCATGGATTATCTGGAGCTGGCCGGTCACCGCCTCGATTGTGCCTATCACGGTCAGGCGGCGCTGCAACTGCTGGAGGAGCAGCGTTTCGACGTCATCATCATGGATGTGATGATGCCGCGCCTCGATGGCCTCAGCACAGTGGCGCGCCTGCGCGAGCAGGGGATTGCCACTCCCGTGCTGTTTCTCACCGCCCGCGACAGCCTGGAAGACAAGCTGGCGGGCTTCAAGGCGGGAGGGGATGACTATCTGGTCAAGCCCTTCGCCATGGAGGAGCTGGAGGTGCGACTGCAAGCTCTGAGCCTGCGTGGCCCGCGCGGCGATGTGGGGGCCATCAGCTTTGGCGATCTGACGGTCGATGTCGCCAGCGGCCGCGCCACCCGCGCCGGTGAGCCCCTCAAGCTCGGCAAGATCCCGTTCCAAATCCTCGCCCTGCTGGCCCGCCGCGCCCCCGCCATCGTCAGCCGTCAGGAGGTACTCGACACCGTCTGGGGGGATGAGGAGCCCGACTCCGATGCCCTGCGCAGCCATATCTACGCCCTGCGCAACGCGCTCGACAAACCCTTCCCCACTCCCATGCTGGAGACCCTGCACGGTCAGGGCTATCGACTGGTGAGCGCATGAGCCTGCCGAGCCTGCGCCGCCGCCTGATCATGGCGCTCGGCGGCGCCGGGGTGGTGCTGCTGATCCTGCTCTCCGGCTTGATGCTGGTGGCCGAGGACAAGATGGAGGAGCTGAGCCTGCGCCACTGGCTGGAAGCCGAAGTGACCCGCTACAGCGATGACTGGCTGCGACTCGGCCCGGCTGCGGCTGCCCCGAGCCCCAGACAGTTCTCCAGCTACTGGACCGAGGCGGGCCGCCTGCCGAAGTGGCTGAAGCCCTACCAGACCCCCGGCTTTTTCGAGCACCAACTGGGCAAAGAGGACAAACACTTTCTGGTGGCCCGTCACCCCTCCGGCGAGGGACTGCTCTATCTGGTCTTCAACGACGACGCCGACGACTACCTCGACCCCTACGAAGACAAGCTGCATCTGGCCACCCGACTGATCGGGCTGGCGCTGCTGCTCGCCTGCCTCGGCTTCGGCATCTGGCTGGTGCGCCATATCACGGGGCCGCTGCAACGGCTGCAACAGAGGGTCGCCCACCTCACCCCGGATCAGGCGGATTTCGAACCCGACGCCCCCTGGCAGGAGCTCAGGGATATCGAGCTGGCGCTGCTGGCCGGCAAGCAGGAGGTGAGCGCAGTGTTCGCCCGCGAGCAGGAGTTCAGCCGCTTCGCCAGCCACGAGCTGCGCACCCCCAACATGGTGATCCAGGGCTCGGCGGCCCTGCTCGGCAAGGTGACGGACTTGCCCGCACCGGCCGCCCGCGCCACCATCCGCATCCGCGCCGCCGCCGACGAGATGGCGCTGCTCACCGAGACCTTCCTGCTGCTGGGCCGCAAGGAGGCAGTGGAGCGACCGCTGCAACAGGTCACCCCGCTGATCCGTCAGGAGCTGGCCCGCCTCGCTCCGCTGTTGCAGCGGGAGGCCCTCGATATCCGGCTTAATCTGGACGAGAGCAGCGAAGTCAACGCCCCCCTCTCCCTGCTCGCCATCGCCCTCGGCAACCTGCTGAAAAATGCCCTGAGCTATGCCGAGGGACATATCGACATCGAGCTGTGTGGCCCGGTGCTCACCATCAGCAACCCGACGGCGGCGGCGCCGGATCAGATCCTCGGCTACGGCTGTGGCCTCACCATCATTCAGCGCATCTGCGAGAAGCTGGGCTGGCAGATCGATACCCGGCTGAAGGACGGAATTTTCAGCGCCCGGCTGGCGATGATCGCCGCCGGAGAGTTCCCTCTCCCTTTGGGAGAGGGTTAGGGTGAGGGCGCAGTGGCACCGCCAACCCACCAGCCAGATAGCAACAAGGCGCCCGAGGGCGCCCTGTTTCTATCTGACGGATGCAAGCCCGCGGCTCACTCCGCCGGTTTGTTCTTGCGGCTCGCCTTGAGTTCGAGGAACTCGATGATCTTGCCGGCCACATCCTTGCCCGAGGCGGCTTCCACCCCTTGCAGGCCGGGGGAAGAGTTGACCTCCAGCACCAGCGGGCCACGGGCGCTGCGCAGGATATCCACCCCCGCCACATCCAGTCCCATGATCTTGGCGGCCTGCACCGCGGTGGCGCGCTCTTCCGGGGTGATCTTGATCGCCTCGGCGGTGCCGCCACGGTGCAGGTTGGAGCGAAACTCCCCCGGCTGGGCCTGGCGGCGCATGGCGGCAACCACCTTGCCGTTGACCACCAGACAGCGGATATCGGCGCCATTGGCCTCGCGGATATACTCCTGCACCAGAATGTTGTTGTTGGTCTGGATAAAGGCCTCGATCACGCTCTCGGCGGCTTTCTGGGTCTCGCACAGCACCACGCCAATCCCCTGGGTTCCCTCCAGCAGCTTCACCACCAGCGGCGCCCCGCCCACCATGGTGATGAGGTCGGGCACGTCGTGGGTGCTGTGGGCATAGCCGGTGATGGGCAGGCCGATGCCATGGCGGGAGAGCAGTTGCATCGCCCGCAGCTTGTCGCGGGAACGACTGATAGCCACCGAGCTGTTGAGGGCCATGGTGTTCATCATCTCGAACTGGCGCAGCACGGCGGTGCCGTAGGCGGTAATGCTGGCCCCGATCCGCGGGATCACGGCGTCATAACTTCCCAGCTCCCCACCCTCGTAGTGAATGGAGGGGTTGTGGGAAGCGATATTCATATAGCAGCGCAGGGTGTCGAGCACCTCTACCTGATGACCGCGCGCCTGCGCCACCTCGACCAGACGGCGGGTGGAGTAGTTTTTCGGCTCACGGGATAAAATGGTGATCTTCATGACAATTCCGCTAGAAGGCTGTGCCTGGGCAGGATGGGGCGGGAGAGTATAAGGTGCCACAGCGCCAAGACAACGCCAATTGTTTATCCTGACAACAAGACAAACCACACCAAACCGCACGCTACCACATCACTGTGACCAACAGGTTAAACGGCGGCTCTGCGCAGGTTGTTCAACCCGTGCAAGGATGCCGCCGTTTCTCGTTAAAGATCAACCGATGTCACGCGGGAGTCAGTTCAGGTTTGGCCCCAACCAGCGCTCGGCCTCGGCCAGCGTCATACCCTTGCGGGCGGCGTAATCTTCCACCTGATCGTGCTGGATCTGCGCCACCGCGAAGTATTTGCTCTCGGGGTGGGAGAAGTACCAGCCCGATACCGCCGCCCCCGGCCACATGGCGTAGGATTCGGTGAGCTGCATGCCGATGGCCTGCTCCACCTCCAGCAGCTCCCAGATGCTCCCCTTCTCGGTGTGCTCCGGGCAGGCCGGATAACCGGGGGCCGGGCGGATACCCTGATAGTTCTCGCGGATCAACTCCTCGTTGCTGAGGGCCTCGTCGGGAGCATAACCCCAATGTACCTTGCGCACCTGCTCGTGCAGATACTCGGCAAAGGCTTCGGCGAGACGGTCGCACACCGCCTGAATGAGGATGGCGTTGTAGTCATCGTGCTGCGCCTTGTAGGCCTTGGCGATGGCCTCCTCACCGATGCCACCGGTCACCGCGAAGGCGCCGATCCAGTCCGGTTTGCCGCTCTCTTTCGGCGCCACATAGTCCGCCAGACAGTAGTTGGGGAAGCCCTGCTTCTCGCTCTGCTGGCGCAGGTGGTGCAGCACCTTGATGACCTCGGTGCGGGACTCGTCGCTGTAGACCTCGATGCTGTCCCCTACCGCGTTGGCCGGGAACAGGCCGACCACCCCGGCGCAGCGCACGCTCTGATCCTTTTCCAGTTGATCCAGCATGGCGTTGGCGTCGGCAAACAGCTTGGTCGCCTCCTCGCCAATGATCTCGTCCTCGAGGATGCGCGGGAATTTGCCCGCCAGCTCCCAGCTGAGGAAGAACGGCGTCCAGTCGATGTAGGGGCGCAACACCGAAATGGCCACATCTTCGAACTTCTGCACCCCGAGCTCGTGGGGCTTCGGCGGCTGGTAGCCAACCCAGTCCAGCTGGTGCCGGTTGGCGCGGGCATGGGCCAGACTGACCGGGCGGGAGCGCGGCTGCTTGCGGGCATGCTGATCCCGGGCGATCTCGTACTCCTTGTCGATGCGGGCGACAAACGCCTCCTTCAGATCCGGGCTGAGCAGGCTCTGGGCCACCCCCACCGCGCGGGAGGCGTTGGAGACATAGACCACAGGCTCCGAGTAGTTCTGCTCTATCTTCACCGCAGTGTGCGCCTTGGAGGTGGTGGCACCGCCGATCAGCAGCGGCAGCTTGAAGCCCTGACGCTCCATCTCCTTGGCCACGTGCACCATCTCGTCCAGCGACGGGGTGATGAGACCCGACAGCCCGATGATATCGGCGCCGACCTCCCGCGCCGTTTTGAGAATGGTCTCGCAGGAGACCATGACCCCGAGGTCGACAATCTCGAAGTTGTTGCACTGCAGCACCACCCCGACAATGTTCTTGCCGATGTCGTGCACATCCCCTTTCACGGTCGCCAGCACGATTTTGCCATTGCTGGAGCCACCCGACTTTTCCGCCTCGATATAGGGCTGCAGATAGGCCACCGCCCGCTTCATCACCCGCGCCGATTTCACCACCTGCGGCAGGAACATCTTGCCCGCGCCGAACAGGTCGCCGACCACGTTCATGCCATCCATCAACGGCCCTTCGATGACGTGCAGCGGCTTCTCGGCGCCAGCGCGTGCCTCTTCGGTATCCTCTTCGATAAAGTCGGTGATCCCCTTGACCAGTGCGTGCTCCAGCCGCTTGCCTACCGGCCAGCTGCGCCACTCCTGATCCCGCGGATCCTCAGCCTGGGCACCGGCACCGCGATACTTCTCGGCGATGGCCAGCAGCGCCTCGGTGGCATTGTCATTGAGGTTGAGCACCACAGCCTCGACCTTCTCTTTCAGCTCCGCCGGAATGTCTTCATAGATGGCGAGCTGACCGGCGTTGACGATCCCCATGTCCATGCCGTTTTTGATAGCGTGGTAGAGGAAGACGGCGTGAATGGCTTCGCGCACCGGCTCGTTGCCGCGAAACGAAAACGAGACGTTGGAGACGCCGCCGGAGATCATGGCGTGGGGCAGGTGCGTCTTGATGTCCTTCACCGCCTCGATGAAGTCCACCGCGTAGTTGTTGTGCTCGTCGATGCCGGTCGCTACCGCGAAGATGTTGGGATCGAAGATGATGTCTTCCGGCGGGAAACCGACCTGATCCACCAGGATCCGGTAGGCACGCTGGCAGATCTCGAACTTGCGGGCGCGGGTGTCGGCCTGCCCCGCCTCATCGAACGCCATCACGATGACGGCGGCGCCGTAGCGGCGCAGCAATCTGGCCTGCTGGATGAACTTCTCCTCCCCCTCTTTCATGGAGATGGAGTTGACCACCGGCTTGCCCTGCACGCACTTGAGGCCCGCTTCCAGCACCTCCCACTTGGAGGAGTCGATCATCACCGGCACCCGGGCGATATCCGGCTCACCGGCGATGAGGTTGAGGAAGCGCACCATGGCCGCTTCGGCGTCCAGCATCCCCTCGTCCATGTTGATGTCGATGATCTGGGCGCCGTTCTCCACCTGCTGCTTGGCAACATCGAGCGCCTCGTCGTAGAGCCCCTCCTTGATCAGCCGCTTGAACTTGGCCGAACCGGTGACGTTGGTGCGCTCCCCCACGTTCACGAACATGGACTCGGGGGTAATGATCAGCGGCTCGAGGCCCGACAGGCGGCAGGCCACCGGCAGCTCGGGCAGCACACGCGGCTTGATGCCCGCCACGGCGTCGGCCATGGCGCGGATATGGGTCGGGGTGGTGCCGCAGCAACCGCCGACCAGGTTGAGGAAGCCGCTTTGGGCCCACTCGCGAATATGCTCTGCCATCTCACCCGCATCGAGGTCATACTCACCGAACGCATTGGGCAGACCGGCGTTGGGGTGGGCGCTGACGCAGGATTCGCTGATGCGCGACAGCTCCTCCACATACTGGCGCAGCTCATCGGGCCCCAACGCACAGTTGAGGCCGAACGATACCGGTTTGACGTGGCGCAGCGAGTGGTAGAAGGCTTCGGTGGTCTGGCCGGAGAGGGTTCGGCCGGAGGCATCGGTAATGGTGCCGGAGATCATCACCGGCAGGCTGTAACCCAGCGCCTCGAACACCCCTTCCACCGCGAAGGCGGCGGCCTTGGCGTTGAGAGTATCGAAGATGGTTTCAATCAGGATGATGTCGGCGCCACCCTCGATCAGCGCGTGGGTCGATTCGGTGTAGGCCGCCACCAGCTGGTCATAGGTAACGTTGCGCTTGCCGGGATCGTTCACATCCGGCGAGATGGAGGCGGTGCGGTTGGTGGGGCCCAACACCCCTGCCACGAAGCGCGGCTTGTGGGGCTCCTTCGTCGTCCACTCGTCCGCTACCGCGCGAGCTAGACGGGCCGCCTCGCGGTTGATCTCGGCCGAGAGATCTTCCATCTCGTAATCGGCCATAGCGATGCGAGTGGCGTTGAAGGTGTTGGTCTCGAGAATGTCGGCCCCGGCAGCGCAATACTGCTCGTGGATCTCGCGGATCACCGCCGGACGGGTCAGCACCAGCAGATCGTTGTTGCCCTTGATGTCAGTATGCCAGTCGGCAAACCGCTCACCCCGATAATCCGCCTCCCCCAGCTTGTAGCCCTGGATCATGGTACCCATGGCCCCGTCGATGATCAGGATCCGCTCCCTGAGGCAGGCTTCCAGCTTCTTTGTTACGTCCGACTGCTTGCTCGGCTCTCTGCTCGACATTACGTTAGACACCGCGTGTTCCTCTTACATCCATGCAACTGCGTAAACAGCATCCTAACAGCAAACAAATAAAATGGAAATCTAGCCGTCTATCAGTCCAAATGCGCCACCATATACTCATTTATGGGTAATGAGTAACATAGGGCCCGAGAGTAACCTATGCCCGTCCTGCATAGGGATACGTGCTTGCTGTCTACCAACGAGAAAAAAATAACTATGAGCGTCTACTACACACTCTGTTTTCTGGCAGCGTTGGCGATTTTTATCGCCTTTGCCAACCAGTATGTTGTGAAGATCCAGACCACCATCGCCATCACTGCGGGCTCCATGCTGATCTCCGCACTGCTGGTGCTGTTTGGCAAACTGGGCTGGTTCAACCTGGAACCTCTTGCCGTCAAGACCATGGAGAGCATCGACTTCCAGAACTTCCTGCTGAAGGGGATTCTGGGCTTCCTGCTGTTCGCCGGTGGCCTCGGCATCAACCTCAAGGCGCTGCGTAGCCAGAAGTGGGAGATCACCATTCTGGCCATCATTGCCACCCTGCTCTCCACCTTCCTCATCGGCTACGGCTTCTGGTTTATCGCCAAGCTGCTGGGCTGGGAGTTGCCGCTGGTCTACTGCATGCTGTTCGGCGCGCTGATCTCCCCCACTGACCCGATTGCCGTACTGGCCATCGTCAAGAAGATGAAGGCGCCACCCCAGATCGCCATCCAGATCGAAGGGGAATCCCTGTTCAACGATGGTGTTGGCCTCGTCATCTTCGCTACCGTGTTTGCCGTCGCCTTTGGCGGTGTCGAGCCCACCTTCGGTAGCGTAGCCGGTCTGTTCCTGCACGAAGCCCTCGGCGGCATCCTGTTCGGCGCCGTGCTGGGCCTCATCGCCCACGTGATGATCAGCGCCACCGATGACGGTTCATTGGAGCTGCTGCTGACCCTCTGCATCCCGACCGCCGGCTTCGCCTTTGCCAACATGATCGGCGTCTCCGGCGCACTGGCCATGGTGGTCACCGGCATCATGATCGGCAACTGGACCCGTCACTCCGGCTTCTCCGAGCAGAGCAGCCATCACCTGGATCACTTCTGGGAGTTGATGGACCAGTTCCTCAACGCCCTGCTGTTCCTGCTGATCGGTCTGGCGCTGGTTCTGCTGGATCTCGCCTGGCGTGACTGGATCCTGCTGGTCATTGCGGTGCCGCTCTGCCTGGGTGCCCGCTTTATCAGCGTGTCGCTGCCCTATGTGGCTTTCCGCCGATTCCGCAATTACAACACCTTCTCGGTGCGGATCCTCACTTGGGGTGGCCTGCGCGGTGGTCTGGCGATGGCGATGGCACTGGCACTCCCCTCCGGCGTCATGATGATCCCGGAACATGGCGTCGATCTGCGGGAGGTCATCCTGGTGATGACCTACTCGGTGGTGATGTTCTCCATCGTGGTGCAAGGCATGACCATCACCCCGATGATCACGGCCGCCAAGAAGGCCTGTGGCGACTACTGAGTCGGCCCACTGTGCTGATTGCAGAATGAGAGAGGGCTCCCGTCGGGAGCCCTCTTTTTATGGCGGATAGTTGCGAATATTTGCTGCTGATAGCACCTTGATTACACAGAGGAAAAGTGTACTGACTTCAACATCGGCAAATTATTGTTTGCTTTTTATTCATTTCGAGGAGAGAATGCGCGTCGGCTAGTTAATCAGCCCTGTTTATGTTTGCCCTGCAATGCTTCACCTCACGATGAATCCTGCCAGTACCCGCATAACCTTCTTCTGATTTACTCGCCTTGAGAACCGTCAGGCTGTCTGCCTGCGTTGCCCGGCTCTCACGGTGCAGACCCGATCTGCCCACCCAATTTGATTTATGCATCAGCATATTCCTTGAAAGTGCAGACGCCCCTTAACCGGGCTGGGTATTCCTGCGCGCTTGTCGTTCACCCAATCGACCGCGCCCATTGACCTGACATTTGCCAATACAAGGAGCAAACACTTAATTTATATAGAGAAATACCATGATGAAAGCAGTACAAACACACAAGCCCCTGCGTCGCAGCAAACCCATCAACCTGCCTGTGCAAGAGCACGACAATGATGCGTTTCTGATCCAGTTCAGCACCCGCTTCAGCGGCGGTTTCGCCATCTCCTGTGATGGTATCGCTGGCGAGTTCTCCATCGAAGACCTCAACTGATCCTGCCTGCCCTCCGGCAGCGCCCGATGCAGACAGGCCGCAACTCACGGCGGCCTCTTTGCTTCTCTCACGCCTTTAGCCAGATCCAGCCTCTTGCTTGTCACTCAGCCTGACAGCTACCTCGCCATTTGCTTTTCAGCTCTCTGACCTTGATCACTGCTCCAGCAGCAGGCATTCGTCAGCATCTTCGCTCAATTTGACCAATCGACTGCGCACCAACCCCAGCTTGGCCAGCAGGCCGATGGATCGCTCGTTGCCCGGGGTGACGATGGCGACCACCTGCCCGATCCCCAACCGGCTTTTGCCATCGGCAAGGGCGGCCTGCGCCGCTTCAATGGCGTAGCCCTGACCGCGATATTGCGGCAGGAAGGCGTAACCGATATCGACCTGCTCCAGGGTGTCGCGCTTGATCAAACCGCAGATACCGAGGCTGACACCGTCCTCCTTGCGCTCCACCAGATAGAGTCCGTGACCATAGCGGGCATAGCTGACCGCCGGTCCCTGCTGGATATACTCCTGCGCCTGTTCGAGGGTGCGAATGCCCCGATCACCGATGTAACGATAAAAGTCGCCGTCATTGAGCAGCTCAAGGATGAAGGGGGCGTCGGTGACGATCATTTCGCGCAGGATCAGGCGGGAGGAGGCAATCATGGCAAGGGCTCTCAAACGGAAAGTGAAGGGCAAAGATTGCCCCGTCACTCCCGGGCTGGCAAGCCTGTGGCACCATCGGCAATGAAAAAGGGGCCGCGTTGGCCCCTGATGAGATGGGATAAACGGGCTCAGGCAGCCAGCAATCCGGCATAGCCATTCCCCTGCTCGCGCAGTGCAGTGAACTGGGCGGCGCAATCGGCCCAGCTCAGCCCCAACGCGTCTGCCACCTTGTGGGGCCACTCGGGTGGCGCCTCTTCACCCACATCGGATTGCGCAGCCAGTACGATCGCCAGATGGATCAACCCGGCCTCGGCGGAGAACTCCTTGGCCAGCATGGGGTTGTAGTGATACTCCACCGCATTGCTGATGGTCTCGGGGAACTTCCAGTAACGTGCCATGGCCGCCCCGACCTGGGCATAGTTGAAGCCAACCACCAGCTCTTCCGCCTTGGCCCGCCCCTTGTGCAGCTCCAGATCGTGAATGTGATGGACGGTGTTTTCCGGCAAGCCTACGTGCATCACCAAGCGGCCGAGATCGTAGAGCAGGGCGCAGGTAAAGACCTCATCCCCTTTCATCCCCTTCTTCACCGCCAGACGACGCGCCAGCTCCGCCACGTTGAAGACGCAGCCCCAGAAATGTTTGAGGTCAATGCCGGGCACCGCAGTGACCGACTCGGTGAGCCCGCAGGCCAGCACCATGTTGCGCACCATCGCCAACCCCAGCCGCACTGCGGCTTCATTGACGGTGCCGATCTGACGACTGCTGCCGAACTTGGCCGAGTTGGCCAGACGCAGCAACTTGGCGGAGATGACAGGGTCCTTGTTGATCAACTTGCTGATCTTGAGCAGATCCGGATCCTTTTCATTGAAGGTCTGGATCAAATCCCGCATCACTTCCGGGATCTGGGGCAGTAGCTTGGGCTCGGCCAGCAGGGAATCTATCGTGGGCATAGGCGTGTCCATCCATGTTATCTGTGTTCCAACCTGTTTGCCTTGGCAAACTCCTCCTAATTATGGGTAACAAATGGCCTCCCCATCGGATTGTTTATTCGCTGGCCATTCAAAGTGTTAGCCCCATTCAGGCTATACTGGCCGCCACATTCACTGTTGCGGATATCCCATGAACGACACTCAGGAATTTTTTGACGAAGACGCGCTGCTGGAGATGGTGGAGAACCAGCTCAACGATGGTCACCCGCCCCATGTGAAGGCGACCCTGATGCGGTTGGTGATGAAGGGCACCCCGCGGGAAGAGGCGCTGCAATATATCGCCTGCGCCCTCGGGGCCGAGCTGATGGCGATGGAGGCCGATCAGGGCCCCTTCAATCTGACCCGTTACGGCGAGTTCCTCGACAGCCTGCCCGAGATGCCGTGGGCAGACGATTGACCCGAGCAGGATGACGGATGCAAAAGGGCGGGTGCCAATGGCCCCGCCCTTGTTGCATGGATCCTCTCCGGATCAGAACTGGGAGTTGATGATCACCTCTTCCCCCAGCGCCCCTGCCAACGGCAGTGGCCGATAGCTGGAGTTGGCGGCCCGCAGCAGACGAATGCCGCGAATGCCGACCTCCTGCGCCGCCTTGATATCCCCATCGGCGTCGCCGTAGAAGAGCTTCATCTGCTTATCCTTGAGCCACTGCACCTTGGTGTTCTGGCCCGGCTGATCACCGGCGAAGATCACCGGATTAAGCTGGTCGGCCGGAATATTCATGGTCTGCTGCAAGGTCTGGCTCACGGTTTCGGTCTTGGTGGCCGAGCGGCCGGTGACGAAATAGATGTGGTCTCCGCGCTTGAGATGCATGGCGATAAGCGCCTTGCCCACCTCTTTCGGCATGCTGAACGCATCCCAGCCGTTATTCATCTTCTCCCAGAAGGCGGGGTTCTTCAGATAGCTCTCGTCGTTGGGGGAGAACTCCTGTTTGCCGCGATAAAAACCCGGGCTGGAGAAGAGCAGGGTATCGTCGATATCAAACCCGACCGCCATCGGGGGCAGGCCATCCAGACTCTTGGCAATCTGCTCCACCGATACCCAGTGGATCGGTGCCTGCTGGGCCAAGGTGACGGTGGTGACACCGGCAGGGATAGGCTGAACGGTAGCGGCTTGACCCGCCACAGCAGGCAGAGAGAGGGCGGCAGCCAGCAAGGAGGCAAGCAGCGCCGGACGAGAGATGTGTTTCATAAGGCAGGTTGTCATCTTGAATCAAAAGAGGGGGCACATAGTGTCCCCATTCCGCCTCTCAAATCTGTGAATGCTCCTGCAAAAGGGAGCATTTGACCCCCGATAATTAATCTTCGATTGGCAGCAGATCGGTAAAGACAAAGCCGTCGCGCAGCACTGTCTCGCCGACCCGAATGCCGAGCGGGCGAGAGAACATGGGGCCATCATAGGCCAGGGTGTGAAACTCGCCGTTCTCGCCGCACGGATCGACCCCCGCCGGCAACGCCGCCAGCAGCACCTCGTCAAAGTCGTGGCCACCCAGGCTGGCATCCAGCTTGTTCGGGTCGAGAGCACTGATCCGCGCCTTCAACCCAGCGGCTACCATCTGCGGCGCCAGTTCACGGGTATTGCTGCCCCAGAGCGGGAACAGTGGTTCGATGCCTGTGCCTGCCAGCTGCTTTTCACGGTAGGCTCGCACATCCTCGAGGAACAAGTCGCCAAAGGCCATATGGCGGATCCCCTGTGCCACCACATCGGCGATAAAGCCGGTCATGATGCGGGCGTAATCCTCGTTGCTGCAGGGCCAGGGCAGATCGATGGTGATGAGGGGCAGCCCGACGCAGGCGGCCTGCTCGGTCAACAGCTGCTTGCGCACCCCGTGCATCGCCACCCGCTCGAATGCCTGATTGAGGGTGGTAAACAGCCCCACCACCTCAATGGCGGGATCTTGCCGCAACTGATGCAGTGCCCATGCGCAATCCTTGCCGCTGCTCCAGGAGAGCAGTACCCGTTTCTTTTCCATCATTCCTCCGCCAGCGGGGCACTCGGATTGCCCCAAAAAGATGCAAGACAGTGTTGCGAATTGCGCGATTTACACACAAGAGGCAGGCAGCATACTCTCGATCACCTGTATATGCCCCTTATCCGGGGCGACAATAACTAAAAAAACCGATGGGAAACATACGGATATGACCACAAGCACACAACAACATGATCACGCCCGCCCCCTCAATCGACAGGATTACAAAACCCTGAGTCTGGCTGCCCTCGGCGGCGCGCTGGAGTTTTACGACTTCATCATCTTCGTCTTCTTCGCCGTGGTCATCGGCGAGCTGTTCTTCCCGGCAGATATTCCCGAGTGGCTGCGCCAGTTTCAGACCTTCGGCATCTTCGCCGCCGGTTATCTGGCCCGCCCGCTTGGCGGCATCATCATGGCCCACTTTGGCGATCTCATCGGTCGCAAGCGGATGTTCACCCTCAGCATCATCATGATGGCGCTGCCAACCCTGTTGATCGGTCTGCTGCCCACCTATGCGGTGCTCGGCATCGGCGCCCCCATCGCCCTGCTGGGACTGCGGATCCTGCAAGGCGCCGCCATCGGCGGTGAAGTGCCGGGCGCCTGGGTATTTGTCGCCGAGCACGTCCCTGCCCGTCGGGTCGGGGTCGCCTGCGGCACGCTCACGGCGGGATTGACGGCCGGCATCCTGCTCGGCTCCCTGATCGCCACTGCGGTCAACAAGAGCCTGACCCCGGCCGAAGTGAGTGACTGGGGCTGGCGAGTGCCCTTCCTGCTCGGCGGTATCTTCGGCATCGTCGCCATGTACCTGCGTCGCTGGTTGCACGAAACCCCGGTCTTCGCCGAGATGCAAGCCAACAAGACCCTGGCCGATGAGCTCCCCCTCAAGTCGGTGCTGCGCAACCACAAGAGCAGCGTGGTGGTCTCCATGCTGCTCACCTGGCTGCTCTCCGCCGGTATCGTGGTGGTGATCCTGATGACCCCCACCTATCTGCAGAAGGTCTATGGCATCAGCCCGGCTGACGCCCTGACCGCCAACTCGCTGGCGATCGTGGCCCTGACCCTCGGCTGCATCGTTTATGGTCGACTGATCGACCTGCTGGGCAGCGGTCTCACCTTCATGTTCGGCTCCCTGCTGCTGGCGGGCTCCAGCTACGCCTTCTATCACGGTCTGGCGGCTGGTACGAGCCAGCTGGTGCCGCTCTACATGCTGGCAGGCTTTGCGGTCGGGATTGTCGGCGCCGTGCCTTACGTGATGGTCAACGCCTTCCCACCGGTGGTGCGCTTCTCCGGTCTGTCATTCTCCTACAACGTGGCCTACGCCATCTTCGGCGGCCTCACCCCGATGGCGGTGACCCTCTGGATGAAGAGCGACATGCTGGCCCCCTCCCACTATGTGGTGAGCCTGTCGGTGCTGGGTTTCGCCATCGGTCTCTGGCTCTGGTTCCAGCAACGGGCCATCCGGCAGCAGCAAGCGCCGCAAGCGGCCTGACCCGAACAACAAGCCCCGGTATCTGCCGGGGCTTTTTTGTACTGCTTATGTTCAGTTTCGCCAGCATAAGATAGCCTCCCTCTGGGGCCTGCCACCCGCATCGCCCCATGACGTCCAACTCTTTATCCGAGGCTCAAGATGTTCTTTCAGGTCGTATTACTCACCTTGCTGGCGCTGCTGCCCATGGTCAACCCGCCCACCACGGCCACCCTGCTGCTGGGGCTGAGCAAGGGGATGTCGCGCGAACACGTGCGCCGTCAGGTCAATCTGGCCGCCATCTATCTGTTCTGCACCCTCTGCATCACCTTCTTTATCGGATCCTCGATCCTGGATCTGTTCGGGATCTCCATTCCGGGCTTGCGCCTGGCCGGTGGCCTCATCATCGGCTTTATCGGCTTTCGCATGCTGTTCCCCGCCCCCAGCCAGCAGAGCGGGGTCGACATCAACCAGAGCATCGCCTTCGTACCGCTCACCATGCCCAGCATGTGCGGACCAGGCACCATGGCGCTGGTAATAAGCGGGGCAGCCCAGATCGCCGAGCTGCCTGACGAGTACAACCGCCTCACCATCTACGCCGGTGTAGTAACGGCGTTTGCCCTGATGAGCCTGATCAGCTGGGGGGTATTGAAGCTGGCGGATCCGGTCTGCAAGATCCTGGGCGCCACCGGCATCGACGCAATGACCCGCATCATGGGCTTCCTGCTGGTCTGCATGGGTATGCAGTTTTGCATCAACGGCATCAAGGAAGTGGCGCAGGATCCGGTCTTCCACGGCGGCCAGGCTGTGCAAACCGCGCCGGCGCTCCCAAAGGCTTCCGGCACGTTTGATCAGTTGCCGCAGAAGCCCACCGGCTCTGATTGAAAACGGTATCAAAAAGTCCCTGACGATCTGCACTGATCTTGTTCCTGATCATGTTATTGACACACAAATGAGTTAGTTTGTTTTTCATACAGACTTTATTCAGATGGACGCTGATAGGTTTGTTGATGAATACCCACTCAACTTCAGGAGAGTATGCAGATGGACAAGATGCTGACCGAAATAGGGAGCCATAGCCTGTTTCACGAGTACCTGAACGTGGTTGGGATTGCGAGCCCATCCCTCGCCAAGATCGAGCAACGCTGGGAATATAAAGATCAAGAGCAGCTGGTTGCCAAAATCCAGATCGACAAACAGGGTAACGCTCGCTATTTCATCGACGCCCGCGCCATATCAGTCAATTGATACCGAATCACCCGCCAGCCCCGGTCCAACGACTGGGGCTTTTTGTTGTCTGCGATCCCGCACTCGCTGACCCGCATTATCTCTGCTGTTGCCAGAAGCTCTGTTTGTTTTTTGTACAACACTCATTCAGCTCGACATGGCTATCTTGTATCTGCCCCCCTTGTTCCAGAAGAGTGCCCATATGACCAAGATGCTGACCGAAATCGGCAGTCATAGCCTGTTTCACGAATACCTGAATGTGCTCGGCATAGCCAATCCAGCTCTTGCCAACATAGAACAACTGTGGGAACACAGGCAGCAAGAGAGGCTGCTCGCCAAAATCCAGATCGACAAACAGGGTAAAGCCCGTTACTTCATCGACGCCCGCGCCATCTCGGTCAATTAACACTGATGATTCTGCAAGCCCCGGCCTACTGACCGGGGCTTTTTGTTGCATTCCCATCAAGCAGGCTAGCCAATCCCCCTGTCACCCCCTCTTCTCTCCATACTCCTCTAACGGAATTTTATCTCCTTTAAAAACAAAACAACTGGAATAATTAATTATGCGATTCCGATCTCATAATAAAAATCAAAAATCGTTCATGATGGCCAACATCAAAAAAGATGATTTACGCCGGGAATGGCGACGACCTGAAGTAGAGGAAACGATGACCATTGACCTATCAAGCATGATTACTGAAACCCGCAATCCAGCCAGCATCGAGATCGATCAGCTACCGACACTGGATATGCTGCGGATCATCAATCAAGAAGATCAACACGTTGCAGTCGCTGTAAGCCAACAGCTTCCCGAGATCGCCAGGGCGGTAGATGCGATCGCTGCTGCGTTTGGCAAAGGCGGCCGCCTGATTTACATCGGGGCAGGCACCTCCGGACGTCTCGGCATTCTGGACGCCAGCGAATGTCCACCCACCTACGGGGTCTCTGCCGAGCTGGTCATCGGTCTGATTGCAGGGGGCCACAAGGCCATCTTGCAGGCAGTGGAGAATGCCGAAGACGATGCAGAGCTCGGTGCCAACGATCTTAAAAACATCCACTTCAGTGCCAACGATGTGCTGGTGGGTATCGCAGCCAGCGGGCGAACCCCCTATGTGCTGGGCGCCATGCAGTATGCCAGAAGCCTGGGTGCCACAGTGTGCAGCATCAGCTGCAACCCGGGCAGCCCGCTCGCCAAAGCGGCCGACATCAGCATAGTCGCCGTGGTCGGCCCCGAGATTGTGACCGGCTCCTCCCGCATGAAAGCAGGCACAGCCCAAAAACTGATCCTCAATATGCTCTCGACCGGTGCCATGATCCGTACCGGCAAGGTCTACGGCAATCTGATGGTGGATGTGGAGGCGACCAACGCCAAACTGGTGGAGCGCCAGAAGCGTATCGTCATGGAAGCAACCGAATGTGACCGTGGCACGGCCGAGCAGGCTCTTGCCGCCGCAGATAACCACTGCAAGACCGCCATCGTAATGATCCTGGCCAATATCTCCGCCAGCGAAGCACGAGAGCGGCTGAAAAGCAGCGGCGGCTTTATCAGCAAATGTACAGATTGATCGGCCTGCCGCACATTGGCCGAGCCAGCAATGACAACACGATAACAACATAAGCGGGGCATCCGCCCCCTCACATCAGACTGACCGGGTTCTTTATGGCAAAAATAACTGATTCCATGATTGGCCAGATCATCCAGGCCATCGGCGGCCGGGATAACATCACCAACTGTGGCCACTGCATGACCCGCTTGCGGCTGAGCCTGGCGGACAGCCTGCATGCCGATCGCGATACCATCAAACGGATCGCCGGGGTGATGGGGGTGATTGAAAGCGACAACCAGTTCCAGATCGTGCTTGGTCCGGGCAAAGCCCAGACCGCCTGCGAAATGATGAATGGCATGCTGAATGCAGACGCGGAAACACTGACCGCCCCTCGCCCGCAATCAGCGGATCTTGGCGACATCGCCGCCGCCAACAAACAGGCGCTGAAGCAGAAACAGAGCAGTGCGGCACACCGCTTCCTGGCCAAGTTTGCCACCATTTTCACTCCGCTGATCCCCGGTTTTATCGCTGCGGGTCTGCTGCTCGGCTGTGCCACCCTGATCGAACAGACCCTGTTGCTGGAAGGACAGCAGACAGGGGGCATACTGGCCGAATTCGTCGGCTATATGAAGCTCTTCAGCAAGGGATTGTTCAGCTTCCTCAGCATCCTGATCGGCTACAACGCCCAGAAGGCGTTTGGTGGCTCCGGCGTCAACGGTGCCATCATCGCCTCTCTGTTTGTCATGGGTTATGACCCTCAGGCCAGCAGCGGCATCTACTCCGGTATCACCGACTTCTTCGGCCATCAGATCGATCCCCGCGGCAACATCATCGGTGTGCTGATCGCCTGCATCATAGGCGCCTCGGTTGAGCGCCAGGTTCGCCGCTACATGCCGGACAGTCTGGATATGATCCTCACTTCCTGCATCACCCTGCTGATCATGGGAGCCGTCACCTTTATCCTGATCATGCCCCTCGGCGTGCAGCTCTATAACGGCATGTCCTGGCTCTTCATCAACCTCAATGGCAACCCGTTCGGTACCGCTATTCTGGCTGGCCTGTTCCTTATCTCGGTGATGTTTGGCATCCACCAGGGGTTCGTTCCCGTCTACTTTGCGCTGATGGATGCCCAGGGCTTCAACTCCCTGTTTCCTATCCTGGCGCTGGCCGGTGCCGGACAGGTAGGGGCTGCGCTGGCGCTCTACAGCCGGGCAGGCAAGGATTCCCTACTGCGCACTCAGGTGAAGGGCACCATCATTCCAGGCATTCTGGGGGTCGGTGAGCCGCTCATCTACGGCGTCACCCTGCCGCGGGTCAAACCCTTCATCACCGCCTGTTGCGGTGGTTCGCTGGGGGGATTCGTGGTTGGCCTGATCTCCTGGATGGGTCTGCCGGTTGGTCTTAACACCGTCTTTGGCCCCTCCGGCATCGTCGCCCTGCCGCTGATGACCTCCGCCCAGGGGATCTTCCCCGGCATGATGGTCTATGCGGTCGGCCTCGCCGTCGCCTACCTCGGCGGCTATCTCTTCACCCTGATGTTCGGCTGCAAGAACGTCGATCTGAGTTAATCCCTCCTCCGGATTTCTAGCCAAGGTCTGGCCCCGAGCAATCGGGGTCATGGCCAAACTCATCCCGGCTCTGGCACAGAGCCCGTACAGGAACGATAAAAAATGAAAAAATCCATGCTTGCTCTGGTTCTTCCCGCACTGCTCGGCACAGGTTCCGCTCATGCGGCCGTCATCTATCAGGCTGACGATGGCTCCAACGTCGACCTCTACGGCCGTCTTGGCTTCAATATTTCCGACAAGAAGAGCGGCAATGACCAGGGTGACTTCGATGGCCGTATCGGCTTTACCGCCCGCCAGACCGTCAATGACGATGTCGCAGTGATCGGCATGGCGCAATATCAGGTCAATGCAGCCGAATACGCCAACAACGTGCAGAAGAACAGCAGCGACCTCACTGCCCGTTACGTCTGGGCCGGGATCGACGGTGGCCAGTGGGGCAAGGTGACCGGCGGGCGCGTCTCTTCCGGCCTCATCATGTTCACCGATATTGGCGATGTGTTTGCCGCCTCTGATGTCTCCATGGCTCGTCAGGCCAGCAAGGTGGACTCCACCGCCGTGCAGGTGTTCCGTCAGGATGGCACCCTGCAGTACCAGAACACCCTCGGCAATCTGGATCTCTCGCTCGCCTACATCCTTGGTAACGGTACCTCGGATCTTGATTACGGCTACAACAGCGCCCTGCGCTACACCTTCGATCTGGGCAATGCAGGTAAACTGGCTCCAGTCGTGGCGTATCAGCAGACCAAAGCCGCCCAGAGCAGTGGCAGCAAGGTCGATCCCAATGCCGATGAGTATCGCTTCGCCGGGATCGGTACCCGCTACTATCTCGGCCCTCTGATGTTGGGTGCCCTCTATAGCAAGGATCAGGTGACCTATCGCGATGGCCGTGCCGACAGTGAAGACAAGGTGTGGGAACTGACCGCGGTGTATGACATCAACCAGAAGTGGGCGGCCCGCGCAGGCTATCGTCACCTCGTCAACGAGGGTGGCGACCAGATGGCACTGCGCGATACTACGCTGGAGCTGCAATACAAGCTCACCCCGCGATCTTCCCTCTACAGCGCCTATGTGATCCGCAATGGTGAAGATGGTCTGGCTGGTAGTACCATCACCAGCTTTGGTGGCAGCAGCAACAGCGAGAGCTTCTACCACCTCGGCCTGCGCTACGAATTCTGATCTGGTTGCCGGCCTGCGGGCCGGCTCCTTCATGGAGTCTTATGATGGCACGATCCTCCCTGCTCTCTCCCCTACTATTATCCCCCCTGTTTGCCCTGCTGCTCAGTGTACCGGCCACGGCCGCCCGACTGGAGCTGGCCGATACCCTCACCCTGCTCGCCTCGCCACAGGGCAAACCCTCGGCCTTCACCCGGATCATTGAGCTCCCGGCGGGAGAGTCCCGACTGCTGGTCCGCTTTGACAGCCCAAGTGACCCTCGCTCCACCAACGAGAGCCAGGGACGCGTGACCTCGGCTCCTCTGCTGCTCACCCTTACTGCACCATCACAAGGGACGCTGCAACTGACCACCCAGGTGCTGACCAGATCCTCGGCTATCCGCCAGTTTGCCGCCAGCCCGGCCCTGCTGCTGAGTGACGACAAGGGCACCTCACAACCGCTGGCACTACAAGCCCTGCCACGCAACCAGGATAGTCTGGGCACCGATTACCAGGCCCTGCTGGCAAGCCATACGCCAACAGTGAGTCCGGCCCCCATTTTCGCAACACAAGCCGCAACTACCGCTCATACAGCTTCGGCACTTACGCCGGAGCAGGCGGATGCCACCCTGCGGGAACTCTATCTGGCGGCCGATGCCAACCGGCGTAAAGCCTTTATCCGCTGGGCCCTTGACCTCTAGCAGACAACAAAAAACCACCTGTTCAGGTGGTTTTTTGTTGTACGGATGATGCTGCGGGAGAGCAGGCATCACTCCTTGTTGAGTCGGTCGATGGCATCCCGGGTACCGTCAATCAGGGCCCAGGCTCGCTCGTCTCTGCGCTGCACCAGGCCGAGGAACAGGATGTCGGTAATGGTGTTCTGGGCGGTACGGGAGGAGATGGAAGAGATACGCAGTTCGTTCTCCTCCGCCACCGTATCCAGCACCATGTCGGCCATCTGGCGCAACTGGGTTTGCCGGAACGAAGTCACGGCAATCAGGGTGGCACCATTGCGCTTGGCCAGCTCGGCCGCCGCCAGCACATCACGGCTGGCGCCAGAATAGGAGATGACCAGCTGCACATCACCCGGTCCCAGGGTCTGGGCGATGGAGATCTGCACATGGCTATCCTGGGCAAACAGTGTAGTTACGCCAATCTTGAGCAACTTGTACCAGAGATCCTTGGCGGTCAGTGCAGAACCGCCAATCCCCACCAGCTGTACCCGCCCGGCGCCATCTATGGTGTCGAGTACCTGCTTCAGCAGAGCACTGTCGAGAGCCTGAGTGGTCTCGATAATAGAATTTATCTTCTCCTGCGCCAGCTTCTTGGCCATGGTCTCCAGATCATCGTCTCGCCCGATGCCATTGTAGAGATCACCGACATTGTCGGTCTTGATGGCATGCTTGCGCCCCAGATCCTCGCTGACCGCCAGCTTGAAGGCGGTGAAGCCCTTGAACCCGATCTTCTGGGTGAACTTCACTATGCTCGACTGGCTCACCTCCGCCTGCTGGGCCAGCTCCTGAGAGGAGAAGTGGGTCACCTGTTCCGGACAGGAGAGGATGTAATCGGCAATCTTGAGCTCGCTGGGGGAGAGCTGGCTCCTGATATTGGATATTTTCGACAGGGTAAGCATGGTTTCTCTCTGTTCTTGTTCTGCGTCGAGGCTTACTGGGTGCCACCCACGGTGAGCTGGTCCAGTTTGAGGGTGGGCTGGCCGACACCGACCGGTACGCTCTGCCCCTCCTTGCCGCAGATGCCGACACCGCGATCCAGCGCAAGATCGCTGCCTACCATGGAGACCTGGCTCATCGCTTCGGGGCCGTTACCGATCAGGGTCGCCCCCTTGATGGGGGCGGTGATCTTGCCATCCTCGATGAGGTAGGCCTCGGAGGCGGAGAAGACAAACTTGCCGGAAGTGATGTCCACCTGACCGCCGCCGAAGTTGGGGGCATAGATGCCCTTCTTCACCGAGGCGATGATCTCGGCCGGATCGTACTGACCCGCCAGCATATAGGTGTTGGTCATGCGCGGCATCGGCATGGCGGCGTAGGACTCACGGCGACCGTTGCCGGTGAGCGGCCCCCCCATCAGACGGGCATTCTGCTTGTCCTGCAGGTAACCCTTGAGAATGCCGTTCTCGATCAGCACGTTGTAGCCACCCGGCGTCCCCTCGTCATCGATGGAGACGGAGCCACGCCGACCCGGCAGGGTGCCGTCATCGACGATGGTGCAGTGTTTGGAGGCCACCTGCTCGCCGATACGGCCAGCAAACGCGGAAGAGCCCTTGCGGTTGAAGTCCCCCTCCAGACCGTGACCCACTGCCTCGTGCAGCAACACGCCGGGCCAGCCGGCGCCGAGCACCACCGGCATGGTGCCGGCTGGCGCGTCGATGGCTTCCAGATTGACCAGTGCCTGACGCACCGCCTCACGCACATAGCCAAAAGCGCGGCTCTCCAGCCCGTCCAGTTCGAGGAACCAGTCGTAACCAAAGCGGCCGCCGCCACCGGCACTGCCACGCTCGCGGCGATCACCCTTCTCGGCGATCACAGTCACCGACAGACGCACCAGCGGACGCACATCCGCGGCCAGGGTGCCGTCGGTGGCGGCCACCAGCACCTCTTCGTAGACGCCGCTGATGGAGGCCATCACCTGATTGATGGCGGGATCCAGACTTCTGGCGAACTTGTCCATCTGCTCCAGCAGGGCGATCTTCTGATGCTTGTCGAGGGTCTGCAGCGGATCCATGGCCGGATAGAGCAGGTTCGCTTCGGTGCGGGCCCACGCCTTCACCTTGCCGTGAGCACCTGCGGCGGCGATGCCGCGAGCGGCAGTCACCGACTGTTGCAGCGCCAACAGGCTCAGCTCGTCCGAGTAGGCGAAGCCGGTCTTCTCGCCGCTGACGGAGCGCACCCCGACCCCCTGATCGATGTTGTAGCTGCCATCCTTGACGATGCCATCTTCCAGCATCCAGGACTCGTGCCAGCTGCGCTGGAAATAGAGATCGCCGAACTCGACCTGATGGCTCATCAGGCTGCCGAGCAGCTGCTGCAGGCGCCCTTCGTCGAGGTCATTCGGGGCCAACAGGGAGGCACTAACCTGGCTCAATAGACTCAATCTTCTTCTCCACTCTCGTAACGAGCTGTTTTAAATCGTCTTGCCGACGGGTTGGCGACAAGCCACACCATCACAACAAACGGGTATGCTCCAGCACGGGCAAACGGCTGCGTTTCAATTTTTCACCACACCATCAGAGCAAACGGGCGTGTTGCAGCACTGGCATGGTGCGATGCAATTCGTCGATAAGCCCGAGCTCCATCTTCGCCAGCACTGTGCCGCGCCCGGACTCTTTGCTCGCCAGCACCCGACCCCAGGGGTCGATCACCATGCTGTGGCCCCAGGTCTGGCGCCCCGTTTCGTGAGTGCCGCCCTGATTGGCAGCGACTACGTAGCACTGGTTTTCGATGGCGCGAGCCCGCAGCAGCGGCTCCCAGTGCGCCTCGCCGGTCACGGCGGTAAAGGCGGCAGGCACCAGCAGCACGCGGGCACCGGCACGGGCCAACTGACGGTAGAGCTCGGGAAAGCGCAAATCATAACAGATCGAGAGGCCGAGGGGACCAAAGG
This sequence comes from Aeromonas sp. PI_26, assembly GCF_027854445.1. Lineage (NCBI taxonomy): Bacteria > Pseudomonadati > Pseudomonadota > Gammaproteobacteria > Aeromonadales > Aeromonadaceae > Aeromonas > Aeromonas sp. PI_26. The sequence continues at coordinate 76,037 of NZ_JAJNOE010000010.1, forward strand.
GAGAGTCCACCAACACAGGCGCTTCCCCCGGGCTGAAGGTCTCCGACTCACGATAGCGGCCGTGATTATCCGCCACATCCACGTCGAACAGGTGGATCTTGTGGTAGTGGCCCCTGAGCTCACCGCTGGGGTTAAACACCAGCGAGCTGGTGTGGATATGGTCGGAATCTGCGATGGTGGTCGGCATTCTTGTCGGCATAGCCCCGGCCACCAGCCAGATGCCGTAATCGCGTGCCCATTCAGCCAGTTGCTGCTGGATCGGGCCCTCACCTATGGCCTCGGCCCCATCCAGATAACCCTGCCGTTCGCCAAACAGGGCAAAGTTCTCCGGCAGCAGCACCAGCAGCGGCTGCTCTTTGGGCAAGGCCGCCAGTTCTGCGGCGATCTGCTCCCGGTTATCCTGCCAGTGACGGCCAGATACCAGCTGTATTGCGGCTAACCACATGACGTTCTCCTTGTCGCTTGGGCCATTAGACAGTGACAGCATCCCCCGCCTGCAGGGTGTAATCCAGCACTATGATGCGCTCCAGCACCGGGCGGAAGATGGCCTTGAGGGCATCGTGATCAGGATGGGGCAGATAGCGCTGGCGAGCCGCTTCGTCGGCAAAGGTCATCAGTACGCTGTGGGTAAAGCCACCATCCCTCCCCTCCGGGCTGTCATTCTCCCCCCACTCCACGGCGGTCACGCCACTGACCTGGTGGGGAATGGCGAGAAAGGCGGTACGCACCGCATCTATCTGGGCAGGCTGGGTGTCCGGCTTGAAGGCGATCAGCAGGATATGTCGGATCATGGCTCACTCCTTGTGATGGTGCCGGGCCGCTCGTTCAGCGCTGAGCGGGCCCCGCGTGTTTGGGACTCAGCAGGAAAGGGGTCACCTCTTGGGTCGGCAGGCCGGGGGCAACGGCGTCAACCGCCTCTTTCTGCTGCTGGTTGAGCTTGATGCGTGCGCGATCTCGTCCCGCCTCAATCAGCTTGGGTGCGTCGAGCGGCCCCGAGATGCGAAAATCGATGCGGGTCACCACATCCACTACCGGCTCCAGCAGTTTGGAGAGGGCCAGCACATAGAGACCCGTGACCGGCGTGATGGAGAAGGCCGCCACCACAGGCAGGGTGCCCCCCAGATTGGGAGAGAAGCTCAGCTCGTAGTCGAGCCGCCAGCGCACCAGATCGGCGATCCCCTCGCCGCGCAGGTTGCCTGCCGCCCCCTTCATATAGAAATCATCGTTGCTGACCAGCCCCTGCTTGATGGTGGCAGAGGCGGACATGGATTCGAAGTAGAAGCCCTTGTCGAACACATCGCGAAAATCGAGCCGCAGTTTGCGCAGCAGGGAATCGAGGCTGAGCAGGGAGAGCAGTCGCGCCCCCTTGTCGTTGACCTCGCGCAGGGTGCCGCCCTCCAGCTGATAGTTGGCACTTCCCCCCAGAGTCGGCAGGCTCGGGCGATAGGGCACATCCTGCCAGTTCAGATCAAAGGCGAGGGAGCCGGGGGCATCGCCGATGGGCGAGGTGTAGCCGAGCCGCTTGAGCAATAACTCGCTGTTGTTGCTGGTCAACTTGCCACGAGCGCGGGTCTCCATCCGGTTGCCATCGGCCAGCCAGTCGACGCTGCCGGTGAGCTGACTCCCCGCCAGCCGCACATCCAGCCCCTTGAGGGTCACCTTGTTGGCGCCGGGCACCAGCTCCCCTTTCACTTCACCAAGAGGTAGCTCGCCAAAGCGGCAATCGACACAACTCACCTTCAACCAGGGGATGGATGCCATGATGGCGTTGTCCTGTTTGGCATCGGGATCCGGGCTGAGATCCGAACTCTTGCCGGACCAGTAGATGCGGGCAAACTTGGCATCCACCGGGCGATTGGCCACTGCGGGCAGGCGGATCACCCCCATCACATCGGGGCTGTCGATCATCACTTCGGTCGCCTGATTGGTCGGCCCCACGGTGAAACGCGCCGCCTTGAGGGTGGCACTGCCGATATAGGCGCGAGCCAGCTGTCCATCCACCCACCACTCCTGCGGCAGGAAGGCCGGGCCGACCACCGCATTGCCGGTCTGGTTCTGCGCTGGCAGCCACTGCTTGAGTCTGGCCAGCCAGCCACCGACATCGGCCTCCTGCTGGTTGATGGCAAGCAGCATGGGAGCATCGCGCATTACCCGGGCGCCCGGCTGGCCCACATCGACCCGCACCCGGCTGAGATAAGGCACCCCCTCGCCGTAGACCAGTCGGGTCTGCATATCCACATCAGCCCCCAGTACGGCACGAATGTCGGCGCTGCCATCCCGGCCACGGGCGATCACCTTGAGCGGCAGCCGGCTGGCGCTGCTCTTGGCCAGCGGCAGCGGCAGATCCAGCCCCATCCCCTGCAGGTTGGAGTCGAGCGCCAGCTGGAAGCTGAACGGCTTGCTGTCGGGCAAGGTCAACCCGAGCTTGCCGCCCCAGTTGCTGCGACCGTTGAGGATACCGTACGAGGAGATGGCTGCGGGCTGGCGGCGGCTATCCCACTGCCCCTTGAAATCGAGGTCGACCTGATAGTGATCCGGATGCTGGCGCCCCTGATAGTCGAGGGTCAGCGGCTGGTTCCACAGGCTCGCCTTGAGGTTGCTGAAGCGGGTCTGTTCGTTGTCATATTCGAGGCGCCCCTGCACCTTCTCCAGCGGCAGGTCCAGACTGGCGACCCGCACCTTGTTGTTGCTGAAGGTGGCATCACCGCTCGCCTTGACCTCGCTTTCGCCATCGAGAGGAATATCGAGCTTGACCGAACCAGCCATCGGGCCGCGGATCTCGATCTCCCGCAGCGCCTGACCTACCGAACTGCCCAGCGGGGAGTCCTGCAGGTAGTCGCTGATGGCCTTGCCCTCCCCCTGCACCTTGGCATCCACATAGAGGTGGGCGCCGGGGGAGAGATCCGGGATCCAGGCATGCACCGAGTCGGAACTCGCCTTACCGAGTTTGGTGGATCGGCTGCGCATATCGAGACCGGCATTCTGGAACAAGAGATCGATCTGCAGGTCAGTGAGCGGTTGCCAACCGGGGAAGAACTCGTAGGTGGCCTGCTCCAGCGGCACCGCCACCTGGAAGATGCCCTTGCCGTTGTCGTAGGGGAAATCCCGAAACTCGCCATACCAGAGCAGGTCGGCCCCCTTGGCCTTGCCCCCCTTGATGGCGCCGCTCAGGTAATCCACCAGCCCCTTGTCCATCGCCTGCAGCGGGAAGTAGCGATCCGCATGGCCCGCATTCTTCACATCGATGCGACCGGTCAGGGCGAGGAAAGGGTGCTCGAACAGATCGAGGCGGAAACGGCTGGCCAGGGTCAGATCCGGGTTATCCAGCGCGATATCCTGCCCGTAGAGCACCCAGCCCTGTTCCTCGCGCCACCAGTCGAGGCGGGCCGAGAAGTTGTCGACCGGGATCGGCATCTTGAAGTGACGGGCGGGATCCACCTTGTCATTCGCCAGCGCCAATCTGGCGCTACCGCCGGTCGGGGTAAGCCAGAACTCGCCGTTGAGATCCTGCATCCCGGGTATATCCTGCCACGCCTTGAGGCGCACCTTGCTGAAGCGGCCGCTGAGGGAGAGATCCTGCCAATCGGCATTGGCCAGCAGCGTCAGATCCTGCACCGAACCCTGCGGATTGGTCTGGCGCAGGGTCTCGCAGAGTGTGGGGTAAAGCGCCGAGACCAGCTGACTGATCTGGGTGATCTTGTCGAACTCTATGCTGGGCAGATAACCCTGCACCCGATCCCCGACCCGCTCCAGCTGCAAGCGGCTCTGCAACCAGGGTTTGCCATCCAGCTTGAAGGTGACGTTGTGGCTGGCCAGCTGCCAGTCGGTGCCCTCACGGCGCAGCTGGATCTTGCCACCATCGAGGCCGAAACGGTGCATATCCCCTTTCTTGGGATCCTTCCAGATCAGGTAGTTGTTGCCAAACGCCAGCAGGGTATTGCCCAGCTTGCCGCTGTCAAACTCGCTCCAGAGCTGGAAATCGAGCTGCCCGGCCACCTTGGGTTCACCAGCATGGATCCTGGCGAGGGTCGGGGTAATATCGAGCTGGCGGGCACCCATATAGAGCTGCCCCTTGAGGCGATCGAGCCGATCTTGTGGCGTATCTACATCGAGTATCAGGTCCAGGGTGCTCTCGCCTACCCCGTTGATGAGGTAAGCCTTGCCAACCCCCTGATGGCGCTTGCCACGGTTCTGCCAGCGCAGCTGGGCGATATCGAGAGCACGCAGATCACCGAGGGAGGTGGTGACGCTGAGGCGGGTGTTGTGCACATCGAAGGTAGATAGCTGGGTCAGCAGAAAGCGCAGCAGGGCGCCCTGCTGGGGATCGCCGGAGGGGCTGTCGTCAGCCGGTTGGCGCAAGTCGATGGTGATATCGCCATCGCTCAGGATCAGCTCGCCAAACACCGGCTTGAGCTCGTTAATGGTGCGCCAGAAGTCGAGGTGCACCCAGGCTTTGCCGAGCTGTACGGTAAAACGCCCCGAATCCGGGGCGATGGCGAGTTGCTGTAGTTCGAGCGCGGGCCCGGACTGTGTCCAGTCCAGCCCCACTTGCTCCACGCTGACCTTGAGTTGTGAATCACCCAGCAGAGTGTGGATCAGACTCTCCCGGTATTGATTCAGCAAAGGGCCACCAACCCGTACCAGGGTGACCAGCATGGCCATCAGTACGAACAGGACCCCCAGGGCCAACCAGCCCCGACTCAGCCAGCGATAGACCAATTACATCATCACCACGTCGAACTGCTCCTGACCACAGAGGGGTTCGCTCACTACCCGCACCTGTTTGCCGATAAACACTTCCAGCTCCGCCAGACTGTGGGACTCCTCGCCATGGAGGTAGTCGGCCACGGCAGGGGCTGCGTAGACGGTGAACTGATCCGCATCGTAGGCACGATTGACCCGGATGATCTCCCGCAGGATCTCGAAGCAGACCGACTCCACCGTCTTGACCCGGCCGCGCCCTTTGCACTCGGGGCACTCGGAGCAGAGCACATGCTCCAGACTCTCGCGGGTGCGCTTGCGGGTCATCTCTACCAGACCCAGCTGGGAGAAGCCGTTGACGTTGGTCTTGGCGCGGTCCTTGGACAGCGCCTGCTCCAGACTGTGCAGCACCCGGCGGCGGTGATCTTCCGACTGCATGTCGATGAAGTCGATGATGATGATGCCGCCGAGATTGCGCAGGCGCAGATGACGGGCGATGGCCGCCGTCGCCTCGACGTTGGTATTGAAGATGGTCTCTTCCAGATTGCGGTGGCCGACAAAGGCGCCGGTGTTGATATCCACCGTGGTCATGGCTTCGGTCTGGTCGATGATGAGGTAGCCGCCGGATTTCAGCTCCACCTTGCGCTCCAGCGCCCGCTGGATCTCGTTCTCCACGTCATAGAGATCGAAGATGGGCGACTCGCCGGGATAGTACTCCAGCTTGCTGGCCAGCTCAGGCACGTACTCTTCGGTGAAGCGCTTGAGCTGATCGAAGCTCTGGCGCGAGTCGACGCGGATCTTGTCGAGTTCTGCACCGACGAAATCGCGCACCACCCGAAAGGCCAGACTGGGATCCTCGTAGAGGATCTTGCAGGGGGGATACTTCTGCTTGCGCTCGAGGATCTTGCGCCACAGCCGCTTCAGGAAGGCGGCATCCTGCTCCAGCTCCTGCTCCCCCACCCCTTCGGCGGCGGTACGGATGATGTAGCCACCCAGCTCATCCACATAACCGGCCACGGTGCGCTTGAGGCGTTCCCGCTCCGCTTCGGACTCGATTCGCTGGGAGACGCCGACGTGAGCGCTGCCCGGCATAAAGACCAGATAGCGGGAAGGCAAGGTGATATCGGTAGTGAGACGGGCACCCTTGGTACCCAGCGGGTCTTTCACCACCTGCACCATGATGTCCTGCCCCTGACGCACCAGCTCGGCGATATTGCCGACCTGGAACTGCTCCTTCTCCTTCACCGCCACACACTCGGTATGGGGCACAATATCGGAGGCGTGCAAAAAGGCCGCCTTGTCCATGCCGATATCGACGAAGGCTGCCTGCATGCCAGGGAGCACCCGGCTTATCTTGCCTTTGTAGATGTTGCCGACAATGCCGCGTTTGGCCTGACGCTCTACATGCACTTCCTGCAGCAGACCGTTTTCGACCAGAGCGACCCGGGTTTCGGAGGGGGTAACGTTAACCAGCAGTTCTACCGACATAACTAACCTTGCCTGTTCCAGTTTTGAATTCTTATACAGCCAATCCGGTACAACGCGCGCAAGGAAGAACGCAGCAGAGCACAGCTGACGGAAAATTACTTGTGTTGTTCCAGATGCTGCTTGATCAATAGATCCGTCTCCAGCAGCGGCAGGCCGACCACGGCGCTGTAGCTCCCTTCGATACGGCTGACAAACTTGCCGGCAATACCCTGAATGCCGTAGGCCCCGGCCTTGTCACAGGGCTCGCCGGTTTGCCAGTAAGCCTCGATCTCGGCCTCGTCCAGCTTGCGAAACGCCACGTTGGTGGTGACCAGTCGCACGTCACAACGCTCGGGGCTGGCCAGCGCCACCGCGGTCATCACCTGATGCACCTTGCCGGAGAGCGCCTCCAGCATATCCTTGGCATCGAGCAGATCGGACGGTTTTTCCAGCACCCTATCCCCCAGCACCACTATGGTGTCGGCCCCCAGCACCGGCAACGCTGTCGGCGCACACGCCACACCCGCCATCGCCTTGTCGCGAGCGAGACGACAGACATAATCTTGCGGCTTCTCCCCCTCTTCCCGTTGCTCCGGTACATCCAGTTTCAGCACATCAAAACGATAGCCAAGCTGGGTCAGCAGTTCGCGACGACGGGGAGAACCCGAGGCGAGATAGAGTTGCAGTTCGTTGTTTTTGCTCATATTTACCTGATATTGAAGCGGCGCCGCACCTTGCGCAGCACCAGAAATACCCAGGGCCATATTAGCATCGTCGTCAACATCGACCAAAAGTAGGCGAAGTTGAGGCTGGCCCGGCTGAACAGGTGCTCGGCCCAGAACACCGTCAGCTTGCCCACCAGCGACAGCCCACCGATGATCAGGGCCTGTTGCCAGAGGGAAAAGTTGCGGATCTTCTGGAACTGGAAGGCGGCCAGATAGGTAGTGATGGCCATCGCCATCGCCCGCACGCCGAGGGTGCTGCCAAGCAGCACATCCAGCAGCAGGCCGGCCACCCAGGCGGTGCCGACATTGGCCCGGTGCGGCAAGGCCAGTGCCCAGTAAATGAGCACCATGGCCAGCCAGTCCGGACGGAAGGGGTCAAATTCGAAAGGAAGCGGCAGGATCGACAGGCTCAAGGCCAGCAGGATCGAGATCCAGATCCAGATCCTGCCGCTGGCGGGTTCTAGCATCAGCGAGTGGCTCCTGCAGCGGACGCAGCGGGAGCCGCCCGTTCGCCATCCTCATCATGTACTTCAGGCTTCTTGTCGGTCCACAGCAGCAGCAGATAACGCAGCCTGTCCAGTTCCACCAGCGGCTTGGCCTCGACCTGGGCGAAGGGCTTGCCCTCCACATACTCGGAGCGGGTCACAGTCGCCACCGGATAACCTTCCGGGAAACGACCACCAAGGCCCGAGGTAACCAGCAGATCACCCACCTGAATATCGGTGTTGCGCGGCAGGTTGCGCAGCTCAAGCTTGTCGAGCTCGCCACTGCCGGAGGCAATGGCGCGCAAGTCGTTGCGCAGCACCCGCACCGGAATGCCGTGGCTGGAGTCGGTGATCAGCAGCACACGACTGGTGGTGGAGCCCACGTGGAGCACCTGACCAATCACCCCCTGATCGTTGATCACCGCCTGACCGTTGTAGACGCCATCCAGCGCCCCCTTGTTGATCAGCACCTGATGGCTGAAGGGGTCAGAATCCACTGACAGCAGCTCGGCCACCATCTTGCGGGACTCCTTGTGCACCGGCGAACCGAGCAGCTCACGCAGCCGCTGGTTCTCGTGCTCCAGCTGATCCATTTTGAGCAGACGGGCACGCAGGGTAAACAGCTGTTGCTCCTGCTGCTTGGTCTGCTCGATGAGATCGGCGCGGGTCTGCACCTGGGTCGACATGGTGTCGAGCAGGGTGCCGGGCGCATTGGCCATGTACTGCAACGGACTGACTAACGAACTGAGGTAGACGCGGACGTGGCTGAACACACCGAAGCGAGAATCCGCGACGATGGCAGCAATGGAGATGATGACGGCGAGAAACAACCGTAACTGAAGCGAAGGGCCTCTACCAAAAATGGGTTTCATGGGTCGTCAAAAAAGAGCCGGCACGCTGGCCGGCTTTGGGTCTTATTCGTAGTGGAACAGATCGCCACCGTGCATATCGATCAGCTCCAGCGCCTTGCCGCCGCCACGGGCCACACAGGTGAGGGGATCTTCGGCAACGACGACGGGGATACCGGTCTCTTCCATCAGCAGACGGTCGATATCTTTCAGCAGCGCACCACCACCGGTCAGCACCATGCCGCGCTCGGAGATGTCGGATGCCAGTTCCGGCGGAGACTGTTCCAGCGCAACCATCACGGCAGCCACGATACCGGACAGCGGCTCTTGCAGCGCTTCCAGGATCTCGTTGGAGTTGAGGGTAAAGCTGCGCGGCACACCTTCAGCCAGGTTGCGACCACGTACTTCAATCTCGCGCACCTCTTCGCCCGGGTAGGCGGAGCCGATCTCGTGCTTGATGCGCTCGGCAGTCGCTTCACCGATCAGGCTGCCGTAGTTGCGACGGACGTAGCTGATGATCGCTTCGTCAAACTTGTCGCCACCGATACGGACAGACTGGGAGTAGACCACACCGTTCAGGGAGATGATGGCCACTTCAGTGGTACCACCACCGATATCCACGACCATGGAACCGGTCGCTTCGGAGACCGGCAGGCCGGCACCGATGGCAGCGGCCATAGGCTCGTCGATCAGGTAGACCTCACGGGCACCGGCACCCAGTGCGGATTCCTTGATGGCGCGACGCTCAACCTGGGTTGAACCGCACGGTACACACACCAGCACGCGCGGGCTGGGGCGGAAATAGTTGTTGTCGTGAACCTGCTTGATGAAGTGCTGCAGCATCTTCTCGGTCACGTAGAAATCGGCGATCACGCCGTCTTTCATCGGGCGGATCGCGGAGATGTTGCCCGGGGTACGGCCCAGCATCTGCTTGGCGGCATGACCGACAGCAGCGACCGATTTGGCGTTCCCGCGCTCTTGGCGAATGGCGACAACTGAGGGTTCGTTAAGGACGATCCCTTGATCTTTTACATAGATCAGGGTGTTGGCAGTTCCCAAATCGATCGACAGATCGTTGGAAAAGACGCCTCTGAGCTTTTTGAACATGGCTACGGGAAATCCTAAGAATTTGGAGGTGCAGAAAACCGGCTAACTTTACCAATGCCCACCCCAATGGGCAAGCGCTCAAACTGTCGCCAATCAATCAGGCGCGACAAAAATGCGAGTCATCACTCACTCGCACACGCTTGCAAACACTAATAAACAAGGATTTAGGGGGATGCTGTTGAGCCATTCCTCCTTTCACATCATTCAGTGCAATACTTCGCGCCGATAAATAATTCTGTCATTACCCCGGCTGGAGCCGAAAATGGCCTCACCTTGCAGGTTGCCGTCATTGGCACTCGTTGGGTCAGACAACCAGAGTGGCTGCGACGGCTGTTTTGCCAATTCGACCTTGTAGGGGATGCGCACCGAGATGTCCGGCTTGGCAAAGTGGAACAGGATCTCCCCGTCTTTCGCCAGTGCAGCCTCCCCACCCGGTGCCGAACTGCCCAACCCCAGCTTTATCTTGCGACCCGCCCCCAGCTCCAGGTCACGGCTGGCCCCATCAAAGGTGTGACTCGGGTTGAGGAAAGTGAACCCCTGATTGGCCAAAGAGAGCTGGGTACATTGATCTTCCTTGTTCAACAACCAGTTGCCCGCTTCGTAATATTGCATCTGCTGCGGAATGGCCAGCGGCGCCGAGGCCAGGCCTGCCTCCGTGCCCGCCTGCAGGCGGCCGAAATAGGCTTTCATTGGCACACTGTCGATTAAACGGGCATTACAACCGCGGCCACTGCAGTTACCCACTACGGCATCATTGAAATTCGGGCTGGCAATCAGCGTTCTGTCGCCATCGTTATCCCTCATATAAAGGCCAAACAGCAAAGAGTTGTAGGGACCATCCGGTTGCGTGTCAGAGAGGCGCACAAACTCGCTGCTACCGGCAGTCAAAGTCGCCCGGCCATTTAGCCATGGCAACGGCTGCAAACTGCGCAAGCGGTTCGACAGGGATTTACCATCCAGGTTATTGGCAACCGAGATAAAAGCACTCCCCTTGGCAAAGGGCCCCGTATAATTCAGGGTCTGTACACCCGTCGTGTTACGAGCCAGCACATCCAACGCAATGCCAAAGGGCTGGCCCATGTAGGAGAACGCATTGCAGGCCGGCACGATATCACCGCTGACCAGATTGAAGTCGGCAGGAATAAAACGCCCCACCGGCTGGCTCTGGGCTGATGGGATGGTGTAATTGAAGTAGCCATTGGCTGGTGGCGTCGCCGTCATCCGGAACACTCCCACCTCGCTCACAGTCTGGCTAAGGCTATTGACACTGTTGGTCGCTGCCACGTGGTTGTAAGTAGAAGTACCCAATACGGCATTGGAGCCGGGGCTTGGTGCCACCAAGGTGCTACCCAAGCCAATGCCACTCAGCACAAAGTTGGGCGTAGTCTGATTTCCTGCGCAGATATCCCCATCATTAGCCGACTCCCAGGCCATCGCCTTGATATCTACCTGAAACGTCTCCCCCGCTTTTTTGAAGACTGGACAGCTGCTATCACCTGCCGCGCATACCCCTTGCGGAGGGGTAATGCACAAGCCCACCGGACGCGCTACAAACTGATCCGCGCCGAGCATCACCAGACCGGCTTCACTGCCGGTACCATCATAACGGGCATCCAGTTGCACCTTGCCCGCGTCCGGGTACTTAACCGTTATGGTCGACTGCCCCTGAGCATCGAATGCGAGGGAGAGCGGCGTTGCAGCGCCCTGACTGGCACCAATCGTACTGCTGTTGACGCTCATCTGGCTGTTATAGGGGTTACTGGTGGGGGTGATATAGCTACCCCAGAACTTGACGCTCTTGCTCTGGTTGGCAAACCCCGGCACGCACTGCCTGGTCACGTCGCTCTTCTTGACCGCCTTGATGGTCACCGTCTGCGGCTGGTTCGAGTAGGTGTCGGGCACGTCGAAGATAAATCCGCTGTCGGCAAAGGTGAGCGTACAGGCAGCCGCACTCTTGGCGCCACCGCCAACCCGGCACAGGGTGGTACTCAACGGTTTGGTCGAGGGCGTCGAGCCGCTGACCCCGACGGTCACCGTACCGGCGGTATTCTGTCGCAGCGCCAGCGTGGTGGTTCCTCCGCTGAAGCTCACTTGATTGCCTCCCACCCAACCACCGCTGGTACTCGTTGCGGGTTGCAGGGTGGCAGTCACGGGCTCGGTCACCAACAGGCTGCAGTCGGCATTGGCACAGGCCCGAATGGTCAGGGTTTCAGGGTTGCAGGTCAGCGCATTGCCGCTGTGATCGAATTCGAAATGATCGATCTGGGTGCCCACTGGACTGGAACGCAGCGCACAGATCCGCACGTTATCGATCTCGTGGAAGTTGGTCACCGACCCGGTGGACCCAGTCAATGACAGCAGGAAGTTGCCCGGTACTGTCGCTTGGCCGGTCTGGCTCGTCATGTTGATTGGACCAACGAGCGTACGAAACCCGTCACCGCTATCCCGTTCGACGGTGGCCACCGAGTTGCCCGCCGTGCGAGAGTCGACCGTAATGCGATAGCGGTGGGGGCGATTGCTGTTGGTACCGCTGTCGACGGTCGGGTTGAGATTGCTGGCGGTTCCGGCCAGGTAGCGGTAACCGGAGGTACCGGAGCCGGATCCGCGAATAGATACGGCCTGCGGTCGGGAGCCGATATTATAAGACCCCCCCTCATTGGCGTAGTTGCCGTATTCGTCGATCCCGACACCAAGCCAGCCGCCCGCAAAACCACTGATCCCGGTCTTGAAACCGTATCCTAGGGGGCCACCAAACGCACCTGGTTGTGGCGTCAGGGTGGCATCCGAGAGCACCACCGCCATGCCATCCGCCCCGCTTGTGCCGGAAGTCTTGTAGGCGTATTGATCGAACTCGACCGTCACCAGGTTACCAGCCCCGGGGAAGAGGCGCTGGAAAGTGGCCGACGTGGCCTGGTTGGTGACGTTCTGGGTAAGACGCAGGCGACCATTCTGCACCGATGGCAATGTGCTGTTGTTGCGCTGAGCCACGACCCAACTGTCGGGGTTGATCTGGCTGCTTTCGAAACCGTCGACAAAACAGGTCAGCATCGGCGGAAGTACCGCTTCATTGATGCTGGACTGGGCATCCATGGCCAGATAGCGGGCCGTCACCCTGCCATAGACGGTGGCATTATTGTTCATGGTGAGCTTCCCATCGGCATAGAGATAACCATAAAACGTGGTGCGGTTGTCGATCACCATGTCGTTATAGTTAACCCAGATGAGACTGCCCTGATTATTGGCATTGATATTGACCGTATTGACCAGCTTGACATCCTGATTGACGAAAATCCGGGTGGTGCCACTGCCTGAGAGACGGATGGTACCGCTGTCCAGAATCAGCTTGTCGATGAAGTAATCCCCCTCCCCCAGCACCAGGATCGCGTTGTTGCGCACTGTCAGCGTCTTGATCAGGTAGGTGCTGCGGCTGGGGAACGTCATAGTGCAGTTTTCTACCGTCATCGCACCATAAGAGGTACTGGAAGCCGTTTGCGCACCGAACGAACAGAGCTGGGTCGAATTGGAGGTGATGGCGGGAAAAGCATTATTCCCGCTCAGGGACAGCCCGCGGATATCTTTGCCAGTAACGCTACAAACCATGTAGCCGCCAGTACCATCATCGCAGCGCGGCGTATTGTTCTGATCCGGCTGGATGGAGCAGAAGTTGAGAGGCAAACCGCCGGAACCGTTGATCTTGGCGTTGTTGAGTTGGCTAAGCTGGTAGCCGCTAATCTGATGGCAAACGTTATTGTTGTTGCCATGATGCCCTTGCACCACATCCGGAAAGAGCGTGCCTGTGTCGATAGGGTCGAAGGCCCAGACATGGCCAGTAAAGAGGGCAAGCGCCCATACCCATTTCATTGTCCGCCTCCGTCATACGCTTCAAGCATCAGAGTTCTGCTCACGGCAAAATCGGGACTCGCACTATCCAGTTCAGAGGAACCACAGGTTCCGACACTCTCGAGACGATAGCCATTAGTCACGGCACCGTTATAGGTCACCGGAACCTGAGTGCAACGCACAGCAACTTGGCACTGCACCAGACCGGTAACGCCGGTGAACGAGGGGGTCGGGCTGATCCAGTCACAACGATCCTGGGGAGATGGCGCAGCAGGCCGGTTCGGAAACAGCTGATACAGAGCAATCTCCAGCCCGCTCTGGGCGGCCAGCAGAGCACGCACACTGCGTACCTCCACGGTATTTTTCTCGCTACTGTCGACCAGAAAACGGCCCATGGCGGCCGCCAGCAGCGCCATCACCACGATCACAAACAGGGCGATCATCAGGGCGCTACCACGCATCCGTCCTGCCGGGAGTGCATCACGGGACATTGAACACCTCGATCTTGTGGTTGAAGGTGACCGACTCCCCCTTGCGTTCGAACACAAAGCGCATGCCAAACTCCCCTTCGGCGTTAAACGCCGAGGTTTCCCGATAGAAGGTTCCAATACGAAGGGAATCGGCCATCAATACGCCTTGTGCAGGTAAGGATGCTCCAATGGGGGCAGTGGCACGGATCAGCGTGTTTCCTTCCACACAGTAACGTACCTGCTGGTTGGCAAAGTAGACCCGGCTGCCCGGAGAGAGACCAGCCAGGCTCTCGGCACTGGTATAGCGTATGGTTTGCGCTCCGGATACGGGCGTCAGCACATCCGTGACCTTGGCCACGCAGCGGCCATAATCGCAGCCAGCCGTGAGCGAACCGGCATTTTTGTCCGGCACAGGGAAGACGATCAGCTGATCATTTTTTTTGATGGCGGTGGCATCCACATCCAGTGGGTTGGCAGCAGAAGCCGGGGTCGCCATCACCAGCTCAAGGGTGGCCGTGCTCCCCGACATAGCACGGTTAAGCGCCAGATAGCGGCTGGAGGTGCTGATGGGCCAAAACCGCAGACAGGCACCGGAGTCGACCCATGCCCCGCCAGTCGTCTCGATCCGCTCCGATCCCGGCACCGCATCGCGCAGTTCGCGGTTAAGCCGCTCCATGGCGAAGCGGGCATCGCTCATCAGCTGCTCACGGCTGCTGGCATCGCCATAAATCTGGGTACCGATACCGATAAACTGGCTGGTAAAGGTCGCCATTATCCCGAGCAGCAGGATGACCATCACCAGCTCGACCAGGGTAAAGCCACGGTTACCCCGAGGTTTGTGGTAGGTTCGATTGGCCACCAGGCGTAATCTGGCGCCGGAGTTGGCTAGGGGCGCTGATATTCTGGTAGAGAGGCAACCCCCGACAGCAGAGCGATCCATCAGTAGTTCCCCCGGTAGAAGGAGAAGTCGAGCACGCTCTGATCCGGTAGCTTGATCTGCAGATCAATACGCTTACCCACAGAACAGGGTGCGGCACAACTCTTGAAGGTGCCGTCGCTGAAATCGGCTCCGCTCACCACAATTTTCACCTGATAGTTGCGATACTCCTCACCGCCGACTCCCGCTGCAGTCTGAGTCAGGCTGTTGGCATCCACCCAATTACCTGCGGTATCGAAATCATCCACATCGTTATAGGCATAGGATGCGGGCTCACCATCAGGACCATATTGACTAGGCTGCCAACCAGCAATCGTCGGAGCAGGAGGTTGCTGGGTACATGCCACGCCAACAGGGCAACTGCAATCCCCATAAAATTGGCCATTAAAGGTCTCGCCACAACGATAACGACCACCGTTATGATCCGAATGTTCATCAAACGACTTTTGCAGGATCTCGCCGGAGAGGCGCTGGGCAAGCTGGGCGGCGCGCACCTGCTGCACCGGATCCACTGCCTGAGGTGCTTGATTGATAAGTAACCCCAACATACCGGTCAAGGCCACGGCCAGCAGCACGATGCCGACGATCAGCTCAATCAGGGTAAAACCACGCTTAAGGGATCTCATGGATAAACCCCTCAGACTCAATCTGGATGCGGCTGGTTTCGTGACCATCTGTGGCTTGCAGCTCGCAGCCACCGGCGCAGCTACCGAGCGGGCGGCCCATCTGATCAAAGCGGATAACAAAAGGAGGCGTGCCCTTGTTCGAGGAGAGGGAGATCCCGGCTGACAGGGTCACCGGACGGCCACGGGTGAGCTGATTAGCGTTCCAGCTCGATATAGCCGCAGGATCACCACAAGGGGAAAGCGTGCTGTGGCCAAACTGGCCCTCGTCAACCCGCAGTGAGGTACAACGATTGGCCGGTTCGTGCATATTGACGGTCTGTACCAGCCGCAGCCGGGTAAGCAGCTCGTCACGCACGGTTTGAGTTTCAAAGCCGCCTTTGCCCAGCCATTTTGGCACGGCAAAGGCGGCCAGAATCCCGAGTAACAGGATCACCAGTACCAGTTCAATCAGGGTAAAGCCCTTGGTTGCAGGCATGGGACTTCTCATCAGGGAAAAGAGAAAGCGAGGCCGAAGCCTCGCCTTTTTAATCATTATTTACCGCATTCAGTACTTACTGCGATGGAGGGTACGCCACCTACAGCAGTAATAGTATTCGCATAAGTCACAGCACACTTACTGTTAGGTTCGTTGCTGGGTTTAAAAGTACCAGGAGTACCAGACACTTCACTCCAGCCATCCAGAGCAACAGTTTTACCTGCATCTGTGGTGAGTGGGTAACCAAATTTGGTGTTAACTGTGGTACCGGCTACAGAAACAGCACCAGAGGTACCCTCAATTCCCAGAATTGCAGCTTTGCTATATACCAACTGGGAAGAGCTTTGCAGAGATGCTTTGACACCATCTGCAGCTGCTTTACGAGCATCATCCTGCAAATTCAGGAACTTGGGTGCAGCGGTGACCGCCAGAATACCCAGAATGATGATCACGATAACCAGTTCGATCAGGGTAAAACCCGCCTGTTTTTTCATTTCACTTTCCTCTGTTAATTAATATTTGTGGTCACCTGACCGGACGCCGGACGGTAACTGAAACTCATAAATGCATCAGTCTTGCCTTGCGGATCCTGATACTTGCCATCACTGCCCTTACTCAAACTATTGACCAAATAGTAACGGCAGACCGAATCCAGTCCATTACTGCTCACTGTGGCATAGTATTTCAGGTCATTGCCGCTACCGCGCACTTCATTGAAGCTGGCCGTAGCCTTGGGCGGGTTTTGCAGTAACCCCTCCCAAATATTGAGACAACGTTCGGCGGTCAGATTGGCCGGATCCACATCGGGATTACCGCTTGCAATGGTATCCATGGGATAGCCGGGCGACAGCTCGCCGTTGCTGATCTGGGTATCGGTCGGAGTGGTCAGATAGAAGCGGCTGCCGTCATAGAGCACGGTATTGAGGCTGTCCTGTTTGGCGCGACCTTCCGCCTCCCATTGAGCACGCACCAGCGAAACGCCGGTAGCAAAACCGCCGGAGACTCCCTCGACGCTGGCCTTTTTCGCTTCATCGGTCACATCGAGAAAGCGTGGCAGCGCAGTCACCGCCAGGATCCCCAGGATCACGATAACGATCACCAGCTCAATGAGGGAGAAGCCGGCAGATCGTCTCCTCATCCCGTTTTCCGGCATTGTTGGTGCCATTGGTTTCATTGTCATGCTCCCTCCGTAATGCCCCACATTATTTCATGCAGGCCCAAAAAAATCATGTAGTTGGGTCATATGATTGGTTTCATTCAAGGCTTTTTCATCACCCGCCCGTCAGAAAACTGATAAACCAGCCAATAACCATCCCACCCCATCTCGCAACCACTGCCATCGGGACGGGCCAGAACCTGCAGGGGAGGCACGCCCCCCTTCGTCTCACCCATCAGTGCCAGCCACAATTGACGGCAATTTTCCGAAGGGGATTGCAGCGGCACCAGCCCCAGGGGCCACCCTCGGGCATCAAACTGCCACCCCTTGCCAGCGACATGCAGTGTCTGCGGGCGCCGCTCATCGAGCCAAATGCCGTGCAAACGCTGTGCCCGCTCGGCAAATTGCTCCCCCAGCAGGGTGAGGGTGAGCTGCTGCGCCTCTTCCCGGTGCCCCTGATAGCTACGCACCAACGTAGCAACAATCACCATCAACAGGATGATCACGGCGATCCGCCGATATCCGGTCAGCCAGCGATCATCCTGCTGCGTCTGTCTGCTCATCCAGCCCTCGACTCCACCGATCACATGCCTCTTACGGCTCGCATCATGTCCCACCACTCAGGCGTGAAGATATCCAGTTCCAGCAAGATTACTTGCCGCGAACTGCGCGCATCATGTCCCACATGGGAGTGAAGATACCCAGCGCCAGGATCAGCACCATCACCGCTACGATCCCGATCAGGATCGGCTCGATGCGGGCGGTGAGACTCTTGAGGTCATAATCCACCTCCCGCTCGTAATACTCGGCCGCTTCGTGCAGCAGGTCATCGACCTGACCGGTCTCCTCCCCTACGGCGATCATCTGCATCACCAGCGGGGTGAACAGGCCGCTGCTGCTGGCGGTGCGCAGCAGGCTCTCGCCCCGCTCGATACCAGCGCGCATATCCCGCACCCGCCCCGCCATCCAGGCGTTATCAACCGCATCAGCCACCAGGGTCAGCGCAGTGTTGAGGGGCACGCCGGCTTTGAGCATCATGGAAAAACTGCGGGCAAAACGGGCCAGCAGGGAGCGCTCTATGATAGTGCCGACGATCGGCAATTTGAGTTGCCAGCGGTGCCAGGTCAGCTTGCCCTTGGGTGTAGCGACCCAGCGGCGCCAGCCAAACACCATCCCCGCCAGAATGGCGAGCAGCAGCCACCAGTAGTGGACAAAAAAGTGGGAAGTGGCGAGTAGAATGCGGGTCGCCAGCGGTAACTCCACCCCGAATTTGGCGAACATGCCGGCAAACACCGGGATCACCATGATATTGAGGATCACCATGGCGATACCGATGGCGATCATCACGAAGCTGGGGTAGCGCATGGCGGTCTTGATCCGCTTGCGGGTCTCCAGCTCAAGCTCGAAATAGTTGGCGAGCTGCAAAAAGGACTCTTCCAGCTGACCTGTGTTCTCACCCACATGGATGATGGCGACAAACAGGCTGCTGAATACCTTGGGGTGCGCCTGCATCGAGCTGGAGAGCGGGCGACCGTTGCCAAGATCTTCCCCCAGCGAGTGAAGCGCCCGCTTGAGCGGCTTGCTGTGAGTGCTCTCCTCCAGCCCGGCGATGGCACGCAGGATCGGGATCCCGGCCCGGGTCAGGGCATACATCTGGCGGCTGAAGATCACCAGCTCGTCCAGCTTGACGCCCCCTTCCAGCAACAGTGACCAGTCGATGGCAGCGGATTTGGCCTTGCCCGGTTTGAGCTCGGTGGGCATCACGCCACGGCGCATCAGCTGTTCGGCGGCCGCCATCTCGTTGGCCGCTTCGACCACGCCACTGGTGGCGTTGCCCTGGCTGTCACGCCCCTTGTAGGCAAAGTTAGCCATCGCTTACCCCAAATCCTCGGCCAGTCGCAGCACCTCATCCACCGAGGTGATCCCCTGACGGGCATAATCGAGGGCGGTGAGGGCAAGCGGCCGGTAGTGTTCGTGTTGACGGGCCGCCTTGGCGAACCCTTCCGCATCGTTGCGGCGCAGGGCATCCATCATCGGCTGATCCAGCTCCAGCAGCTCGTAGACCCCGATCCGGCCGGAATAACCGGTAAAGTTGCAGCTCTGGCAACCCCGGCCCTTGTGATAGGTGTGTTGGCCTGGCGCCTCGCCGGAGAGCACAGTGAGCCAGGTGGCCTGTCCTTCGTCGGGCGCCTTCTCCTCGACGCAGTGCTCACATACCCGCCGCACCAGCCGCTGGGCGACCACCGCCCGCAGGGCACTCGCCACCAGATAGCCGGGCGCCCCCATGTCGATAAGGCGCAAAGCACTGGTCACCGCATCGTTGGTGTGCAGGGTGGTCAGCACCAGGTGACCGGTGATGGCGCCACGCAGACCGATCTCTACCGTCTCGTTGTCCCGCATCTCGCCCACCAGCAGGATGTCCGGATCCTGACGCAAGGTGGAGCGCAGCACATTGGAGAAGGTGAGGCCGATCTTGGGATTGACCTGCACCTGATTGACGCGGGAGAGGCGATACTCCACCGGGTCTTCTACCGTGATGATCTTGTTGCTGGACTGGTTGAGCTCGGAGAGGGCGCCATAGAGGGTGGTGGTCTTGCCGCTACCGGTCGGGCCGGTCACCAGGATCATCCCGTGCGGCCGTTTGAGTTGACGACGGAAACGGGTCAGGATCTCCGGCGGCATGCCGGTCTCGGTCAGCGACAGGATGCCGGAGGATTGATCCAGCAGACGCATCACCACAGACTCGCCATACTGCACCGGCATGGTGGACATCCGCACATCCACATCGCGACCGCGCACCTTCATGTTGAAACGGCCATCCTGCGGCAAGCGCTTCTCGGAGATATCGAGCCCCGCCACCAGCTTGAGACGCAGCACCAGCGCCTGGGCGATGCGCACCTCGTTGAGGATGTTCTCGTGCAGGATACCGTCGATCCGCTGGCGAATGCGCAGCACTTTCTCGTCCGGTTCGATGTGGATATCCGACGCCCCCACCTGCACCGCATCCTCGAACAGGGAGCGCAGCAGCTTGGCCACCGTCGCCTCCCCCTCGTCATTGGCTCCCAGATTGCTGGAGCCCAGCTCGAAGCCGGAGTCCTGATACTCCTCCTGCAGCTGTTCGGCGAAACTCTCAATCTCGCGGGTCCGGCGATAGAGGCGGTCGAAATACTCCAGCAGCTGCCCTTCCCGCGCCACCGCCAGCACCATGATGCGCGGGCTGAGCAGGGCGGCGACGGCATCCAGTGCGCTCAGATCCGCCGGGTCCGACATCGCCACCGTCACCTTGTCGTCGGTAAGGTTGACCACCAGCGCCCGATAGCGACGCGCCTGCACTTCGGGCAGCAGCGGCACCGCGGCGGCGTCGATGGTGAGGTTGTTGAGATCGAAGAAGGGCACATCCAGCTGGCGGGCGAGGAACTGCAACAGCTGCACCTCGCTGATAAAGCCGAGGTCGATGAGGGTGGTGCCCAGCTTGCGGCCGGTCTGACGCTGCTGCTGCAGGGCAAGCTGCAGCTGATCATCAGAGATGATCTGCTCTTGTACCAGCAGGTCGCCGAGGCGCATTTTCAGTCTGGGTTGTGCCATGTTTGCTCCGATCTCTGTTACTTCACACCCGTTGCCGCATCCGATTCCGCTTCGCTAATCGAACCTGCTGTTTATCAAGGGGTTAGTTGGCCAATTCGTTGTTCCAGCCAGTTGGTCGATGCCTCGCCGAGGTTGCCGTGCAGCAGGGCGTTGCGATAGGCATCGAGCGCCCGCTGGCTGTGACCCTGACCATCCTCGGCCACACCGAGGCCAAGCCACCAACGACCCTGATCCGGCTGCTGACGCAGCAGCTTCACATAGAGCGCCGCCGCATCGGCATTCTGGCCCAGCTCCTGAGTCAGTCCTGCCCAGGTGGCGTAGTAGTCCATGTTGCTGGCGAGATCCGGCTGATAGCCGGACAACCAGCCAAGCGCCTGCTGCTGCTGCCCCTCGCTGATGGCAAGGCGGGCCAGCAGCAGACGAAAATCGGCCTGTTGGGGATCGAGCCGGATCCCCTCTTCCAGCAGCTGACGCGCCTCAGTCAGGCGGCCCTCGCCGTAGAGCAGCCCCGCCAGCTGCTCGCGCGCCCCCTGGTTGTAGGGGTCGTGGGCCAGCACCTGATAGTAGTTGTCCTGTGCATCCCGCAGGCTTCCCTTGGCCATGGCGGTGGTCGCCTTGCGCTCCGCCAGTGCCGCCAGCTCCTTGGCCGACAGCTCCACCGTCTCGATCTTCAATACGCTC
The DNA here is from genome assembly GCF_027854445.1 of Aeromonas sp. PI_26. Lineage (NCBI taxonomy): Bacteria > Pseudomonadati > Pseudomonadota > Gammaproteobacteria > Aeromonadales > Aeromonadaceae > Aeromonas > Aeromonas sp. PI_26. Next base: position 97,140 of record NZ_JAJNOE010000010.1, read on the forward strand.
GGCTTGCGCGGCGCGCTGGCGACGGCCTGCTGCTCTGCCGCCAGTTCGGCGTAAAGCTCGGGCTGCAGCTCTTCATCGGTCGGCTCCGTCTCGTCAACATCGCTGGAGGCATCAAAGGGCGCACCGTCGGCCATGTCGGCCGAGTCACTCTCGCCTGCCTCATCATTCACCTCATCCTGACTTGGCAACGGCAGCGCGGCCGCCACCTCGACCGGCTCGGGCTGGCTGACCGGCGCGGCGGCCCTTGCCACCACATCGGGGGCGATCACTTCACTGGCAGCCGTCACGGTATGGGTCTGCTGCCAGTAGATCCAGGTTCGCCAACCAAGGATCCCCAGTGCCAGACCGCAGATCAGGGTCAGCAGCAACATCCACCATCCCTGCTGGCGCGCAGGGGCAATATAGACGGCAGCACCTTCGGATCCTTGCTGGCGCCGATCCAGATCTTTCAGCATCTGGTTGATGACACTCATGGCCAGACTCCATAAGTCAGGGCGCACCCCAACAACAGTAACAGGGGCCACCAGCGCCGTGGCGCAAAGCGGCTGGCATCGTCGGTATCGCGAATGGCGAGCCGTACCAGACGACTGTCGATCTGACGCACACCCTGACCATAGGCCAGCATCAGGCACTTCTGCGCCAGGATATTGATCAGTCTCGGGATCCCTCGCGATGCGCGCCACAACAGGCGCATGGCTCGACCTGCAAACAGCGGTGCCCCTCGGTAACCGGAGACCTGCAATCTGTGCTCCAGATAGGCGCGGGTCTCGTCAAAACGCAGCGGCCGCAGGCAGTAGGAGAAGCCAATCCGCTGGCGCAGTTGGCGCAGATGCGGCTTGGCCAGTCTGGCATCCAGCTCCGGCTGGCCGAACAGCACGATCTGCAGCAGCTTGCTCGATTCGGTCTCGAGATTGCCAAACAGGCGGATCGCCTCCAGCGTCTCGTCCGGCAGCGCTTGCGCCTCGTCGATCAGCACTACCACCCGACTGCCCTGCTGGTGCAGGCTGATCAGGTGACGATGGATACGATCGGTCAGATCCAGCTCACTCTGATCCCGTACCGCCAACCCCAGCTCCAGTGCCAGCGCGATGCGCAGTTCGGCCGGAGTGAGGTGGGGATTGGGCAACCAGGCAAGCCGCACCGGACGCGCTTCCGAACCCAGCTCGCTGAGCAGCTTGCGGCAGAGCAGGGTCTTGCCGGTCCCCACCTCGCCGGTCACCTTGATAAAACCCTCCCCCTGCGCCAGCGCCCAGTTGAGCACCTGCAGCGCCTCTTCGTGAGGCGGCAGGCCGTAGTAGAAGCCGGTATTGGGAGTGAGGCTGAATGGTGCCTCCTGCAGGCCGAAGTGGGTCAGGTACATGAGACCTCACCTGCCACGGCAAGCAAGCAGCCTGTGCAGGCAAGGCAGCACAGGCCGTTCGGGATAAGGGTGACCGTATCTGGTGTCATGGGTCAGCCCTTGGCCGGATACCACTTGTCGAGCAGCTCGGAGGAGCGTTGCAGCTCGTTTTGCCAGGTATCTTTCTCCACCACGGTCGGTTTGAGCATGATCACCAGCTCCACCTTCTTGGTGCTCTCGCGGCGGTTGGTAAAGGCTTCACCCACCCAGGGAATATCCCCCAGCAGCGGCACCTTGCTGACGATCTCCTGCTTGTCGGTCTTCATCAGGCCGCCGATCACGATGATGTCACCGTTATTGGCCTGCACCACGGTATCGGATTCGCGGATCGAGCTTTTCGCCAACGGCAACACCAGCGTATCGCTGTCTGTCACCTTTATGGTCTTGGTTTGCTCTTCAGTATCGATAACGGAGGGATGGATATGCAGCAGCACCTTGCCCTCTTCATCGATCTGTGGTGTTACATCCAAAGAGATACCTGAGAAGAAAGGGGTCAACTCTACATTGGGAGTTGTTCGATCACCGCTCGTCGTGCTCACGGTTGTTGTCGATGCATTGGTGACGAAATATTCGTCCGTCCCCACCTTGATCACCGCCTTCTGGTTGTTGGTCGCAGTGACACGGGGGCTGGAGAGGGTATTCACATCGCCCTGAGTCTTGAGCAGGTTGACCGCTACATTGAAGTTGCCGTCAGAGACCTTGAAACCGGCGCCGCCACCCAGTGCAGTGAAGATCTGATTAGGGGTGGTGGGTAACTGGGTATTGGCCAGTGAACCGCCACCGGTAATCCCCTTGTTGCCATCCCAGCTGGCGGAGAGACCGCTCCAGTCCACTCCCTGCTCATACCCTTCGTTGAGGGCAACTTCGATGATCCGCGCCTCCAGCACCACCTGCCGCTTGAGGTGACTATCGGATTGATTCAGGAATTCACGCACTGCCTTGAGCTCTTTCGGGTAGGCGCGAATGGTGACCAGACCCGCCTGCGGGCTGGTGATCACCGCGCGGCCATCACCCGTGCCAATCAGGGTCTGCAGAGAGTCGCGCAGATCGGTCCAGTAGTCGCTGTTGGTATCGGTCTCGATACGGGTGCCATTGCTGCTGTTGCCGTTCGAGTTGTTGCCGGAGGAGTTATTGGTGCTGTTGTTGTTCGATGCACTGTCAAAACTGCTGTCGCTGCTGTTATTGCTGTCATTGGCCGTCACCCCACCGGTGCTGACCGAGGTGCGGGAGAGGCCACGACGGGACATCATCAGATAGTTGACCGGGATGGTTTCGGTGCGCAGGCCCGCCGGATAGATATGGAAGACATTGCCCTTGCGCTGCACGTCGAAGCCGTACATATCGCCCACCACCGCCAGCACTTCCGGCAGGGTCACATCCTTGAGCTCGACGGAGACCAGCCCTGCCACCCCGGGGTGAACCGCCACGCTGTAGCGGGAGCCCTTGAACAGGGAACCGAAAAACTCCACCGCTTCCACGTCGTGAGCCGCGATACGCAGCCGCTTCTCCGGCATGCCGACCGGCATCTGCGGCCGGTTCAGCTGCAGCAATTCACTTTGCACCGATTTGGGCAAGGCGGTCAGAGGGGCAGCCTGTTTCTGCTGTTCGTTCATGGCCTGTTTGAGGGCATCCTTCGCCTGGGTCGGCTCGGGGTGCTGATACGTGGTACAGCCTGCAGCCATCATGGCCACGGTGATCAGACAGAGACGGTGTTTTTTCATGTAATTAGGGCACCCTGACTTGCAATTAAACTCGATAAAGCCGATTCACCTCTCGAGAGGCAAGCACGACTCAAACCCGGATCTTGCTGGCAAACAGTGTTACCGCATGGCGTTTTCCCGCCTTTTCCAGCACCACGGCATCGGCATTGATGGCCACCAGCGTATAGCCGTCCACCTGTTGTCCGACCCGATAACTCTTGCCATTGAGTACCGCCAGTGCTGGGCCATTACCCAGCACCACACTCTGCAGCTTCGGCAAACCGGCATTGCTCTCGCCGGTCGCACGGGCGCCAACCGCCACATCCGCCAGTGGCGCGGTGGGATCCTGCAATACCTCGACCTGCTCCGCCTGTACCAGCAAGCTGAACAGGCAACAGCACAACGCAAACACTCTAGCCACGGATAAACTCCTTGCTGGTACTCAGGGTGTAGATCTCCATCTCCACCACCGCGCCGGGATAGGCTTTGACCTGATAGTCGAACTGCTTCCAGTAAAAGTGGCGCGGTAAGGCTTCCAGCGCTTTAAGATATTGATACACATCGAAATAGCCGCCTTCAAGCTGAAGCCGGATACCATGCTTGTAGAGATTGACCTTTTGCTCCCCCGCCATCAGCGGAGTAGGTTCCAGCGAACTGAGGGCCAGCATGTGAAGGTTGGCAGAGCGGGAGAGCAACGCCTCCAGCACCAGCGGCATCTCGTGCGCCGGGATCAGATCGACGGTCTGGGCCTTGAGATCATCGTCGATCCGGGCCAGATCCGCTTCGACCTGCGCCAGCTGGTCGCGAACGCCCTGATTGGGATCCCGCTTGAGCCGGGCCTGTTTGCCGAGGTTTTCCAGCTCCATGATCTCGAGGTCGCGCTCGGCAGCACTCAGGGCCATGCGATCCTGCTGCAGGCGGGTATCGGCACCATCGAGCCAGCCGTAGAGTCCGGCCGCCCCCAGCAGCACCAGACCGGTCAGCAGGATCAACACCCGCTCCCGCTGGCTCAACACGGCGATACGCTGGCCCCATCCCTGCCATTGTGCTTTCAGATTCATCAGGGTTTCTCCCGCGCAATGCCGCTCAACTGGAAGGTCAGGCGACCCTCCTTGTCACGGCCGAGGGTCAGTTCACCAAACTCCTTGCCTACCAGACTCGGGGTCTGCTTGAAGCGGTTGACCCAGGCCGGTACATCCTGACTGCGTCCGGCAAAGCCGGAGAGGTTGATCCGCCCTTCGTTGATCTCGATGCGCTGCAACGAGAGATTGCTGTTGCGAATGCGGGAGAGATCCGCCATCACGCTGGCGTAGCCCTGGGATTTTTGCAGAGTCAGGCTGCCCAATTGGCGCATCAGCCCCTGCTTGGCCGTCAGCTCATCCTGCTTGTTGACCAGTTGCTGTTGCAGCCGGGGATCAGCCTGATGGCGCGCCAGCTCGGCATCGAGCCGCTGCGCCTCACTGCGCTTGAGTTCCCGCTCGGCAGAGCGCTGCGCCAGCGCCCGGCTGACCTGCTGCTGCTGCCAGCTGTAACCGACACCCGTCAACAGGATCAGCAGCAGCGCAAAGCCCCATACCAGCGCCATCTGATTGAGGCTGGCCCACTGCCGCTTGGGGCGAAACTCGGCGCCATAGAGGTTTATCTGACGTTTCATCACGCATCCTCCCCGATAGCGGCGGCGTAGGCCGAGAGGTATTCAACGCCGGCCAGGACCGCTTTGTTGGCCATGGCGGAGACGGCAAAGCCGAAGGTCTGCTCCATGTGGCGCACCAAGGTACCGATAAATGGCGAGGCGACGGCGAACTGCATCTGCCCCAGCTCGGGCAATTTCAGCTGGCCCGCCAGATAGTCGAGGGAGCGCTGGATCTCCAGCGCCAGTGAATCGAGCAGCATGCTGTCCGGCTCATGTTCGCCAGTCAGGCTGGTGAAACCGCGCAGCTGGCGGGAGAAGCAGAGCCCGCCCTGATGGAAGACCAGCAGTTGCAGATCCTGCCCCTTGGGCTGCCACAGCAGCATGCGCACCGTCTCGTCAGCGTCATAGAGAGAGGTGAGCGCCAATTCGTCGCTAATGATGGATTGCAGGGTCGCGATGCCGTTGATGGCATCGGCCAGCTGTTGCACCCGGCTCTTGGGCAGGCAGATCACATTGATGCGCGGGCGACCGGCAGGCGGGGTGGGCAAGTCCACATAATCCATCGCCAGTTGCAGTACGGGTTCGCTGACATAGTCCTTGATGGCCCAGGGGAGCGCCCCCGCCATCTCGGCGTCAGGCACTGCAGGCTTGTCGATCTGGATCTGTTGATAAAGGCTGGCGGCGAGGGCCACCCGCACCGTAGACTTGGCCAGCCCATGACGGCTGAACAGCTCGTTCATGGCCACTGCCCACTCCTGTGGGCCGTTGATGGTGCGCGTCGCGAAGACGGGGGGATTGCCCACCGCAGCCAGCATGATCCTGTCATTGGCCAGCAAGAGCCCGACCTGGCGGCTTGGCGTCGACCGTCTGAACAGTTGTTTCATGTAAGCCCGCCCATCAATAGTGATTAAATGTATGAAATATTAACATAAACAGCAGATTAGCCTCCAGATTAAAAGACGGACTCACCATTGCAAGCCATCCTTTCCGCCGAGTCAGAGGGTCAAGCCATCCTCCCTTCCTCCCAGCAACGCCTCCACCATCCGCTGCTGACCCGCTATGGCATCGAGCTGTGGTGCAAGCGGGATGATCTGATCCATCCGGCCATCTCCGGCAACAAGTGGCGCAAGCTCAAGTACCACCTGCTGCATGCCAAAGAGCACGACAAACGGCATCTGCTCTCGTTTGGTGGCGCCTACTCCAATCATATCCACGCGCTGGCGGCAGCGGGGTGCCAATCTGGTCTTCGTACTACCGGTATCATACGGGGCGAATATGACGCCGTCAGTAACTCTACCCTGCGGGATGCCCAGCGCTGGGGCATGGAGCTCGTTTTCGTCGACCGCCAGAGTTACCGGCGACGGCAGGATCCCGACTGGCTGGCCCAATTCGATGCACCCGATACCCTGATCGTGCCGGAAGGGGGTAGCAGCCCGCTGGCCATCCCCGGCGTGGCGGAACTGGTCGACGAAGTGCCCTTCTCGCCGGATCTCTGGGTACTGCCCTGCGCCAGCGGCGGCACTCTGGCGGGCCTGATCGCCGGCAAACGGGATCGGGAGCAGATCCTCGCCATTGCGGTACTGAAAGGAGGCGGCTTTATCGCTGACGAGGTGTGTCGCCTCCATCCCGCGGCTGCCCATATCCCCGGCTGGCGCATCGAGCTCGATCACCACGATGGTGGCTATGCCAAATTCAGCCCGGCCCTCTGGCAGTGGGTGCAGGATTTCAGCGCCACGACCGATCTGCCCCTTGAACCCATCTATAGCGGCAAGGCAATGTGGGGTCTGTTTCGCGAACTGGCGGCGGGCCGTATCGCCCCCGGCAGCAAAATCGTCTTTATCCACACCGGCGGTATGCAAGGGCTCGCCGGGCTGCGGGAGCAGGGGCGACTGTGATCCCTGACTTACGGCAACCGCAAACAACAGAGGGTCGCCCCAAGGCGACCCTCTGTTGTTTATCTCAATCACCAGCCGGTTCCAGCACCAGACGCTGGGGCTCGGCAAACCAGGGCCCCTGCCCGGCATGCACCCCGAGGTGGCGCAGCATCTTCCACTCATCGCCACTCTCCACCCCCACTGCCAGCACCCGGGTGCGGGTATTGGCGCAGCCGCCTACCAGACTGCGGACCGCCATCTGGTTGACCTGACGGGCATGTATCTCCCGTACCAGGCTGGGGTGCAGCTTGAGGAAGTTGATCTCGAACTCCTTGATGTACTGGGTACTCACCACATCCTGACCGGCATGATCGATGGCCAGCTGGCAACCCAGCATCCGCAAGGAGCGCAGCGGCCGCTTGAGCGCCTCGAAGTGACGGGTCACCTGGGATTCCGAGAGTTGCAGGATCAACCGCTCGTTGGTGCTGCGCGGCAGCTGGAACAGGGCGAAGAAGAGCCAGCGCTGGAACTCGCGGTTGAGCAGGCTCTGGGCACTGAGGGTCAGGCTGATGGGGCAGCTCTGCTCGGAGCGCTGGCGCAGCAGGGCTAGGGTCTGCTCCGCCACCAGCCGATCCAGTTGCAGCAACAAGCCCACCTTCTCCGCCATCGGCATGAAGATCCCCGCCTGCAAAGCCCGCCCCTGCTCGTCGTGCAGATAGGTGAGCAACTCCTGCTGCAACACCACCTGCCCCCGATCCTGCTGGATCGGCTGGGTGTAAAATTCGATGCCGTGCTCTTCGAGACGGCGGCTGATCAGGGTACGCCAGCGTACCGTGCCCTTGCTGCTCTGCTCCTCATCCAGCTGCTTCTCGTAGAGGAACCAGCCGTTGTGCCCTTGCAGACGGGCGCTCTTGAGGGCCAGCTCCGCCTCCTCCTGCACCTTGAGCAGGCTGTCTTGTGCCTGATAACAGACGGCGCCGAGATAGACCGCCGTCTCCGGGTTGACCTCCTGCGGCCAGTGCAACCGTTGCAGGCTCTTGAGCAGCTGGCTGGCGCTATCCACCATCTCGCTCTCGGACATATTGGGCAGCAACACCGCAAAAACCTGACCGGCGTAGCGGGCCTGCAGGGCACCGTTATGTTTGCGCACGAAGGCACCTATGGTGGCGCTCGCCTCCATCATCAAATCGTGCCCCAACAGCTCGAACTGATCGGCCTCCAGCTCCTCCAGACAGGCGAGATCGATCAGCAGCACGCCGCCGCTCATCACGCTCGCCTCCATGATGGCGCTCTCCAGCCGGTTGTCGAAAAACAGCCGGTTGCCGATGCCGGTCATCTTGTCGACGAAGGCGTTGCTGCGAATGAAGTTGTCGAAGCGGCTGCGCTCCTTGCGGGCATCGGCCAGCTCGGCGAGCAGATGATCGAGGGCCTGACTGGCGGCCACCGGCCACTCTTCGGCGGGGTCATGACTCAGTTTGGAGAGTTTGTCATCGAGGATCAGCTGGGCGCGAATGCCCAGCAGCTCGGCCCCGCGCAACTGCTGGCGCAGCCAGCGGATGGAGTACCAGAGACCGAACACCACGATAAAGATGCCCAGCGAGATGCCAGACATCGCCTTGATGGAGTATTCCGCCTCCTTGAAGGGGCGCTCCAGTTTGAAGTTGGCCTGCATGCCGGCCTGATGGGGCAGCGGGTGGCTGTATGGCACCAGCAGCTGTTCGTCGACCGGATTGCGCACATCGCGGAACCAGTAGACCCGCTGGTTATTCTGGCGCACCTCCAGCTCTACCACATGGGCAGCCCGCAGCAGAGTGGGCAGCCAGTGGCTCATATCTTCCATGTCGTGAGCAACATCGAGCTGCTTGTCGATCACTTCGACCAGCGCATCGACCTTCTTTTGCTGCAACTCCATGCCCAGCTCGCGAAAGCTGAACACCCCGCCAATCAGCACGGTCGCCATGGCTGCGATCACGCAAAGGGTGATAAATGAGACAAGCTGTGTAGTGAGTTTCATGCGCCTTTCCGTATGCCCAGCATCATCCATGTCGCCTCATGGTAGCAGCGGCGATCGGGCCACAGCTATGGATGAAGATCCCGCTTCTGCAATTTAAGCGGGCAAGCATAACCCAAAGCAGAGGAAGAATACCAAGGATGACGGGCTACAGATGCGGGAAAGGGCGGGATGACGGACAGAAAAATGGTCCCTCAAAGGGGACCAAAAGGAACACTCATATCAAAACTAACACTCTGTGCTACTGACAAAAAACAGATACAGGAGTATTGAACACACGGTGAGTCAAACCGCAGGGCTACTCTAATGCAGTTCGGATAATCTGAGCAATTGTCATTTATGACAGGTCAGCGATTGAATCTAGCCAAAGTTAATAATAAACACATTTAAAATCATGTAGTTAAAAAATCAATCAACAAGTGTGACAAGTCGGACTCAAATTGATTGCACTAATGCTCTATGATGGCCAAGTCCATTTGTGTCTCATGAAACTGGCAGGTACTTCCTTTGCGTAAATCACCCGTCTGGATCGCTCTGTTGCTGTTCGTCCTGCCTGTCGTGGGCAGCCAGTTTCTCGGCCTGTGGTTTGCCAAGCCGATGGCCTTTCATATGCTGGAAGAGAAGGTTGCCGAGCTCAAGGGGGCCATGGCCGTACGCCATCGGGAGCTGGATGCTGCCATCAACAAACAGCTGGCACAATTTGAGTTCAACTGCGGCGCCAAAGACATGGAGCTGCTGCGCGATCCTCGCTTCTACAGCACTCATATCCGTCTGCAGGGGCTGGAACTCGCCTCCGGCAACAGCTGTTCCAGCCTGGGGGTGGGGATCCCGCTACTCAAGGAGATCCAAGACAGCGGGCAGACGTTCGGCAAACTGGGGATTACCGCCACCGTAGCCAAATACAATACCGAACAGGAGGTGGTGGCCTTTTACCGAGCCGGCAGCAACCTCGCCTACTGGGTGCTGGATAACAGCTGGAGCCACGACCTGCTGCAACACCCCTGCAGCCACTGCTTCTATCTGGAGTTCAGCCGACAGGATACCGATACAAGCACAGTCCACTTTCCCCGTGGCGACAAGGAGATCAAACAGGAAGAGAGCAATATCAGCCTGAGTTTCTTCGATCCCAATGAACTCACCAAACAGACGGTCTGGGCGGGAAAAGCGCTGGAGCAATATGCCCATGACCAACTCAATCACTACGGTCTCTGGTTCGGTATCGCGCTCGGTGCCCTGTTAAGCGTCACATACTGGCTGCTGCGCAGCTATCGGCGCTCCCTCAAGGGACTGCTGCAAACAGGGTTGATACGCAGGGAATTTATTCCCCTCTACCAGCCGATAGTGGATGCCCGTACCCACCAAGTGGTGGGATTCGAGGCGCTGCTGCGCTGGCAGCGGGGAAACGAGCTGATCCCCCCGAGCACCTTTATCGAGTATGCAGAGGAGCAGGGACTGATCCTGCCTATGACCGAACAGTTGCTGGAGCAGGTGATCACCGACCTGCCGCAGCTGGCGCCAGAGCAGTGGGTCAGCGTCAATCTGGTGGCGGCCCATATCGAGCAGCCCCTGCTGCGCACCCTGCTCGCTCACAGCCAAAACCCCTCACCCACCCGGCTCACCTTCGAGCTGACGGAGCGCAAGCCGATCCTCGACATCAAGGCGGCCACCGAGGAGATCACCCTGCTGCAACAGATGGGGTATCACTTCAAGCTGGATGATTTTGGTACCGGCTACGGCGGCTTTGCCTACCTGCAGAGCCTGGGGATCCGCCAGATCAAGATCGACAAGATGTTCGTCGATACCATAGGCACCAACGACCTCAAGCGCAGCGTACTGGATGCCATCATCGTCTTCGGTCGGGAATCGGGCATGGAGATGATCGCCGAGGGGGTCGAGAGCCAGTTGCAGGTCGACTATCTGAGCCAGCACGGCGTCTATCTGATCCAGGGCTACTTCTTCGGCAAGCCCATGCCGCTGAAGATACTGACCCACTGGCAACGGGAGTGGCAGTTACAACACCAGAAGGCCAGCTAACGCAGAGATGGCAGGATCTGGCCGCGAAACAGTTTGGTCATCGGCTCGACATCATCAGGTTGATGCTGGCGGTAGCGCTCCGGCCATCAGGCGGGTAAATCCCCCTACTGGCCTTAGCCCGGCGCCATGGTGAAGTCGAACCGCCTCCTGCCACCCCTTATTTACATTCAGCAACAAAATGATCTGCCCTGACGGGGATAACAACCCTTATCATAAGGAGCCGGTTATTGCGCAACCGATAACCGTGCAGCCTGTTTATGTCATCCGGTCGTCCAGACCCCCAATAGAGAACCATTGCCTATGAAGACAGTTATCCGGCAAGAGATTGCCCTGCCCGTTGGCCTGCTGACCCTGCTCTTTTTCAAGACCCTGGGCAGTGACCTGCTGACAGAGACAACTCCGCCCGGGATCTATCTTCCGGTTTCGGCGGCACTACTGGCCATCGTCACCTGGGCCATCTTCTCGGTGGTGCGCCACTCCGATGCCCTCGCCATCAAGCTGGGCGAGCCCTTCGGCACCCTGATCCTCACCCTCTCGGTCATCTCGCTGGAGGTGGTGATGATCTCCTCGGTGATGCTGACCGGCGAGCCCAACCCCACCATGGCCCGCGATACCATGTTTGCGGTAGTGATGCTGGTGAGTACCGGTCTAGTGGGCTTCACCCTGCTGTTTGGCGGCTGGCGCTACCACACCCAGAGCTTCAATCTGGACGGGGTCAAATCCTATCTGGTGGCCATCATCCCGCTGGCCCTGCTCTGTCTGGTGCTGCCCAACTTCACCGAGGGCGGTGCAATCGGCAGTATGTCGCGCGCCATGTCGTGGATGCTGATCATCATCTCGATCCTGCTCTACGGGGTCTTTCTGCTGATCCAGACCCGCAGCCACAGCCACTTCTTCGTCGACAGCGATCACGAGGATTATGAGGAGCACCACGGCCCGCTGCAGAGCAACGTCTATCACACCATCCTGCTGCTCGCCTACCTGCTGGTGGTGATCTTGCTGGCCAAGACCCTGGCCATCCCCATCAACTACGGGGTGCATGTCATGGACGCGCCCGCCGCACTGGGCGGCTTTATCGTGGCCTGCATCGTGCTGGCCCCCGAAGCAGTCGGCGCCATCAAGGCCGCCTTCAACAACCAGCTGCAACGGGCCATGAACCTCTACTTCGGCTCTGTGCTGGCCACCATCGCCCTCACCGTGCCTGCGGTGCTCTTTATCGGCTCCATGCTGGATCAGGAGGTGCGCCTCGGCCTCTCCCCCGCCGATATGGTGCTGCTGGTCACGACCTTGATGGTCTGTAAAGTGACCTTCAGCAGCGGCCGCACCAATGTGCTCCATGGTGCGACCCATCTGGTGTTGTTTGTGGTCTATCTGTTCCTGATGTTCGAACACGAATAACTGCGTTCAACCAACGTCAGACACGCAAAGACCGCCCGATTGGGCGGTCTTTTGTCATCTGCTCCCGGCTCTCACCGGCGCCTGTGAAGCGGCTTCCACCTCATCCCCTACCCCTCTCCCGCCAGGGGAGAAGGGGGATCAAGGCTTACAGGCTGGGCAGCACCCCAGCCGGGAGCAGATCGTTGTAGCTGGCACGCCCCAGCAGCGCGGCCGCCGCCTCGATATCGGGGGCAAAGTAGCGATCCTTGTCGTAGAAGGGGACATGAGCGCGCAACCGCCCCTTGGCTACTTCCACCCCCTCGCTGGCCCGCAGCGGAGCACGGAAATCTAGCCCCTGCGCCGCCGCCAGCAGTTCGACTGCCAGAATACCACGGGTGTTCTCGGCCATATCCGCCAGCCGGCGGCCGGCGAAGGTCGCCATGGAGACATGATCCTCCTGATTGGCGGAGGTGGGCAGGCTGTCTACCGAGGCCGGATGGGCCAGGGTCTTGTTCTCGGAGGCGAGCGCCGCCGAGGTGACCTGAGCGATCATGAAGCCGGAGTTGACCCCGCCATTGTTGACCAGAAACGCCGGCAGACCGGACATCCGCGAGTCGATCAACAGCGCCATCCGCCGCTCTGAAAGGGAACCGATCTCAGCGATAGCCAGCGCCAGATTATCGGCCGCAAAGGCCACCGGCTCGGCGTGGAAGTTGCCGCCGGAGATAATCTCCTCGTCATCGGCAAACACCAGCGGGTTGTCGGAGACCGAGTTGGCTTCGCACACCAACACCTCGGCCGCCTGACGGATCTGGGTCAGGCAGGCACCCATCACCTGCGGCTGGCAGCGCAATGAGTAGGGATCCTGCACCTTCTCGCAATTGTGATGGGACATACCGATCTCGCTGAGATCACCGAGCAGATGGCGATAGCAGGTAGCCGCATCAATCTGGCCACGCTGACCGCGTACCGCGTGAATGCGGGCATCGAACGGACGGCGGCTGCCAAGGGCCGCCTCCACGCTCATGGCACCGATAGTGATGGCTCCGGCAAACAGATCCTCGGCGTGGAACAGCCCCTCCAGCGCGAAGGAGGTGCTCGCTTGGGTACCGTTGAGCAGCGCCAGCCCCTCTTTCGGTGCCAGCGCGATGGGCTCAAGCCCGGCGATCCGCAGCGCTTCGCTGGCATCGATCTCGCGCCCGTCGTGACGAGCCTTGCCTTCGCCGATCAGTAGGCAGCTCATATGGGCCAGCGGCGCCAGATCGCCGGAGGCGCCAACGGAGCCCTTCTTCGGCACCAGCGGATAGACCTCGGCGTTGACCAGCTTCATCAGCGCCTCCAGCACCTCCAGCCGGATGCCGGAGAAACCGCGCGCTAGCGAGTTGAGCTTGAGCACCATCATCAACCGCACGGTGGCGTCATCCATATAGGTGCCGATGCCCGCAGCGTGGGAGAGCACGATGGATCGCTGCAGCTTGTCGAGCTGATCCACCGGGATCCGGGTATTGGCCAGCAGGCCAAAGCCAGTGTTGATGCCGTACACCACGCGTCCCTGCTCGATCACCCGAGAGACAGTGGCGGCAGAGGCGTGGATCGCCGGCAACGCCGCCGGATCCAGTGCAATATGTACCGGCTCGCGGCTGACGCGACGCAGGGTGGCAAGATCCAGCTCGCCCGGGGTAATAGTCAATTCAAACATGGTGTTACACCTTTCCTTTGACACCGTTGGCGCCGTCAATCATCGGCAGATCCAGTTTCGCCTCGCGGGCGCAGTTGATGGCAATCTCGTAGCCCGCATCCGCATGGCGCATCACGCCGGTGGCCGGGTCGTTGCGCAGCACACGGCCGACCCGCTTGGCGGCGTCATCGGAGCCATCACAGACGATCACCACGCCGGAGTGCTGGGAGAAGCCCATGCCGACCCCGCCGCCGTGGTGCAGGGAGACCCAGGTCGCGCCGCCAGCGGTGTTGAGCAGGGCGTTGAGCAGCGGCCAGTCGGAGACGGCATCGGAGCCATCCATCATCGACTCGGTCTCGCGGTTCGGGCTCGCCACCGAGCCGGAATCCAGATGGTCGCGGCCAATGACGATGGGGGCTTTCAGCTCGCCGTTTTTCACCATCTCGTTGAAGGCCAGACCGAGGCGTACCCGATCCTTGACCCCGACCCAGCAGATCCGCGCCGGCAGCCCCTGAAACGCGATGCGCTCGCGGGCCATGTCGAGCCAGTTGTGCAGGTGAGGATCATCGGGGATCAGCTCTTTGACCTTCTGATCGGTCTTGTAGATATCTTCCGGATCACCGGAGAGGGCCACCCAGCGGAACGGGCCAATCCCCTCGCAGAACAGCGGGCGGATATAGGCGGGGACGAAGCCGGGGAAGTCGAAGGCGTTTTTCACCCCCTCCTCAAGCGCCATCTGACGGATGTTGTTACCGTAATCCAGAGTCGCCGCGCCGCGCTCTTGCAGGGTCAGCATAGCCTCCACCTGACGGGCCATGGAGCGACGAGCGGCCAGATTCACCTCCTGCGGGGCACTCTGCTGCAGCTCGCGCCACTTTGCCACGCTCCAACCCTGCGGCAGGTAGCCATGCACCGGGTCGTGGGCGGAGGTCTGGTCGGTCACCACATCCGGGGTGATGCCTCGTGCCACCAGCTCGGCAAAGACGTCAGCGGCGTTGCCGAGCAGACCGACGGAGACGGCGCTGCCGCTCTGCTTGGCCTCCTCGACCATGGCCAGCGCCTCATCCAGGCTGTGGGCCTTCTTGTCCACATAACGGGTACGCAGACGAAAATCGATGCGGGTCTCGTCGCACTCCACGGCGATCATCGAGAAACCGGCCATGGTGGCGGCCAGCGGCTGGGCGCCGCCCATGCCGCCGAGACCACCGGTCAGGATCCAGCGCCCTTTGGGTTCGCCGTTAAAGTGCTGATTGGCCACCGCAAAGAAGGTCTCGTAGGTGCCCTGCACGATCCCCTGGGTGCCGATATAGATCCACGAACCCGCAGTCATCTGGCCGTACATCATCAGGCCCTTCTTATCGAGCTCATTGAAGTGCTCCCAGTTGGCCCAATGCGGCACCAGATTGGAGTTGGCGATCAGCACCCGCGGCGCATCCTTGTGGGTCTGGAACACCCCGACCGGCTTGCCGGATTGCACCAGCAGGGTCTGATCCTCCTCGAGCCGGGTCAGCACCTCGACAATCTTGTCAAAGCAGGCCCAGTTGCGGGCGGCGCGGCCAATCCCGCCATAGACCACCAGCGACTGGGGATGCTCGGCCACCTCGGGATCCAGATTGTTCATCAGCATCCGCAGCGGCGCCTCGGTGAGCCAGCTCTTGGCGGTCAGTTCGGTGCCGCGCGGGGCACGGATCACTCGGTTCGGATCATGACGGGGATCCTGCTGTTGCACAGACATACACACTCCTTGTTGTATCAATAGGGTGCCTTCGGCGACGGGCGGCCAAAGGGTTAACGGGTCAACAGATGAACCAGCCGCGCGGCCACGCGGGCACTGCGGTTATCCTGATCCAGCGTCGGGTTGTACTCGGCCAGATCAGCGAGCCTGAGCTTGCCGCTGGCCCGGATATGAGCGATCAGCGGTTCGATCACCGCCAGCTCCACTCCACGGGCGGCGGGGGCGCTCACTCCCGGCATCACGGCCGCCGGCAGCACGTCGAGATCGATGGTCAGATAGAGGTGATCACAATGGGCGATAAAGGCGTCCAGCCCGCTTAGCAAGGCTGGCAGCCCGGTCTGAGTCATCGCCTCATCCAGCACATGCCACACTCCCAGCCCCTTGGCACGGGCAAACAGGGCTTGGGTATTGGCGGTCTCGGCTACCCCGAGGCAGGCGTAGTGAAACGGCGTGCCCTGAGCGATGCACTGCTCGGCGATCTGAAAGAAGGGGGTGCCGGAGCTGGCCAGCTCCTGCTTCATGCGCAGGTCAAAGTGAGCATCGAGGTTGATAATGCCGACCTTGCCATTGCCGCCCAGATGACGGTTAAGACCGCTCCAGCTGCCGAAGGCCACCTCGTGGCCGCCCCCCAGCACCAGCGGGAAGTGACCCAGATCGAGCGCAGCGGCGACCCGCTCGGCCAGATGGCCGTGGGCGGCGTCGAGATTGCCATCGGTACAGCTCACATCCCCACCATCATAGACGGGGCGACTCAGATGCCAGGCGGTGTTGGCCAGCAGCTTGCGCACCGCTTGCGGCGCACCGGCGGCGCCGACACGCCCCTTGTTGCGGCGCACCCCTTCATCGCAGGCAAAACCGAGCAGTACCACACCGGCAGCGTCTTGTGCTCCGGCGGTCCAGGGCTGCACCTTGTCGTGCCAACGCAGGGCCAATTCGCCATCTTCCGGATCCTGCCGCCCTTGCCAGAGCGACATATCGATCGGGTTGAACTTATCCATGTAGGGTCTCCTCGCCGTTGAAGATGCGGCCCGCCAGCTGATCGACGCCAACCATGTAGCTCAGCTCGGCCGGATGGGCACAGTGCCAGATCAGGAAATCAGCCGCCATGCCCACCCTGAGCTGGCCAAGGCGATCCTGCTCGCCGAGCGCTTTGGCGGCGTGACGGGTCACCCCGACCATGGCCTCCAGCGGGGTCAGGCCAAACAGGGTGCAGGCCATGTTCATGGCCATCCGCAGCGAGACGATGGGGGCGGTACCCGGGTTGATATCTGAGGAGACCGCCATCGCCACCCCCGCCTTGCGCAGGGCGGCAACCGGCGGCAGCTTGGTCTCTTTGAGGAAGTAGAAGGCGGTGGGCAGCAGGGTGGCGACTACACCACGGTGGGCCAGCGCCAGGATCCCTTCCGGATCCAGATACTCCAGATGATCCACCGAGAGGGCGCCAAAGTTGGCAGCGAGGGTGCTGCCACCGAGATTGGAGAGCTGATCCATATGCCCCTTAACCGGCAGGCCATATTGATCCGCCGCCAGATAGACCTGCTCGGTCTGGGCCAACGAGAAGCCGATGTGCTCGCAGAAGACATCCACCGCATCGGCCAGACCCGCCTCGGCGGCGGCAGGAATGATCTCCTGACAGATGGTCTCGACCCAGCTGTCAGGGTCATCGCGATACTCCGGCGGCACCGCATGGGCCGCCAGCAAAGTGGTCTTGACCCGGACCGGCAGCACCTCTCCCAGTCGGCGGGCCACCCGCAGCATTTTGAGTTCATCATCCAGCGTCAGGCCGTAGCCGGACTTGATCTCCACCGTAGTGACACCCTCGCGGATCAGGGATTTCACCCTCGGCAGCGCCAGCTCGAACAATTGCTCTTCGCTGGCGGCACGGGTGGCACGCACCGTGCTGATGATGCCGCCGCCCCGACGGGCGATCTCGGCATAGGGCACACCCTGCTGACGCAGCTCGAACTCTTCGGCACGGCTGCCGGCGAAGACCAGATGGGTGTGGCAATCGATAAGGCCGGGGGTAGCCAGCTTGCCCTGCATATCCTGCCAGTGAGCAGGATGGGGCCCCTTAAGCTCGGCCATCGGCACCAGCGCGTGGATCTTGCCATCCTTCACGCCGATGGCGTGGAGCGACAGCAGACCGTAGTCGGCCAGCTCATCATTCAGGGTAGCGGGTGTCACGTTGAGCCAGACCCGCTCGCAGTTCAACAGTTCCTTGTTCATAGCGACCTCAAATGTATATACATATCCTTATAACCGATCTCTATGACGAAAGAAAGAGCGGCGTTCACAACCTGATAACAGCATCAAATTTAGAGTTAAGCACAAAAAAGCCCACCAGAGGTGGGCTTGAGAAGAGTCAATTTGTATAGACAATCAAGGCAGCTGCGCCTTGGAGCTCAGCTTGTAGCGAGAACCGGGGGAGAGCAATCTGGCGTAGGAGACCAGATGTCCTTCCGACCAGGTACGCCGGTGCAACAACAGGCAGGGGGAATCAACGCGGACCTGCAACAATCCCGCCTCACCGGCGCTGGGCAGCACGGCTTCCACCACGTGCTCCATCTCGGAGAGGGGGCAAACATCCATCAGATAACGGTTGGGGGTCTGTTGGGTAAAATCTTGCTCGCCATAGCCCGGCAAACGCCCGGCATCGACGAAGCGCTCCTCCAATTGCAACGGCTCCCCATCAGCCTGATGGACGATCAGGCTGTGAAAAATGGGGGAGCCAACCCGCAGCCCCAGCTGCACCGCCACCTTCTCGTCGGCGGCCAGCCGCTGTAGCCGGATCACCCGGGCGCTGTACTCGCCGCCACGCTCGGCGATCTCGTCGGCAATATTGCGAATAGCCAGCAGCGGCGACTCGGTACGCCGGTCCGCCACGAAGCTGCCGGAACCGGCGGTACGCACCAGCCACCCCTCAGCCACCAGTTCCCGCAGCGCCCGGTTGACCGTCATCCGGCTCACGGTGAACTGCTCGCACAGGGCAGCTTCGGTCGGGATCCTGTCCCCCGCCTGATAGTGGCGTTCGCGGATCCCGTCCAGAATGTGCTGCTTGATCTGCAGATAGAGAGCTGGCGCCACCATGAAGCTCCCTAGCGCCGACGGTGGGGCGGACGCATGTCCGGCCAGGCGCGGTAGACATCGGGGATCTGATCCGGGCCGCTGATGCAGAGATCGAGATCGTGCAGCAAGCCATCCTTGATCCCGTAGATCCAGCCATGCACCGCCAGCTCCTGCCCCTTGCGCCAGGCGTTCTGGATGATGGTGGTGTGGCAGACGTTGGCGACCTGCTCGGCCACGTTCAGCTCGCACAGGTAGTCGAAGCGCTCGTGCTCATCCTCGATGGCCTCGAGCTCTTCACCGTATTTGAAGTAGACATCCTTGATGTTGCGCAGCCAGTTGTCGATGAGACCCAACTCCTGGTTCTGCATCGCGGCCTTGACGCCACCGCAACCGTAGTGACCGCAGACGATGATGTGCTTCACCTTGAGCACTTCTACCGCGTATTGCAGCACGGAGAGGCAGTTGAAATCGGTATGTACCACCAGATTGGCGACGTTGCGGTGGACGAAGACATCCCCCGGCAGCAACCCCATCAGCTGGTTGGCGGGAACCCGGCTGTCGGAACAACCGATCCAGAGGTATTCGGGGGCCTGCTGGGCAGAAAGAGTGGCAAAGAAAGCGGGATCTTCGGCTTTGATCCGTTCGGCCCACTCACGGTTGTTGGTAAACAGGTCGTTCAACAGTTTCACTTCTGCTCTCCCTAATGTGGCAGTGGCGGCAACATAACACACTCAAGGGTAACCAAAGCAAGGCCGACCAGATCCTTGCGAAACAAAAACAGGGCCATCAGGCCCTGTTTTTATGAGAGGAAGCATCAGGCTTCCATGGCATCTTTCAGCTTCTTGAGTGCGTTTTTCTCAAGCTGACGCACACGCTCGGCAGAGACGCCGTAGGTATCGGCCAGCTCCTGCAGGGTGGTCTTGCTGTCATCATCGAGCCAACGGGCGCGGATGATGTGCTGGCTGCGCTCATCCAGAGTGGCGAGGGCCGAGCTCAGACGACGGGTCGCGTGATCGTCCCAGTTGTCATTCTCGATGGTCGCTGCCAGATCGGAGGATTTGTCCTCCAGATAGTGAACCGGAGCGAAACCGCCCTCTTCCTCATCATCACCAACCAGATCGAACGCCTGATCGTAGTTGGCCATCCGCGCTTCCATCTCGGTCACGTCAGCGGCAGAAACGCCGAGATCGGCCGCCACGGCCTGAACCTCTTCGTGGTTCAGCCAGCCCAGACGTTTTTTGGATTTGCGCAGGTTGAAGAAGAGCTTGCGCTGGGCCTTGGTGGTCGCCACCTTGACCATGCGCCAGTTGCGCAGGACATATTCGTGGATTTCGGCCTTGATCCAGTGCACGGCAAAGGAGACCAGACGCACGCCGACCGTCGGGTCGAAGCGCTTGACCGCCTTCATCAGGCCGATATTGCCTTCCTGTACCAGATCGGCCTGGGGCAAGCCGTAACCGGCATAACTCTTGGCGACATGAACGACAAAGCGCAGGTGCGACATAACCAGCTGGCGGGCAGCCTCGAGATCGCCATCCTGCTGCAAACGCTCAGCCAGTTCACGCTCTTCCTCTGCGCTCAGCACAGGAATAGAGTTTACTGCCTGGATATAGCCTTCCAGACTACCTTGCGGAATCAGAGCCATAGTGCGCTGCAATGAAGTTCCCATCTGTTACCTCTTACTTTTCAATCGAATCAGTCTAACACCCTGAGAGGGTCTGTCTACTGACCGGATGCCATTCTGCGGCGTGTATCAAAGAACATGCCCAGTTTTAGACCGGCTTATCTTAAGCCTGCAGGATGAATCATGAATGAACAGTCAAAAAAAGGGGGTCACAATGAAGGACCCCCGAAAAGTAGCATGCTAAGTCCATTGTTGCGGAGCTCGCAACCTTCACATGCTTGCCAAGTCTGACGAGCAAGGCAGAGGGGCCACACCCGTATAAATGCTTCAGCTTTAATAGACTGCTTATAAATCAGAAGGTTCACTGGATCTAGCGAAGATCCGGAAGATCATTGTTATTCAGAATACTCTGACTATGGGGGCCAAGCCAGAAACGGCCCCTCTTTTACTTGATCCGCCTCTCAAAATCCAGCGATTTACTTTGATGACAAAGTAATCAGGATGGTTCGATGTCGCGAATGTGGCGATGGACCGAGAACCAGGAGGCAATCAGCCCCAGCAGAGCGCCCAGCAAGATCAGATTGATCCCGTCTACCGCCCCCATGCCAACCAGCCGGAAGTTACTGTTATACAAGCCCGCCAGCTCCTTCACCACCCCTTCGCTCCAGATCACCATCACTTCGGTCAGCCACCAGGCCAGCATGCCGCCGATCACCCCGAACCAGATGCCGGTATAGAGGAAAGGACGATGAATAAAGGAATCGGTCGCCCCCACCAGCTTGAGCACTTCAATCTCGGAACGCTGGTTGAGTATGTTGAGACGCAAGGTATTGCCGACGATCAGCAACACGGCGGAGAGCAGCAGCACCGCGATACCGGTAATGGTATGGCGCAGCAGGTTCATTATCCCCTGCAACCGGGTCAGCCACTGCAGATCCAGCTTGCCCTGCTCGACCCCCACCTCGTTGTTGAGCTTGCTGAGCAGCTCGGCGGCCCCTTCCGGGTTCTGCCAGCGCGGATCCGGGATCACGCTCAGCACCGGCGGTAGCGGGTTGCTGTCCAGATAATCGAGGGCATCGCCGAAGCCGGAGATCTCGCGAAACTCCCGCAACGCATCGTCACGGCTCAGGTAGGTGACCGAATCCACCTCGGGATAGAGCAGGATCCTGTGCTGCAGATCGAGAATGCTCTGCTCCGGCAGATCCTTGCGCAGGTAAAGGGAGATCTGGGAACTGCTCTGCCAGCTCCCCTCCACCACCTCGGCGTTTTTCAGCAGCACATGGAAACAGGAGGGCAGTGCCAAGCTGACGCCGAGCACCGCCAGCGTCATCAGTGAGGCGAGCGGATTGCGCCACAGCTCCCCGAGACTGGCAAACGCCTGCCGTACATGGTCAACCCCGTACATCATCAGACGGCGCAGCGGCGGTTGTTTATGACGAACGATAGCCATCAGAGCTCCTCCCCGGCCGAATACATGCGGCCCGCCTTGAGGGTCAGGGTGCGATAGCGCATGCGGGCGATCAGCCCCAGATCGTGGGTGGCAATCAGTACCGAGACCCCAAAATTGTTGAACTCCTGGAATAGCCGCATGATATCCATGGAGAGCTGGGGATCCAGGTTGCCGGTCGGTTCATCCGCCAGCAGCAGCGGCGGCTTGTTGACGATGGCACGGGCGATGCCGACCCGCTGCTGCTCACCACCGGAGAGCATCCGCGGCTGGTAGCGCTCCTTGCCGAGCAGCCCAACCTTGTCCAGCGCCGCCGCCACGCGCTTGTTGATATCGGCGTGGCTGTAGCCATCGATCACCAGCGGCAGCGCCACGTTGTCGAACACGGTTCTGTCCATCAGCAGTCGGTGATCCTGAAAGATCATCCCGATCTGGCGGCGAACATAGGGGATCTGGCTGCGCTGGATATGGCTGACATCATCACCATGAAAGAAGACGCGACCATCGGTCGGACGCTCCATCACGCTGATCAGTTTGAGGAGGGTACTCTTGCCCGCCCCCGAGTGCCCGGTCAGAAAGGCCATCTCTCCCTTGCGCAGGTGAAAGCTGACCTTTTGCAGCGCCTGATGGCCGCCGCTGTATACCTTGCTGACCTTGTCAAAACGAATCATAACGGTTCCCTGAAATTGACAAACCCCGACCGGAGTCGGGGCATGGAACACTTACTCATCACGGCTGAGCTGACTCATCACGGCCGGACTTATTCATCGCGGCTAAAGAGCGCCTCGATGAAATCGTTGGCAACGAAGGGACGCAGATCGTCGATCCCCTCGCCCACCCCGATGTAGCGGATCGGGATCTGGAACTTGTCGGCCACCGCGAAGATGACGCCGCCCTTGGCCGTGCCATCCAGCTTGGTGAGGGTGATGCCGGTCAGGCCAACCGCCTCGCTGAACAGCTTGGCCTGGCTCAGCGCGTTCTGGCCGGTGCCGGCGTCCAGCGTCAGCATGATCTCGTGGGGCGCCTCTTCATCCAGCTTCTTCATCACCCGCACCACCTTCTTGAGCTCTTCCATCAGGTTACTCTTGTTCTGCAGGCGGCCGGCGGTGTCGGCGATCAGCACGTCAGCTCCGCGGGAGCGGGCAGCCTCGATGGCGTCATAAATGACGGAAGCGGAGTCGGCACCGGTATGCTGGGCAATCACCGGAATGTTGTTGCGCTGACCCCAAACCTGCAGCTGTTCGACCGCAGCAGCACGGAAGGTGTCACCCGCCGCCAGCATCACGCTCTTGCCTTCAGCCTGGAACTGCTTGGCCAGCTTGCCGATGGTGGTGGTCTTGCCGACGCCGTTTACGCCGACCATCAGGATCACATAAGGCTTCTTGCTGGTGTCGATCACCAGCGGCTGTTCGACCTTGGCCAGCATCTCGCCCATGTCCTGCTTGAGCAGGCCGTAGAGCGCCTCGGCATCCTTGAGCTGCTTGCGGTCCGCGTGCTGCACCAGCCCTTCGATGATGCGAGTAGTGGTATCCACACCGAGATCGGCGGTCAGCAGCTGGGTTTCCAGCTCTTCAAACAGCTCATCGTCGATCTTCTTGCCACGGAACAGGCCGAAGAAACCGGAGCCGATATTCTCCTTGGTGCGCACCAGACTGCGCTTGAGGCGAGCAAAGAAGCCCTCCCGCTGCGGTTTGTCCTGGGTGTCGTCGTCTACCTTGGCGGCCAGCGGCAGAGCGGCCAGGGCGGCGGCCTCAGCCTCCATCGCGGCGACCAGGCGCATATCTTCCGCGCGCTGTGCCTCTTTGGCGATACGGGCTTCTTCCGCAGCCTGAGCTTCAGCGGCAATGCGAGCCTCCTCCGCAGCGCGAGCCTCGGCAGCAATGCGAGCTTCTTCCGCGGCGCGAGCCTCGGCAGCAATACGAGCCTCTTCCGCGGCGCGAGCCTCGGCAGCAATACGAGCCTCCTCCGCAGCGTGAGCTTCAGCAGCAATACGAGCTTCTTCCGCAGCACGGGCTTCGGCAGCAATACGAGCCTCTTCCGCGGCGCGAGCCTCGGCAGCGATACGGGCCTCTTCCGCAGCACGGGCTTCGGCAGCAATACGGGCCTCTTCCGCAGCAAAAGCTTCGGCAGCAATACGAGCCTCTTCCGCGGCGCGAGCCTCGGCGGCGATACGAGCCTCTTCCGCAGCGCGAGCCTCGGCAGCAATACGAGCCTCTTCCGCAGCAAAGGCTTCGGCAGCAATACGAGCCTCTTCGGCTGCCTTGACCTCAGCGGCTTGCACCTCTGCGGCAGTGCGAGCGGCGTCAGCGGCACGCTCCTCTTCGGCGATCAGCGTTTCGTTGACGATCACCGGCTCCAGATCGGAGGCGCACTCCTCCACCACCAGTGGGCCGTGATCGTCCAGCTCGGTCGGCAGGCAGCAATCATCTTGCAAAACGGGATTCTGTGCGCTGGCAGGCACTTCGGGGGCAACAGCCGGCGTACTATCGGAAACAGTGGTATCGGAAACGGGAGCGGGGGTAGCAGTGACCTCGGGCTCAACGGTAACGGGGGTGGCTTGGGGTGTCTGTGGTTGGACAGCCTCAGCCTCTTCTTTCTTGCGGCCGAAACCCAGCCAGGAAAACAAACCTTTTGCCATCTAAAAATACTCACATCAAAGGCTGACTGCTAAGATAGCCGTCCCTTGGCGGGTCGGCATAAAAATGAACCGCCTTATACTACCACTTTATTTTCTGACGATGAAACGCGATGCCCAGAGTGAAATCCAGCCGTAGCAACCCGAGCAAGAGTCCCGCCCCGCAAGGAAAATCGGGCTTTGTAAGAATCATCAGCGGCCAGTGGCGAGGCCGCAAATTGCCGGTCAAGGATGTGGAGGGGCTCAGACCCACCACGGATCGCGTCAAGGAGACCATCTTCAACTGGCTGGCCCCCCACATTCGCGGCACCCGCTGCCTGGATCTGTTTGCCGGTAGCGGCGGACTCGGACTGGAGGCGCTGTCGCGCTATGCCGAGCAGGTGACCCTGATCGAGATGGACAAAGGGGCCGCCGACCAGATCAAGAAGAACCTGACCGCCCTCGGTAGCAGTCAGGGTCAGGTGATCCAGTCAGATGCCGTGAGCTGGCTGCAAGGCCCGGCCACGCCGTTTGATCTGGTGTTCCTCGATCCGCCGTTTCGCCGCGAGCTGCTGCCGCAGGTGTGCGAACTGCTGGAGCAGCGCGGCTGGCTGGCACCGGACGCCCTCATCTATCTGGAGCGGGAGAAGGAGATGGCCGATCTGGCGCTGCCTGCCAGCTGGCAACTACTCAAGGACAAGCAAGCAGGCCAAGTCTGCTACCAACTCTATCTAAGGGAGGTAAACAATGAAGCGAGTCTTTAATCTGTTGGCGATGGGGCTGATATTGTTCTTCTGGTTTGGCGTGCTGATGAGCCTAATTGCCCCTCTGCCCGGCAAACTCAACGGCTTTCTGCCGGTCTGCGGCGTGATCGTCGCCCTGCTGCACTGGCTGCAGGCCAGCATGATCAAGGCAGCTTGCAAACGCTACTTCGCTGTCACCAAGGCCGAATTTGTCACTGTGCTGATCTTTGGTGTGTTTGGCATGGTCGACATTCGTCAGCGCCTGCAAGAGATCGTCAACGCCGCCCAGCGCGGCAATCTCTCGGGCAAACCATAAAAGAAAAGGGGACGGCGGTAGCCGTCCCCTAGAGTCGTGTCGTCCTGTCCGTAGAACTGCAATGCTCCCTGCAATCCCTGACGTTATCCTAATCCTTTGGAATATCCCCTTTCCAATCCGTTGACGTGTCCTGCGGCGTTCCTGGCCTAGCAATTCATCCTGAACTGCTTCTCTGTCTCCATCCTGGAGGTGTCCATTACCACGTCCTGTGGGGTTCCTTGCGTCTTCCTGACAGATAACCATCCGGGTTATCTCACTTCATCCTGAAGTATTCCTCTCGCATCCGGCGAGGTCCTGTTCATCCTGAAGAACGATGTTCCGTTCGTTCTGCTCCCATCCCGAGAGTGTCCTGCCGCATCCCGCGGTGTTCCTTTATTCATCCGTGACGATAATCATCCTGATTATCGAGCTCATCCTGAGGTGTCCCTTGTCCACATCATGCGGACTATTCCATCTTTATGCGCTGTCCTGCATCCTGCCGAACCAGCTCCGTCCTTGTGAGACCCATACTAAGGAAATGCGCACCCCGAACAAGGGCCATCCGATGATAAAGATCCGATGCAGCTCCCATCTCAAAAAATGAACTTAAAAACTAACCCTTTAATATCAGCCACTTATTTAGTTTCACAGGAAAGCTCGATCATTCTGGCATGGCTTCGCGTACGGCTCAAAGCGCCAGCCTCTTACAGTCGCTATGGCAGATCTCTTACACGGGTTTCGCCCCCAAAAACGGGGCAGGAAAACGGTTCAATCCTGACGTTAAGACTTAAAAATTAGTTGAATAAATATGCTTAAAAAAACCGCAAAAAAAGAGCCGAGACCAGGCTCGACTCTTCAACATTCCAATTTTTTAATCAGCTCAAGCGGTTGGCCGGATTGAGATAGGCCTTGCGCAGCGATTCAGGTGCCAGCACCTCGAGTTCACCGCCGATGTTGTTCAACCAACTGCGAAACTCCGGGGTGTCCTGCACTTCGGTCTCCACCACCACGCTGCGCTTGTCATAGCGGGTCATGCGTGGATTGTTGCCGGGGATCTGGTTATCCACCAGCGACTGGCTGTTGGCATCGATCCGGCCGACGAAGCGGATCGGGCCGCTCACATCCTGATAGCCCTGATCGCGGATCAGTTTCTGGATATTGAAATCCTTCGGCTGGGTGGCGCTGAAGTTGGTCAGCTCCACGTTCTTGATATGGTCAAACGGGATGCCGTACACCTTGGGATCCAGCTCGGAGAGGGTGCAGAGCAGGATCGGGCCGTCCGGCTGATTGAGAATGCCGAGCGGGTTGATACGGTCGTAGCAGAGCCACACGGTGCGTTCTTTGATCACGCGCTGGATCTCGGCACTGAACTTGCGACCACGCCAGAGCGCATCGCGGATCAGGGTGCTGCGGCGGATCTCCGGGTTGCCGGCAAACGGGCGCGGTGACTGGTGGACACTCTCCAGCCAGCGCTCGGCCAGTTCGCTCTGGCTGTCGCGGATCACCTGGCTCGCCTTGTCGACCAGCGGATTCAATTCGGTCAGTACACTAGCCGGCAACAGTTGGCTCGCCTGATCACTCCAGGTTTTCAGGGCCACCGCCAGCGAGAGCGGCATGATATTGGCAAAGTCGTTGAGGCCGTGGCGCTCGAAGCACCAGCCATGGGGTTTGCTGCGCTCGTCCGAGGTGAGGTCGAACAGTCCCATGCCGGACATCTCCTCCAGGTCCCGTTGCACGGTACGCAGACTGACGTGGATACCTTCCTCTTCCAGTTTTACCTGGAGTTGGCTGGCGGTCAGCTTGTAAGGGCGGTGCGGGATGCAACGCGCCAAGGTCAGTTGTCGTAACAGCTTCTTGCTCATGGTGCTTGCCTTCACTGGTTTAGCGTTGACTGTATGCTAGTCGTGACTTGCGACAGTCTATGTCGCAAGTTTTGCTGCGACAACTGTCGCCATTTTCATACAAAACACACTAAAGAATTGATTTATAAAGACAATCCACCAAAAAAAGGAGCCGCTAGAGGCTAAAATTAGCCAACAATCCCTCAAATGAAAGTTCTATGTTGCGATTTATTGTTAGCATAAAACTCCGATTAATTAATTCATCGCAGAATATGATTTCAGGGGAGAGCATGACTCTCCCCTTTTGCTCACATCAGCCACGACCAGGCTGACTTGGTGATGGCCGCACCGACCATGTAGCCAAATACCGCCAGCGCTGCCACACCGGCCACCAGCTTCTGACCGCGGGCCGGGCGCTTGAGCGCCATGACACCCAGACCGATATAGAGTACCAGTGCCATCAGCTTGGCCATCAGCCAGGGTTGTTGACCCGGGCTCAACTGCAAGGCCACCGCCAGCAACACACCAAACAGCAGCAGGAAGGTGTCGTTGATATGCGGCAGGATCTTCAGCCACTTCTGCTGCAACCGATCGCTGCCGGCCAGCGCCAGACTCCAGCGATAGATAAAGAGCAGCAGACTGACCAGCGCCAGCGTCATATGCAGGTGTTTGAACATGGGATAATAGGCAATCATTTTGCTTCCTTGTCGTCGTCGGGTAGCCCGCTATTCCAGTTGTGGGCATGGATACGCTCCTGCCCCTCCTCGTCGTCTTGCAACAGATCGGAGAGGATCTCCCGGTATTGCAGGCTCTTGTTGATATAAGTGTGTTCGTCGTCCAGATAGTTGACCTGCTCGCGCAACAGCCAGTTATCGTGCTGCTTGAAGGTCTGCCCCGCCCGCCAGGCCTGGTTGGCCCGAAAACCGAGCTGGGTCAGGGCTTCCACCCCCAGATCGACCGCCGAACCCAGGGTTTCCCGGTGCACGCTCTCGACCCCGTGGCGCAGGATCTCGTGGGCATGGGGTCGATCCAACGCTCGCGCCAGGATCTTCAGGTGCGGGAAGTGCTTCTGCACCATCTCGATCACCGCCAGCGAGGTGGCAGGATCGTTGATGGAGAGCACCAGCAGCTTCGCCTTGTGCGCCCCTGCGGCATGGAGCAGATCGATCCGGCTGGCATCGCCATAGAAGACCTGATAGCCATACTTGCGCAGGGTCTCTATCTGGCTGGCATCCTGCTCGAGGATGGTGGTGCCGATGCCGTGACCATGCAGTAGACGCCCCACGATCTGACCGAAGCGGCCGAAGCCCGCGATGATCACCGGATGCTCCACCAGCTCCGGCTGCTCATGCTGCGGTGCGTCGCTCTGGTTACGGTAATCGAACCAGGGCTGGATCACCCGATCGTTGAGGATCAGCAGCAGTGGGGTGAGCGCCATGGAGAGTGCTACTACCAGCGTCAGCAGCGAGATGGTCTCACCGGGCAGCACCCGGTTCTGGGCGGCAAACGAGAAGAGCACGAAGGCAAACTCACCGCCCTGCGCCAACGCCAGCCCGAAGGTCCAGCGCTGACTCGGCGAGATACGGATGATGAAGCCGAGCGCCATCAACACCAGCCATTTGAGCACCATCAGGCCAACCACCAGGGTTGGTATCAGGAAGGGGTGCTCGGCAAACAGCCCAAAGTCGATCCCCGCCCCCACCGACATAAAGAACAGGCCGAGCAGCAAGCCCTTGAACGGCTCTATGTCGGCCTCCAGCTCATGGCGATATTCGCTGTCGGCCAGCACCACTCCGGCGAGGAAGGAGCCGAGAGCGGGCGAAAGCCCCACCGATTCCATCAACACGGCGATGGCGATCACCAGCAGCAGAGCGGCGGCGACGAAGATCTCCCGCATATGGGACTGGGCGATGGCACGAAACACCGGCCGCATCAGGTAGTGGCCACCCAACACGATGCCGGAGATGGCCGCGACCACCAGCAGGCCATGTTGCCAACCCGCCAGCTCGGAGCCCCCATTGCTGGCGACCGGCGCCATGGCCAGCAGCGGCAGCAGCGCCAGGATCGGAATGACCGCAATATCCTGAAACAGCAGCACCGCAAAGGCGGAGCGACCGCTCTCGCTCTGCATCAGCTTGCGCTCCTGCAGGCTCTGCAACACGATGGCGGTGGAAGAGAGCGCCAGAATGAGGCCGATAGCCAGCCCCTGTTGCAGCGGCAGACCGATCAGGTGCGCCACGCCGGTCAGCGCCGCCGTGGTGAGCAGCACCTGCAGGCCGCCGGTGCCGAGGATCGGCCCCTTCAACTGCCACAAGAGGGCCGGACGCAATTCAAGGCCGACCAGAAACAGCATCAGCACCACGCCAAACTCGGCGAAGTGCATCACATCCTTCTGCTCCCCCACCAGCCCCAGCAGAAAGGGGCCAATGATGATTCCCGCCAGCAGGTAGCCGAGCACCGAGCCCAACCCCCAGCGTTTGGCCAGCGGCACCGCGATAACGGCGGCGGAGAGATAGATAAAGGCATCAAACAGGATCCCGTGGCCCATCAGTCAGCCCTCCGTGTGAACATCTGGTCCGGCTCATAAGCTCGGCCAACAAGCTGCCCATGTGTCATCAGAGCACCTCCAGCAAGTCGCGCAGATAAGGACGCCCGGCCAGCTGCTCCGGAGTCAGCTGATCGTCACGCAAGGCGCAAAGCAGCTGACGGTAATCCTGCCCGCAGCGGCGCAGGGCGGCGGGATCCTTGATCTTGTGAAAGGAGTGCAGCACGAAAGGGGGCAGCCAGTTCATGCCGCACAAGGTGGCAGCCTGCTGAAATGGCAGCAGAAAATCGAGCAACGGTCGGCTGTTGTAACCCTCGCTGCAGTAGGACTCCGGCGCCCCGCCGGTGGTAATGGCGCTCAGCCACTGCTTGCCCTTGAGGGCGTGGGCTTCTGGACCGTAGGCGTAGCCATACTCCAGCACCAGATCCATCCACTCTTTCATGATGGCCGGGCAGGAGTACCAGTAAAACGGGTGCTGGAAGACGATGATATCGTGCTCAGAGAGCAGCGCCTGCTCCCGCTTCACATCGATAAACATGTCGGGATAGTGCTGATAGAGGTCGTGAACCGTGACCCCCTCCAGCCCCTCAATCGCCTGCAACAGCTGCTTGTTGGCCCGCGAACTCTGCAGCGCGGGATGGGAAAAAATAACCAGAATGCGTTTCATGACCACATCACCCGAACAAAGCCTTGCGGTGCAAGGCGAGGTAAACAGAAAAGGGGAGTCTGGGGAGCTGCATCGTAAAGGTGCACAGGAGAGCGACCTTATCAGGAAGCGCCATAGCCTGCCAACTCGGGGATCAGCTCCCGCAGCGCCGGATTGAGGGTCTGGTGAGCGGGATAGCAGAGCCCAATCCGGCGAAACATCCGCGGCCCGCTCACCGGCAGGGTACAGAGACCCGCCTCATCTTCCACCAGCCCGTCCGGCAGAAAACTGATGCCGACCCCCGCCAGCACCAGCGCCATCACCAGCCCCTTGCTCTCGGCCTTGGCCACCAGATTGAGGGTAAGCCGGTCACAGGCCAGCAGGCCGATAGTCTGCTGATGGGCTTCGCAGGGCGGGCACTCAATAAAATCATAATGTTGCAGCTCGGCCAGCTCGATTTTCTCGCGGCTGGCCAAGGGATGGTCGACCGGCACGCAGAGCACGTAATCCTCCTCCCACAGCGGCAGGAAGATCTCGTCCTCACGGCGCAAGGCATCCAGCGTCAAACGGCAGTCGGCGGGTGTGATGTAGTCGGAGAGGGTGAGATCCAGCTGCGGCAGCACGCCCTGTACTTGCTGCAGCAGCCCTGCCACCCGGCGGCGACTCAAGTCCGGCATGATGGCGATATTGAGCCTCGCACGCGTCGCTTTCTGGCGAAACAGCTCCGGCAAACGGCGCGCCTCCTCCACCAGCTTGACCGCGTGAGGATAGAGATAGTGGGCCGGATCTTTCGCCACCACCCCCTTCTTGCCCCGGACAAACAGGCTGTCACCGAGCGCCTCTTCCAGCTGGCGCAGCCCCGCCGAGAGGGAGGGCTGGCTGACGTGGCAGCGCTCGGCCGCCGCCGTGATGTTCTTCTCTTCATAGATGGCGATGAAGAAACGCAGCAATCTCAAGTCCAGCATAAACCAACCATAGTTTTTTCAGATGATAACCAGCGGAAAACAATATTTATCACTTATAGATGCAGTGACTATAGTGATTGGGTTCCGTGCTGGCCAGCCACCTGTTTGCTCAAACCGACTCTTGAATCAGAAGGAAAGACCCATGTCCAAATCTCTCGTCGTGATCACCGGTGCCTCCGCCGGGATCGGTGCCGCCATCGCCCGTGCCTTCTCTGCCGCCGGTCATCCGCTGCTGCTGCTGGCCCGCCGGGTCGAGCCGATGCAGGCACTCGGTCTGCCAAATACCCTCTGCATCGGGGTCGATGTGACCGACACCGCCGCCATGAAAGCCGCCGTCCAGCAGGCAGAAGCCAAATTTGGCCCGGTGGGCTGCATGGTCAACAACGCCGGCGTCATGCTGCTGGGTCAGGCCGATGTGCAGGATCCCGCCGAGTGGCAGCAGATGCTCAACATCAATGTGATGGGGGTGCTGAACGGCGTCCACGCAGTGCTGGCAGGCATGAAGGAGCGCCGCAGCGGCACCATCATCAACATCAGCTCCATCGCCGGTCGCAAGACCTTCCCGAACCATGCCGCCTACTGCGCCACCAAGTTCGCCGTCCACGCCCTGACCGAGAACATCCGCGAAGAGGTGGCCGATGTCGGCGTGCGGATGGTGACCATTGCCCCGGGTGCGGTCGAGACCGAGCTGCTCAGCCATACCACTGACGAGAGCATCAAGGCCGGTTACCACGACTGGAAAGATCAGATGGGTGGCGTCATTGCGCCGGAAGTGATCGCCGATGCCGTGCTCTACGCCTGGAACCAGCCTGCCAACGTCTGCGTGCGCGAGATAGTGCTGGCGGCGACCCGTCAGCAACCTTAATCCTGGCTGACTGACACCATGGGGAGGGCTTGACCCTCCCCCGGGGCACAGGGTTACCATGTGCCCCTTGTTTTTTTCCGAGTCATTCCATGGTTCTCACCCGTCGCCAACTCGCTCACGCCCGTCGCTGGCTCCCCTTGTGGAGTCTGGTGCTGGTGTTGATGTCGTTTGGCAGCCGGGCCGCAACCGACCTCTGTACCCTGACCACCCACTGCAGCCAGAGCGAGCGTACCCTGGAAAAAGCGATGCCCTGCGGCAGCTTTACCACCGCCCTCTCGATGACGCTGGTAGGCAGCGACAGCCTGACGGTCGCCGTACTGGAACCGGATACCCCCGACTTCGCCTCCCCCTCTCTCTTTATGCCGGACGCCCCGTGCGAGCGGCTCGAACGTCCCCCACGCCCCCGGATCTGAAACGCATCCCGTATCGGGCATCTTTTCTTTCAATCTGAGGTGAGTGATGTACAAACCCCTGTTACTGGCCATGCTGGCCGGTACCGTCAGCTTTTCGGCCCTCGCGGCCGAGAAGATGACCGTCTACAAATCCAAATATTGTGGCTGCTGCCAAAGCTGGAACGAGCATATGGAGCAGAATGGCTTCGAACTGGAGGTCATCGAAACCGAACAGCTCGGTGCAGTGAAGCAGCAATACGGTATCGCGCCGGAACTGGCCTCTTGCCATACCGGTATCGTAAATGGCTATGTGATCGAGGGGCATGTACCAGCCGCCGATGTGCAGAAGCTGCTCAGGGAAAAACCGGCGATCCGTGGCCTGACCATTCCGGGCATGCCCCAGAGTGCGCCGGGCATGGATATTCCGGGCCATCCCTATGAGGTACTGAGTATCAGCAACGAGGGCGCGACCAACCGCTGGTCGAGCTACCCAGGCTGACGAAAACTGGTCATGAGAGGGCACTCCCATATCATGTGAGGCACACCTGAGCGGACTCTTGCCGCTCATGGCCAGAAAGAGGGCCGCTATCGTGAGATAGCGGTTTTTTTTGATTACATTTCCTGCAATAACAAGGGATTGCTTGCAACCACCGGCAACAAGGGGCAGATTTAACGCCAATTCATGGAGCCGATGCTCAGGTCTACCAACCCTTTCCAGCGCCAAGGATGCGACATGTTTACCTTTTCCCGAGGAGTTCTGCTGCTAGCCTTTCTGACAGTTCTCCCCCCCACTTATGCCAATGAAGAGCCCGCCATGCTGACAAGCGAACATCCAATCCAGCCGCCCGTGGCCGCCAAACATCCCCGCACTCTGAAAAAACACGGGGATACCCGCATCGACAACTACTACTGGCTGCGTGACGACGAGCGGCAGAAGCCCGAGGTGTTGGACTATCTCAAGGCCGAGAACGCCTATACCGAGGCCATGCTCAAGCCGACCCAACCCCTGCGCGAACAGCTTTACAAAGAGATGGTCGCCCGCATCCCCCAGCAGGATGAATCGGTGCCCTATGTGAAGAATGGCTACCGCTACCAGACCCGCTATGAGCCGGGCAAGGAGTACGGGATCTATTCGCGCACCAAGCTCGGTGAAGAGCAGGCGAGTCTGCTGCTCGACAGCAACCTGCGGGCTGAAGGGCACGAGTTCTATGCCCTCGGCGCCCTTGAAGTGAGCCGCAACAACCGCTGGCTGGCGGTGGCGGAAGATTTCCTCTCCCGTCGTCAGTACCAGATCCAGTTCCTCGATCTGGAGAGCGGCCAGTGGGCCACCGACAAACTGGAAAATACCTCCGGCAATCTGGTGTGGGCCAACGACAACAAGACCGTCTTCTATGTGCGCAAGCACCCGCAGACCCTACTGCCCTATCAGGTCTATCGCCACACGCTCGGGACGGATCCGGCCACGGACAAGCTGGTCTACGAGGAGAAGGATGACTCCTTCTACATCAGCCTCTACGCCACCACCTCGGAAGATTTCATCGTCATCGCCCTCTCCAGCACCACCACAGGCGAAGCACGGCTGATCGATGCCAACCAGCCGGAGCACGCCCCACGCCTGTTCCTGCCCCGTCAGGTGGATCACGAATACAGCCTGGATCACTACCGCGGCCGCTTCTATGTGCGCTCCAACAAGGATGGCAAGAACTTCGGCCTCTACGAGACCAAGGAGAGCCCGGTCGATCGCTGGAAGGCGGTGATCGCCCCCAATCCGGAAGTACTGCTGGAGAGCTACGCCCTGTTCAAGGATTGGCTGGTACTGGAAGAGCGCAACAAGGGGCTGACCCGACTGCGCCAGATCAACTGGCAGAGCGGTGACGAGAAGGAGATCGCCTTCGACGATCCCGCCTATGTCACCTGGCTCGCCTACAACCCGGAGCCGGATACCAGCGCCCTGCGCTATGGCTACTCCTCCATGACCACCCCCGCCTCCACCTATGAGCTGGACATGGCGAGCGGCAAGCGCACCCTGCTCAAGCAGCAACCGGTGGCCGGCTTCAAGGCCGACCAGTACGCCAGCGAGCGACTCTGGGTGACCGCCCGCGACGGCGTATCGGTGCCGGTGTCGCTGGTCTATCGCAAGGACAAGTTCAAGAAAGAGCAGGCCGATGCGCCCAAGAATCCGCTGCTGGTCTATGGCTATGGATCCTACGGCGCCAGCATGGATCCCGACTTCAGCAGCTCGCGCCTGAGCCTGCTGGACAGAGGCTTCGTCTACGCCATCGCCCATATCCGGGGTGGTGAAGAGCTGGGCCGTCACTGGTACGAAGATGGCAAGTTGCTGAAAAAGCAGAACACCTTCAATGACTTCATCGATGTCACCAAGGCGCTGGTTGAGCAAGGCTACGGTGCCAGGGATCAGGTCTACGCCATGGGCGGCAGCGCCGGTGGTCTGCTGATGGGGGCGGTCATCAATCAGGCGCCCGAACTCTATCGCGGCGTGGTTGCGCAGGTGCCGTTCGTCGATGTGGTTACCACCATGCTGGACGAGTCCATTCCCCTCACCACCGGGGAGTATGACGAGTGGGGCAACCCGAACCAGAAGCGCTACTACGACTACATGAAGAGCTACAGCCCCTACGATCAGGTGAAGGCGCAAGCCTATCCCAACCTGCTGGTCACCACCGGACTGCACGACTCGCAAGTGCAGTATTGGGAGCCCGCCAAGTGGGTCGCCAAGCTGCGCGAACTGAAGACAGATGATAACAAGTTGTTACTGAACACCGACATGGACGCCGGCCACGGCGGCAAGTCGGGCCGCTTCAAAGCCTACGAGGATATCGCGCTGGAATACGCCTTTATCCTGGATCTGGCCACCCCGGCCAACTGATCCATTATGACCCCGGCCCTTGTCACACAAGGGCCGCATAAGAATCCCATCCTAGTTTTTCCCTCTTCCATTTCCCTTCATATCAAATTAATCTTCGGCTAGAAAATGAATGATCAAGGTCATGTTTCTCAAGATTAAACTCCGTGATTTTGCCATTTCGTTTGATTTATGTTGGGTGAATGTGCTTAATCGGAGTGCTTGCAACTTTTTATTTGGCCCCTCAGGGGCCAATTTATCTTCGACCGACAGGAGGTCGGTAACCTCACCACAGGATGAGGGTGACCGCCGGAAAAGGGGGTGATCAACTCCCCCGCTTTCGCGCAACGAGAAGAGCGGGCAAGCCCGGCGCAGAACGGGATTGCCATCAATTTATCCGAGGATCGGATAAACAAAATCAAAGAAAAGGGAGAAAAAATGAAAGGATTAACTTTGGCATGCGCCCTGTCGGCGGCTCTGGTCGGTGTCTCATTCGGTGGTCCGGTACAAGCGCAGGAGCGCTTCGTGACCATAGGCACCGGCGGTCAGACCGGCGTCTACTATGTCGCTGGCCAGTCCATCTGCCGCTTCCTCAATCGCGGCGCCGCCGATCACCAGATCAAGTGCAACGCCCCGGCCAGTGGCGGTGGTGTTGCCAACGTCAACGGCATCCGTAGCGGTGAATTCAACTTCGGCATCATGCAATCCGACCACCAGTTCAAGGCGATGAAGGGGCTGCCACCGTTCCAGGCCGAAGGGGCCATGGACGACATGCGCGCCGTCTTCTCCCTGCAGAGCGAGGTGTTCACCATCCTGGCTCGCCGCGATGCCAAGATCGCCAGCTTCGACGACCTGAAAGGCAAGCGCGTCAATATCGGCAACCCGGGCTCCGGCCAGCGTGACACCATGGAAGAGATCATGGCGGTCAAAGGCTGGAAGAAGGGTGACTTCGGTCTGGTCTCCGAGCTGAAGCCGGCAGAACAGGCCTCCGCCCTCGGCGACAACAACATCGATGCCATGAGCTACTTCGTCGGTCACCCGAACGGCGCCATTCAGGAAGCCTCCACCACCACAGATGCGGTACTGGTCCCTGTGACCGGCGCCGACATCGACAAGCTGCTGGCCGAGAAGAGCTACTACAGCAAGGCCGAGATCCCGGGCGGCATCTACAAGGGCAGCGACAAGCCGACCCCCTCCATCGGTGGCAAAGCGGTGCTCTCCACCAGCGCCAAAACCGATCCGGAAGTGGTCTATCAGCTGGTCAAGTCGGTGTTCAACAACCTGGATCGCTTCAAGCGCCTGCACCCTGCCTTTGCCGACCTGAAAGAGGCCGACATGATCAAGGTAGGTCTCTCTGCACCGCTGCATGAAGGGGCTGCTCGCTACTACAAAGAGCGCGGCTGGCTCTGATTGAAGGCCCCGGGGCCTTTGTCACTCTCTTCGACACCCGTCTGCCGCCTGATTGCGGGGGCGGGTGTCGCTCTTGTTGTACTCGTTGGCACAAGTTAACCCTATGCAAGATAAACAACTCTCTACCGAGGAACTGATCGCCCAGGATGTGGGCGCTCGCCTGCCGCTGGGCCCGCTGGGCTGGATCATCACCACGCTGGCACTGGCCTGGTCCCTGTTCCAGCTCTGGATCGCCTCGCCACTCCCCTTCATGGTGGGGTTTGGCGTACTCAATGACACCGAAACCCGCTCCATTCACCTCACCTTTGCCCTGTTGCTCGCTTTTCTGGTGTTCCCGGCATTTCGCTCCTCGCCGCGGGATCGGGTTCCCCTCGGCGATATCGCCCTCGGTCTGATCGCTGCTGGCGCCGCGTCTTACCTGTTCGTGATGTATGAAGCGCTGGCACTGCGTCCTGGCACCCTCACCACCGCCGATCTGGTGACCGCCTGCATCGGCATTCCGCTGCTGCTGGAAGCGGCGCGCCGCGCCCTGGGGCCAGCACTGGCGGTCATCGCCATCGTCTTTCTGATCTACAGCCTGGCGGGCCCCTGGATGCCGGGACTGCTGGCACATCGCGGGGTAGGTTTCACCGCGCTGGCCAACCACCAGTGGATCACCACCGAAGGGGTGTTCGGCATTGCCCTTGGCGTCTCCACCAGCTTCGTGTTCCTGTTCGTGCTGTTTGGCGCCCTGCTGGAGCGTGCCGGTGCCGGTCACTACTTTATCCAACTCGCCTTCAGCCTGCTCGGTCACCTACGCGGCGGTCCGGCCAAGGCGGCAGTGGTCGCCTCCGGCCTGACCGGTCTGATTTCCGGCTCGTCGATTGCCAACGTGGTGACCACCGGTACTTTCACCATCCCGATGATGAAGAAGGTGGGCTTCAGTTCAGAGAAAGCGGGGGCGGTCGAAGTGGCCTCCTCGGTCAACGGCCAGATCATGCCACCTGTGATGGGGGCTGCGGCTTTCCTGATGGTCGAATACGTGGGCATCCCCTATGTGGAGATCATCAAGCACGCCTTCCTGCCTGCCACCATCTCCTACATAGCGCTGCTCTACATCGTCCATCTGGAGGCGCTGAAACTGGGCATGCAGCCCATCGGCAACCATCAACCCAAACCCTGGCTGCGCCGCCTGACCGGCTTTGCCTTTGGCGCGGCCCTCATCAGCGGCCTGTCACTGGCGGTCTACTATGGCCTCGGCTGGCTCAAACCTGCACTGGGTGACTACGCTCTGCCGGGGATCTCGGTACTGCTGGCTGCCACCTATGTGGCTCTGTTGAAGATCGCCGCCAGCAATGAACCACTGCCTGCCGAAGATCCCGACAAGCCGCTCACCGAGTTGCCCAACACCCGCGCCGTGCTGCTCTCCGGCCTGCACTTCCTGCTGCCGGTGGTAGTACTGGTATGGTGCCTGATGGTGGAGCGCCTCTCGCCGGGGCTGTCGGCCTTCTGGGGTACCGTGATGCTGGTGATCATCCTGCTGACCCAGCGCCCGCTGCTCAACTGGCTGCGCAAGGACGGCAAGCACGACTACGGTACCGTCGCTGACGGCGTGGTGGATCTGCGGGAAGGGCTGGTCGCCGGTGCCCGCAACATGATCGGTATCGGCATTGCCACTGCCACCGCGGGGATTATCGTGGGTGCGGTCTCCCAGACCGGGGTTGGTCTGGTGCTGGCTGATCTGGTGGAGTTCCTCTCCATGGGTAACCTGCTGCTGATGCTGCTGCTCACCGCCCTGCTGAGCCTGATCCTCGGCATGGGGCTGCCGACCACTGCCAACTACATCGTCGTCTCCAGCCTGCTGGCACCGGTGGTGGTGACGCTGGGGCAGCAAAACGGGCTGATCGTGCCGCTTATCGCAGTGCACCTGTTCGTCTTCTACTTCGGCATCATGGCGGATGTGACGCCGCCGGTGGGGCTGGCCTCCTTCGCGGCAGCCGCTGTCTCCAAGGGCGATCCCATCAAGACCGGGATTACCGCCTTCTACTACAGCCTGCGTACCGCAGCGCTGCCGTTCCTGTTTATCTTCAACACCGATCTGCTGCTGATCGACGTGGACTTCGCCCACGGGGTGCTGATCTTCATCGTGGCGACCATCGCCATGCTGATCTTCGCCGCCGCAACTCAGGGTTGGTTCCTGGTGAAGAGCCGCTGGTACGAGAGCGTGCTGCTGTTGCTGGTCGCCTTTACCCTGTTCCGCCCGGGTTTCTGGATGGACATGGTGCACGACCCCTATCGCGAGACCCCGCCTGCCCAGCTGGCCCAAACCATGGGTGAAGTGGAGGCGGAGAGCACCCTGCGGCTGCGGATCCTCGGTGAAGATGCAGTGGGCAAGCCACGCAAGTTCACCCTGCTGGTCGCCGTACCGGATGGGGCAAATGGCGAAGAGCGGCTGGCCAATCTGGGGCTGAGCCTCTATGAGCAGGATGGCAAGACGCTGATCGACAACGTCGCCTTTGGCAGCCCGGCCGCCACCATGGGGCTGGAGTTCGATCAGGAGATCCTCACCGTCAAGGCGCCGACCGAGCGCTGGACCAAGGAGTGGATGTGGATCCCGGGCTTCCTGCTGTTCGGGGTGATCGTCTGGCTGCAGCGTCGCCGCAGCGTCAAGGCCGGTTAATCCGCCAGGCAAATAAGACAGAGGGCCGCGATTGAGGCCCTCTTTTTATTGCCTTGTTATTGCCTTGCCCTCTGCGGCTCTTGCGATGAGCAACAATCATGGAAAAAGATAAACGGTGGCGAGCGGCCAAAAAAGTGGGGTGACATGTCCATGTCACCCCCTCGCAAATAGCATGTTCCATATTGGAGTCCGGCCACGCCGGGTCTCTGTTTCACTTTCCGATAGTTCGCGACCCATCTGAAGTGCGCGCCAATTGCAGCAATGCAACCGACCAGCTACCCGTTACAACCTTCGTCCACACG
Organism: Aeromonas sp. PI_26; assembly: GCF_027854445.1. Lineage (NCBI taxonomy): Bacteria > Pseudomonadati > Pseudomonadota > Gammaproteobacteria > Aeromonadales > Aeromonadaceae > Aeromonas > Aeromonas sp. PI_26. Next base: position 136,858 of record NZ_JAJNOE010000010.1, read on the forward strand.
GCAGACAGGCCGCCGTGTTTGTCCTTGCAACTGAAATATTACGCATAAAAACAAAATAAAAAACGTTTTTATGCCCATTCCATTCACATTTGAGCACAAAAAACAGCCTTATCATCACCACTAAATTGTTATAAAACAGTAAGATATATTCATGCATGGTTATTCACCCGCAAGGGGCATCAGCAATGGCTTACAAGGCTTTGCGAGATCTCGCACAAAAAATGGCCGCCTCACAGCCAACGCCGCAGTGGCAACCAGTCGCTCAGGCGGGCTATCAGTCGCCTTGGCCACCCTTCGGGTTTGCGCGGCAATCCACCCGCCTGCTCCTGCCAGCGAGCCAGCCACATTCGCAGCGCCTCACAGATCGGCGGGCAGTGCAGATGCAGCATCAGTTCGGTATTGAGAAAGAGCGAGCGGGGATCGAGGTTGAGGCTGCCAAACAGCGCCCGCTCCCCCCCCAGCAGGATCAGCTTGGCGTGCAGGCTGCCGTGGCCGTGGTCAAACTCGGCGACCCGGATCCCGCGCCGCAGCAACCAGCCGAGATAGCGCTGATAGGCGCCATAGACCAGCGGCACATCGGTGCTGGCCAGCGAGTTGGTGAGAATGTCGATGGCGACCCCCTGCTGGCGCAGCCGCGCCAGACGGTGCCGAAACCCGCGAGTAAGGATGAGGTAAGGGGTCACCAACCCCAGCGAGCCGGGATTGTCAGCCAGCTGGCGCCAAAGCTGGCGGGCAGTGGTGGGGCGGGAGATCAGCCCCTTGCCGGGACGATCGAACCACACCTCGGCCCGCCCCTCATGCCATTGCAGCGGCACATCGCTCTCATCAAACAGCGCTGCAGGCAGATCGTAGACCGTCGCCACAGCCGGATCCGTCATGGTAAACAGGAAGTCGTTGACCACCTCTATTTCGGCGGGCAGCAGCTCGCGGCGCAGCAGATGGCGGATGGGGTGACTCCAGCGGCTGTGCCAGAACTGCTCGAACCCCTGCGCCATCTGCTGGCACAGCCCCCCCTGACAGGCGAGATCGAGATCCACGAAGGGAGCCTGCGGATCCAGACCGAAGTAACGATCGCCGATGTTGCGCCCGCCGATCAGCGCCTGCTTGCCATCCACCAGCAAGAGTTTGTTGTGCATCCGGTGGTTGATGCGGCGAAAGCTGAGCAGCCCCTCCAGCAGCAGTGCCAGCGGGCGCCAGCCCCGCAGCCAGAAAGGGTTGAACAGCCGCACCTCGATCCCGGGGTAGTGAGCCACCATCTCCAGAAAGCGATTGTCACCAGCATAGAGATCATCCACCAGCAGCTGTACCTTGACGCCACGCCGGGCGGCGTGGAGCAGCTCGCTCAGCAGCAGCTTGCCGCTGCTGTCCTCCTCCCAGCTGTAGTACTGCGCCTGGATCCGCTCTCGGGCATGGCGGATCCAGTGGCAACGCACCTTGAGCGCCAACAGGGGATCGTCGATCAGGGCAAAGGATCCGGGGATCATGGTGTCATCCTGCTGTCATGGCCGGGTGTCATAACGCTGGCGAGCCTCTTCACATATTCAAAAGGAGTTGCTGATGGAACTGCATGATACCCCGATGTTGCGCTATCTGGGCCAGCTCAGCCAGCCAGATCTCATCCCGGCCACCGGCCCCGCCCACTGGTTTTTGCAACACAGGGACGGTGGCTGGCAATTGCCGACCGTGCAGGCGACCCTGCCGGTCAACCGGCTCAGGGCTGAGCCGCTTCGATAGCGGCAGCCTTGCCCTCGATCTGGGGCAGGCTGAAACGATAGGCCACGTAGTACTTGTAGATGGTGCCGACATAGTTGATCGGCCCCTGTCCGACTTCGTTGGCTACCAGCTGATCCACGTTGCCGAACCAGATGTTGGGATCGAGCCCCAGTTTCTCCGCCTTGCCTCGCAGCGCCTGCACCCGGTTCGGTCCGGCGTTGTAGGCGGCGAGGGCAAACAGGTGGCGGTTGAGCCGATCCAGCTTGGGATCATTGAAGTAGGTATCGAGGATCAACCGCATGTAGCGGCAGGCGGCCTCCACATTTCCCTCCAGCGTGGTGAGTCTGGCGCCGTTGATGCCGACTTCCCGCCCCGTACTGGGCAGCAGCTGCATGAGGCCCACGGCCCCCTTGGGCGAACGCGCCTTGGGATTGAGGCCGGACTCCTTGTAACCAAGCGCCGCCAGCATCAGCCAGTCGAGATCGTATTGATTGGCGTACTTCTCCAGCACTTTGCGAATAGTCGCGAGGCGCCCTATGGGATCCGGCGCCAGGATATTGCTCATCTGATCGCTGCGAACCAGCAGCCGGCGCAGGGTCATGTCGCTGTAAAGGCTGTTGCGGCTGACACTCGCCAGATAGCCATTGACCGCCTTGAGCAGCTCGGGGCTGTTCTTGCGCAGCGCCCAGGCACTGGTACCGTTGCTGCGCAGGGGGATCAACTTGTGAGCCTTGAGGCCGGAGATCATGCCACCCAGCCAGATCCGTCCCTTGTAGCTGTCAGTCACTGTCAGGGGAATAATGCCGGCGGCCACCATCTCCAGCAGATCGCCATCCTGTAGATATTCGGGCACCGTCTCGATATAGACGGGGGGCAGCCCCAACTCGCGAAACAACCAGTTGAGCTGGCGCAGACTCTCGTAGTAGCTGGAGCTGGCGCGCACCCAGACCCGCCTGCCGGAGAGCTGGGTAATGCGGCTGAAGGCGGGCAGGCTCTGCTGGCTAACCACCCACTCCTCGATGGAAGAGATGAGCGGCCGGGAGAAGGCCACCTGTTCACGCCGGGTCGGGGTCACCGTCATGGTCGCCGCCACCAGATCGCCACGCCCCTCGGTCAGATAGTCCAGCAGCTTGTCCTGCCGCACCGGGATGTAGACCACCTTGAGTTTGACCTTCTCTTTAGCGAGATAGGTGTTGTTCAGCCAGCGCTCGAATCCTTGCAGCTGATTGACCAGAATGCCGTACTGGGTGCCGCGATCGAGAAAATAGAAGCCACGCTCATAGACCACCAGAGCCCTGAGTTCGCGCTTTTGCAGAATGCTTTCGAGGTCCCCGGGTTGGGGCAGACGCTGTGGCTTGAGTTCAGCCGCGAGCAGGGGAAAACAGCAGAGGGCCAGCAGCGCCCAGATCCAGCGTTGCATCACGATGGCTGCCCCTGTGCTGACGTCACACCTGCTGCCTGTTGGCAGCACGGATCACGATAGAGGGTGGGATTGGGAGCAGAGATCCATCGCTGCGTCATTATGTTTGCGCCTTCTGTTGGCCGACTCGCGCCGGGCAAAAACGTCTGTGGGATAGAGTAACTATAGAACGCCGACCCACAGCAGAAGGGTCAACACGGCAGGCAAACCTGCCGCGTTATCAGACAACTCAGATAGAGCGGGCCCGCATTTCGAAAATCAGTTTTTCGGCGGTGCAGGTGAATTGCAGGCGGGCTTTCAGGATCACGCCATTGGCGCCCTGAGTCAGTTCGCTGCTCACTTGAGCTTCGGCAGTGACCTGTCTGGCCAGAGCTTCATAGGCAGCCAGCTTGGCGCGGGCATCCGCCTCGGCCGCGGCTTCAATAACCAGCTCCATCACATCGTCGCCTTCGCCGATGATGGTGCCGATCTCGGCAAAACAGCCGCAGCTGTCACAGGTTTCGTTCAGTTCAACTTTCTCGTCTACAGACATTTTCTACTCCTACTGCTTATTTCGGATGATTTGCGTCGTCACGCATCGCCTTGCGAAAATCTTTGATGGCGGTCCCCAGATCCTCACCTGCACTGGCAAGACGCTTGCTGCCGAAGACCAGCACAACGACCAGCAAGAGGATCAGCATATGCCAGATATGAATTCCACCGAGTCCCATAGGGATACTCCCTCACAAAGAGATATCTGTTACTTGTATCAAAATAGAGCGCAGGGATTGTTGGGCAAAATCAAGGCAGGTGCAAGTGAGCAAATAAATCATAGCCAAAAAATAGGGCGACCCTGAGGTCGCCATATTGATTGTGCTACATGTCCCCTCAACCGCTACATCCTGTACCAGTGGTTCATGCGAACCTGAGACCATTCGAGGATAAGATCGCCAAGATATGAAAACAAATGGTATAAATTCATCTTAGAATTGAAGAGGATTCATATCATGCTGCTGGAACAACTGGGTCGCATCGACCTCAATTTGCTGATTATCCTGCAGGTATTGCTGGAAGAGCGCAACGGCAGCAAGGCGGCACGCCGCCTTCATCTGAGCCAGTCCGCGGTCAGTAAAGCCCTCGGCCGTCTGCGCGATACCTTCAATGATCCCCTCTTCATCCGATCTGCCTACGGGCTGGAACCCACCGGCCGTGCCCTTGCACTGCAGCAGCAGTTGCAACCCATCCTGCTGTCGCTGGATAACCTGATCCAGCCGCCCGAGTTCGACCCCGCCAGCTCGGAGCGAGAGTTCGTCATCGCCAGCATGGACAGCGCCTTTACCCTGTTTGCCCCGCTCTACCTGAGCGAGCTGAAGCGGCAGGCACCAAGGATCCGCTTGCGTTACGAGGAGTGGACCGAGAACAGTCTGACCGAGATGAGTCAGGGACAGGTGGACATCGCCTTCGCGGTGCGGGAGAACTGCATCAGCTCCGATTATCGGCTCGATACCCTGCCCGACAGCATCTGTCAGCGAGTGCTGGCGGTCGATGACCTCACCTGTCTGGTGCAGCAGCACCACCCCGCGCTGCGAGAGCCCAACTGGAATCTGGAGCACTACCTCAGTTATCCCCATGTGCAGACTTACTGCGAGGGACGGGACCGCTGGATGCTGGATCACAAGCTGGCAGAGCAGGATCTCTACCGGCGTATCGAGGCAACCGTGCCCTCCTTCGAGGCGGCGCTGCGGATGGGGATGCACTCCGACATGATAGTGACGCTATCCCGGCTCTACGCCCGCCACGCCACCCAGGTCTATCCGCTGTTACAGCTGCCGCTGCCCATCGGGTTGGACAGCATCTCCCATCTGCTCATCTGGCATCAGCGTCACAGCGAGGATCCGGGCCACCGCTGGCTGCGGGAGCTGCTGCTGTCCCTCATCATGAGCAAACTGGAACCTGCAGCGACCACTCACGGGTGACGGTACGCCTGCTCGGCGGCACAAAAAACGGGGCTCTGCGTAGCCCCGTTTCATTCACTTCAAGATGTAACCCACTCAGCCCTGACCGGTCACCGCCAGATAGTGATGTACCCCGTCCAGCAACATCTGGACCGAGATCATCACCAGCAGCATGCCCATCAGCCGCTCCACCGCAGTGAGTCCCCGCTCACCCAGCAGCTTGTTGAATACCTCGTAGAACATCAGGATCACCGCGCTGGCAGCCCAGGCCAGAAAGAGTGCCAGCGACCAGTCCACCATGCGGGTCGGCTCCTGATTGGCCAGCAGCATCAAAGAGGCGAGGATCGAGGGGCCGGCAATCATCGGGATCGCCATCGGCACCAGGAAGGGCTCCTCGCCCGCCGCCAGCCCGGTCACGCCCCCCTCACTCGGGAAGATCATCTTGATGGCGATCAGGAACAGGATAATGCCCCCCGCAATGCTGACCGCCTCCTGCCGCAGGTTGAGGAAACCGAGGATCTGCTGACCGACGAACAGGAACAGCATCATGATGGCCAGCGAGAAGAGCAACTCGCGCACCATCACCTTGCGACGTCGCTTGGGATCGATATGACGCAGGATAGAGAGGAAGACCGGCAGGTTGCCCAGCGGGTCCATGATCAGAAACAGCATGACTGCGGCAGAGAAAGTATCCATACAACGCCCGGGCTACGCCCTGAATAGGGAAAAGAGAGGGGGCGAAATATAGCAAAGGGCGAAGAATTGAGCGAGCGCCATGATGCGCTCGCAGCGGGATTAACCGTGGTTGCAGATCTTGTCGGCACGGGTCTGGAAACCCTCGGCCGAGTCGATGAATTTGCCGCGGGCAGCCAGAAAGTCGATCAATGCTTCCGCATCCATCTCGCTGGCGCTGCAGGTATGAAAACGGGCCTCGGCACCGAACCGCTCGGCCATCGCCTGTTTCAGGCTGGCACGGGTAAATTGCCCCCCTTGCGCCAACATCATCTCCATCACTTCGTGACCATGAACCGATTGCGACATCTCTCACCTCAATAATGAACATATTTAATGCCAATTAAATATCTCCCCGCCCGGAGGGATCTTGATATAGGCCAATAAATTGCGCATTTCCTAGTCAGGGGAGTGGTCACCGCCACCGCTTTGTCGATAATGTGGCAACCCGCGTCAGGGATCGCTACACTGGCGCCCCTTTTTGGCCATCGCAGACAATGTATAAGGATATTGGCGTCATGCTGTTCCATGGAGAGGCTCTCAAGCCCTGGCAGATCTGGACCCGCCGACCACTCTGGCTCAAGACCCTGATCGGCATGCTGACAGGGGTGGGTCTGGGCGTCGGCTTTGAAGAGCAAGCCCTGCTGCTCAAGCCCCTTGGCGTCCTGTTCGTCAACACCATCCAGATGCTGATGGTGCCCCTCATTTTCTGCTCGGTCATCGCCGGTCTCACCTCGCTGCTCAAGGGCAAGGCCCTCGATCGCATCGGCAGCAAGGCGATCTGCCTCTACTTCTGCTCCACCGCCATCGCCATCTGCATCGGCCTGATGATGGGCTGGCTGCTGGAGCCCGGCATGGGTGCCGACATGGGCCCCTATGAGCGGATCGGTATGTCGGAACCACCTACCCTGGCCAGCGTGCTGAGCCATCTGGTGCCGAGCAACCCGGTACAGGCGATGGTGGATGGCAAGATCCTGCAAGTGATCGTCTTTGCGGTGGCGCTGGCGGTCGCCCTCAATGCCAGCGGTCGCCGTGGCCGCCCCGCCATCCTCTTCTTCACCTCGCTGGCCGAGGGGATGTTCAAGCTGACCCAGATGGTGATGGCGCTCGCCCCTTACGGTGTCTGCGCCCTGATGGCCTGGATGACCGGCAAGTACGGTCTCGACCTGCTGCTGCCGCTGCTCAAGGTGATCGGCGCCGTCTACCTCGGCTGTCTGCTGCACGTGCTCGGGGTCTACAGCACCCTGCTACTCCTGCTGGCACGGCTCAATCCGCTGCACTACTTCAAGAGCATCGTTGACGCACAGGCGGTTGCGTTTACCAGCAGTTCCAGCAACTCCACCCTGCCCATCAGTCTGGCCTGCGCCGAGAAGCGGCTGGGAGTCTCCCCCGCCATCACCGCCAAGGTGCTGCCCATCGGCGCCACCATCAACATGGATGGCACCGCCCTCTATCAGGGAGTGACTGCGCTGTTCGTGGCTCAGGCATTCGGTGTGGATCTGCACATGGTCGATTACCTGACCATCATCAGCATCGCTACCCTGGCCAGTATCGGTACCGCTGGCACCCCGGGCACCGGGTTGATGCTGCTGACCCTGACCCTGACGGCGGTGGGCTTGCCGCTGGAAGGGGTGGCACTGATTGCAGGCATTGACCGGATCCTCGACATGGCGCGCACCACGGTCAACGTATCGGGGGATATTCTGGTGTCGGTGCTGATCGCCCGCAGCGAAAACGAGCTGGATCTGGCGACCTATCACGATGCTAGCGCAGGAGAAGATATCGAGTTCCCGCCGCGCTAGCGGAAGAAAGATCAGCTGTCGTGGGGATCGTGATGACAGCGCCAGCAAACGTCGAAGTTGGCGCCGTTCTCCTCCCCGCACTGGCCGCACAGCCAGCCGTTACCCTGACGCTGCTGGTAACGCTCGATGACCCGTCCTGCCTTGCTGCGATCCTCGGCCCGCACCATCAGGGTCACCTGCAACATGTCGACCGGCAGTTCGCCAAGGGCGCCCGACAGCCCCTCGCCATTGAGGCGCACCAGCACCCCTTCTGCCTCCAGCGCCCCTTTCAACGCATGCGCTTCCAGGGTGTGTGAGGCGCGATAGAGATTGATCCAGTTATCCATAGCTCCCCCTTACAACAACTTGTCGATGCCAAACTCGGCGCCGTTATCAATCATGAAATCGATGAATGCCCGCAACTTGCGCGGCATCAGTTGCCGCTCTGGAAACAGCAGATATATGGGCACCCTGGGTTGCTGCCACTCTGGCAGCAGGATCACCAGCTCGCCGCTGGCCAGCTCATCCTGACAGAGCATAGCGGGTAACGAGGCCAACCCCAGCCCCGCCTTCGCAGCCTCCCGGGCACAGGTAATATTATTGACCCGAAAACGGGATGGGGGGTCAACCAGCACCTCTCTACCATCCAGCTCGAAGCACCAGTGAGAGGCGAGAAACCCGCTGCTCACCGTCACCCGCTCGTGGTTGGCCAGATCCTCCGGCCGCTCGATGACCGGGCTGCGGGCCAGATAGTCCGGGCTGGCACAGAGCAACCTTCCGGTGCTCCAGAGTCGGCGCGCAGCCAGATTGGAGTCGCTCATGTCGCCAATCCGCACCACCGCATCCAGCCCTTCGCTGATAGGGTCCACCACTCGATTGGTCAGCTCCAGCTCCACCTGCAAGGCGGGATAGGCCTGCAAAAACTTGGCGACCAGGCGCCCGACCACCAGTTGCCCCGTCTCGATAGGCACCGCCAGTTTGAGGGTACCGGTCACCTCCTGCTGGCTGGCGCTCAGCATCAGCTCGGCTTCGGTCAGGGCATCGACCGCCTTGCTGCAGTGCAGGTAGTACTTCTCCCCCTCCTCGGTCAACGTGAGCTGACGAGTGGAGCGATAGAGCAGACGCACACCGAGCCGCTGTTCCAGTTCGGCGATGCGGCGGCTGACCATCGCCTTGGTCATCCCCAGCTCGCGGGCGGCCCCCGTAAACGAGCCCTTGTCGACGATACGCACCAGAATTAACGCGGCATTGAGATCCATTGTTGCACCAGTGAAACTGTATATCTCGTGAACCAATACTAATCGAAACAGTTGACCAGTGTTAGCCTGCGCCCCTTAAGTTCAGGAATCACAAAAATGAGTCAACACAAAAAAATTCCCCTGCTGGCAGCCATGATATTGGCGATGCTCGGTCTGCTGTTCGCCGGTTACTGGTATCTTCACGGCCGCTATTTTGAAAGCACCGACAACGCCTATCTGCAAAGTGAAGTGACCGGGATCAGCTCCAAGCTGCCCGGCTATATCCGCGAAGTGCTGGTCACCGACAACCAGCCGGTCAAAGCGGGCCAGCTGATCGCCCGTCTCGATGATCGCGAATACAAAACCAGGGTCGCGGAGGCCGAAGCCGACCTGCGCCTCAATCAGGCGACGGCCGAAAATCTGGCCGCCACCCGTACCCAACAACTGAGCCTGATCCAGCAGGCCGAGGCCAAGGTCGCCTCCGCCAATGCCGAACAGCTGCGCGCCAGCCAGCAGGTCAACCGGATCAGTCAGCTCAACCAGCGCCACTACAGCTCGCAAGACAGTCTGGACGAGGTGCGTGCCGGCCTGCAGGTCAATCAGGCGCAAGCCCGGGAGGCCCAAGCCGCCCTGCAGGCGGCCCGTGAGCGACTGCTGGTACTGGATGCCGAGCGCAAACAGAATCTGGCCAAGCTGGCATTGAGCGAAGCGCAACTGGAGCAGGCCAAGCTGGAGCTCGGCTACACCGAACTGCGGGCGCCTGCTGACGGCATCATTGGCAAGCGCAGTCTGCGGGAAGGGCTCTACGTCCAGTCCGGCATGCAGGTCGCCAGTTTGGTGCCGCTGCAGCAGGTGTGGGTCGAAGCCAACTTCAAGGAGACCCAGCTCGCCCATATGCAGCCGGGCCAGAAGGTCGAAGTGGTGCTCGATGCCTACCCGGATCAACCGGTCGAGGGGATCATCGACAGCCTGGCCCCGGCGACCGGCGCCAAGTTCGCCCTGCTGCCGCCGGAGAATGCCACCGGCAACTTCACCAAAATCGTGCAGCGGGTGCCTGTGAAGATCCGCATCCCCGAGCCAGGCCCGCTGGCAGGCAAACTGCTGCCGGGTCTCTCCACCGAAGTGATCGTGGATACCCGCACTCCTGAGCCCGTGGTGGCTGCCAACTGATGGAACCCATTCCACGTCGCAACTGGATCGCGGTCATGGGGGGGCTTATCGGCGCCTTCATGGCCATCCTCGATATCCAGATCACCAATGCCTCCCTGAAGGATATTCAGGGCGCCCTGTCGGCCACCCTGAGCGAAAGTTCCTGGATCTCCACCTCCTATCTGGTGGCGGAGATGATCGCCATCCCCCTGAGTGGCTGGTTGAGCCGGGGGCTGAGCGTGCGCCGCTACCTGCTCTGGACCACCGGCGCCTTTATCGCCGCCTCCGTGCTCTGCTCGTTCAGCTGGAACCTCACCAGCATGATCGTCTTCCGGGCGCTGCAGGGCTTCACCGGCGGGGCGCTGATCCCGATGGCCTTCTCCCTCATCGTCACCCTATTGCCGCTACAAAAGCGGGCCACCGGCATGGCGCTGTTTGGCCTCTGCGCCACTTTCGCACCCGCCATCGGTCCGACCCTCGGCGGCTGGCTCACCGAGCAGATGTCGTGGCACTACATCTTCTATCTCAACGTGCCGCCGGGACTGCTGGTGATGGCCATGCTGGCCCACGGGCTGGATAAAAAACCGGTGGACTGGACCGTGATCAAGCGGGTCGACCTTATCGGCATCGTCACCATGGCGCTTGGCCTCGGCTTGCTGGAGGTGGTACTGGAAGAAGGCAACCGGGAGGACTGGTTCGGTTCAAGCTTCATCGTGCGACTGGCGGTCATCTCGGCGGTGGCGCTGGTGTTCTTTGTCATCAGCCAGCTGATCCGCCGTCACCCGCTGGTCAATCTGCGGCTGCTGCACAACCCGCGCTTCGCGCTGGCCTGCTTCGCCTATCTGATCCTCGGCATGGCGTTGATGGGATCTATCTATGTGCTGCCGCTCTACATGACCCAGATCCACAACTACAACGCGCTGGAGATCGGCGAGGTACTGATGTGGATGGGGCTGCCGCAACTGCTGGTGCTACCGCTGGTACCCAGGCTGACCCACAAGATAGACCCGCGCTATCTGGTGAGCTTCGGCTTCCTGATCTTCGCCGCCAGCTGCTTTATGAACGTCAACATGAGTGCCGACTACGCCGGGCCGCAGCTGATCCAGTCACTGATCGTGCGGGCGCTGGGGCAGCCCTTCATCATGGTGCCGCTCTCCCTGGTCGCCACCGCCAGCCTGAGCCACGACGAGATCCCCTCCTCCTCGACCCTGCTCAACGTGCTGCGCAACCTGGGTGGTGCGTTCGGTATCGCCATCATCGCGACCATGCTCGACAACGATACCCGCACCCATGTGCTGCAGATTGGCAGCACTCTGGCCGCCAGCAGTATCGAGGGGCAGAGCTATCTGCTGCAACTGGCCCAGAGCATGATGGCGCAGGGTTCAGGCCCCGAGATTGCCCAGCAGCAAGCCCACGCCATGCTGGCCAATACCATCAACCAGGAAGCGGCCATCATGGCCTACAACCAGGTGTTCTACATCATGGGGATCTTCCTGCTGATCGCCAGCGCACTGATGCTGTTGCTCAAATCCCCCGCCCCACGGGCTGCGGATGCCGAACCGCTAGAGGCGTGAAAAACGCCGGGCATAAAACGAAAAACGGGCCAATGCCCGTTTTTCGTTATCTGTTACCTGCACTCAACCAGAAGGCGTTATCCCGCCAGCGACCCCGCGATCAGGAATTGCGCTGCGAAGTAGCTACTCATCACCCAGGCGCGGGCGTGGGGAAAGGGGTGGCGGAAGCGATCGAGCGCCAGCATGCTGTCGGAGAAGAGGAACATCAACGCCCCCACCAGAGCGGCGGCCGAACCGGCAGTGAGAGAGGCGTGCCAGGCACCGGCGGCCACCCAGGCCATGCCGATGATCACCAGCATGTAGCAGAAGACCGGGATCCGCATCTCCCCCAGCTTGCCCCACAGCAGGCCGAATACCATGCCGGCGATCAGCAACAGCAGCAAACCATCCACCAGATTGAGCAGCAATGGCCCCTGGGCAAAACCGACGATATAGCAGAGATGCGCGACAAGAAATGCCGCCAACCCCTGAATGAAGCGATCGCTTGGCAACATCAGCAGCACATCGCCCGCCAGAGAGAGACAAAGGCCGAGCAGGATCCAGGCGTGTGAACCGTCGTGGTCATAACTCTGGTAGCCGAACGCCAACGCGATGATAAGCAGCATGGTCAGCGGCTTGCTGATATAGAACTGGCGGCTGTCTGAACCGTAGGCAGCACGGATGTGCCACCAACCTGAAGCGATGATCAAGAAACTCAATAACATGCCCTGCTCCTCACCTGTTGCTCGCAGTCATACGGCAACCGTTTTTATCATGGTGCAGGGTAACAAATTCCCTCCCCCAGTGGCAGGTGTGCTTATCAAATGGGCAGGCTAAGCCTAAAGTCTAATTGCCGCACCGAGTGGTTCAGGGCATAAGTGACGGGTCTGGAGGATCACCATGGAAGAAGCTATGAAGAACTATCTGCCCGCCATCGATATCATGATGTGCCATCTGGGGATCAGCTTTGAGCAGGCCTGCGAACAACTGGGTCTTAGCCAGCAGGAGCAACAGGCACTGGATCAGTTGCAGCAACAGCAGAGCCAAGCCAACTAGCTTGAGTTGAATCATAAAAGAGAAGACCGCCAGCAGGCGGTCTTCTCTTTTAGCCTCTGTGATAACCGGACGGCATCATGCAATACCTGCCAGCAAACGACTCCAGTTGCGTTTACCAGCGATAAAGCCGTCACGCAAGGCCCGGTACTCCAGTTGCAGCTTGAGGCGGTCATAGCGCGCCAGCGCCTTGCGCTTGCGCAGCTCCAGCAGCCGCTTGCGACTGGCGTAATAGTGTTGCAACTGCTGGCTCAGCTTGTCGTACTCCTGCTGCAGCAGCGCCTGCCACAGTTCGCGATCTTCCTGCTTGCGCAACTTGGCTTGTGCCCGTTTCAGCTGCATCTGCAGCCGGGCTTGTTCGATACGCTCCTCCGGCGAAGATCTGAGATCTCCCGCCAGACCGCACCAGGAGGCGAGCCGGATCAACCACTTGGTCGGATCGAACTGCCACCAGTGGATGCCGTTGCGGTAATCATTCTCGAACAGGTGGTGAAAGTTGTGGTACCCCTCGCCAAAGGTGAAAAAAGCCAGAATGCCGTTATCGCGAGCGGTATTGCGATCGGTATAGGGCTGACTGCCCCAGATGTGGGCCAGCGAATTGATGAAGAAGGTGGTGTGGTGAGTCATCACCATCCTCAGCACGCCCGCCAACAGCAACATGCCGAGCAAGTCCCCGTGCCACAAGCCGAGCAGCAGCGGCAGCCCCAGATTAGCCGCCAGTGCCAGCGTCAGATAGTGACGGTGCTGAAACGCGACCACCGGGTTGTTTTGCAGGTCTCGCACATTGCTGTAATCGCCATAGCGATCTCCTTGATGCTCCCGCAACATCCAGCCGATGTGCGAATACCAGAAACCGCGCCCCGCGCTGTAGGGGTCTTTATCGTTGTCATCCACATGACGATGGTGACGGCGGTGATCGGCCGACCAGTGCAGGGCAGAATTCTGCAGCGCCAACGCACCGCCGATGGCAAACAACCACTGCAAAGCGGGGTGCGCCTTGTAGGCCTTGTGCGACCAGAGCCGGTGATAGCCTGCGGTGATGGAGAGACCACTCAGGCAGAACAGCAACAGGAAACTGGCCCACTGCCAGAGATCGTAACCGTGGCTCACGCCGTACCAGGGCACGACAATCAACGCCACTATCCCGGAGAGGGAGAACAGCAGGGTATTGGTGAAAATAATGGGGGGTCTGGCCATCTCATTGCATCCTTTCAGCGAACAGCTGTTAGCCATTTTCTATGGTGATTTCCTCACGGTCAATGGTAAAAAAGCAGGATACAAACCTGATCCTGAGGCGCCTTCGGGTTATCATTTGTCCTCGTTAAGCTGAAGGTGACTGATTTCGTGGGTATTCGCGCTCAACAAAAAGAAAAAACCCGGCGTACATTGATCGATGCTGCATTCAACCAACTGTGCGCCAATCGGAGTTTCTCCAATCTCAGCCTGCGGGAAGTCGCTCGCGAAGCGGGTATCGCGCCCACCTCTTTCTATCGCCACTTTCGCGATATGGAGGAGCTGGGCCTGACCCTGGTTGACGAAGGAGGTCTTACCCTGCGCCAACTGATGCGACAGGCACGCCAGCGCATTGCCGGTGGTGGCAGTGTCATCAGCACCTCGGTGCAGACCTTTATGGAGTTCGTCGAGAACAACCCCAACATCTTCCGGCTGCTGCTACGGGAACGCTCCGGCACCTCGGCCGCCTTTCGTCAGGCGGTGGCTCGCGAAATCCAGCACTTTATCGCAGAGCTGACCGATTATCTGGAAGCCACCACCGAAGCACCACGGGAAGATGCCTACATCCAGGCAGAAGCCATGGTCACCATCGTCTTCAGTGCCGGTGCCGATGCACTCGACATGACCAGCGAAGAGTGCCGCGCACTCTGCGACCGAACAATTCGCCAACTGCGGATGATCGCCATGGGCGCCGAGGTACAAAACCAGAAGCGCCGTGAACCTCACCCATGACCACAGGATGGAGAACGATATGACTGAACAGCTTATGATCCCGAAAAAACCGCTCGCCATGGCCATGCTGATTGGTATCTGTGGCGATGCCTCTTTGGCCGTGCTGACCAACTCGGTTGTGCCTTTCTCCTTCTTCCCGCTGATTGCCCTCTGGCTGGCGGCCTATCAGCTGTTCCAGCACTATCGCCATGAACCAATGGTGGGCAACACCCCCATCTGCACTCTGCTCTGCTTCTTTATCGGTGTCTTCGGCCACTCCGCGCTGCTCAAGGTGCAATACCCGGAGCTTGGCAGCAACTTCTTCTCCCTGATCATGATGCTGCTGTTACTGGCGGCCCTCTCCATCAAGCTCGGCCTGAGCATTGGCAACAAAGAGAAGCCCTGATAAATAGACCGAGTGATGCTAATCAGCTGATAGATAAAACAAAGAGGCTTTCCCGTCGGGAAGGCCTCTTTGATTGAACGATACCTGATTAATACGGCAATCTCGGTATTCCCAACCTAGCCAAGCTGCTGGGCTTCAAGATCGATGTGCAGATGGAAGCGGAGGTGGTAAATATGGCACTGCCCTGTAGCCAGCAGGCAGCCGAAGGCTGATTTGACCGCCTGTAGATGCGTCAAAATGGCTTTAAATGAAGCAGATAAGGCTCGGATATAGCTATAAACTGGTGGGGATAATCGGCTATCTGGCCATTCTTCTGGCAGGTAAAAGCCAGACATTGGAGGTTTAACGCACTAAAAATACAAAAGCCCGGTCGTGAAGCCGGGCTTTGTGTTGGTTCTTGCGTACAAATCTGTGGGCCACTGGGCG
>NZ_JAJNOE010000011.1:0-148158 GCF_027854445.1 Aeromonas sp. PI_26
ACCCACGTTAACGTGCGGTTTATTACGCTCAAATTTTTCTTTAGACATGATCGTCCCTCTAAACTAACGCTGAGTACGCGGTGGCAAGCTAACCACAGAACAGTTTATATGATGGATTTGAATCTGGTGGGAAAGAGAGAGGTACTGATGGCTGGTTCGCTTGCCGAACTCACCCTAGGGTGCGGCTCTGCTAACGCCTGAGCCATATCAGCATCTTGGAGCGGGCAGCGGGAATCGAACCCGCATCATCAGCTTGGAAGGCTGAGGTAATAGCCATTATACGATGCCCGCATTTCTCTAACCCAAAGAACTCAAACCGCAGAGAAATATGGTGGAGGGAGAAGGATTCGAACCTTCGAAGGCAGAGCCGTCAGATTTACAGTCTGATCCCTTTGGCCGCTCGGGAACCCCTCCAGATGCCAGATTGTCACAGCGGTAATTCTGCTTGCACCCACTGTTTTTATCGCTTTTGCACGGCAAATAGACGACAGACATCCAAGCGTCGCGCATTTTATTGTAAGGATTTGGGGGATGCAACCATTGAACCTGGCAAAATACGCTTTATTGCTGGGAAGTTTGCAAAAAAGCGGCTGGAAATCAGCCAATCCTGCTGCGTCCCTTGTCGCTCCCCCACCCTTGGTGTATGGTCGCCGTGCCCAAGAAACAGTGATGACACCATGACGACAGAGCATAACCCCTATCTGCAATTCACCCGCGAACAATGGGCGTTATTGCGCGATTCGGTCCCCCTGACCCTGACCGAACACGATCTGCAGACCCTGCGCGGGATCAACGAGAAGGTGTCATTGCGGGAAGTGGAAGAGATCTACCTGCCTCTCTCCCGCCTGCTCAATCTCTATGTCAAAGCCAAACAGCGTCGCAGCCGGGTGCTGGAGCAGTTCCTCGGCCAGTCCCGCGGCAAGGGCACCTATATTATCAGCATTGCCGGCAGCGTGGCGGGGGGCAAAAGTACCACGGCCCGTATTCTGCAGGCCCTGCTGGAGCGCTGGCCGGAACACCCGCGGGTGGAGCTGGTCACCACCGACGGCTTCCTCTATCCCAACAAGGTACTGGAAGAGCGCGGCCTGATGCGCCGCAAGGGGTTCCCGGAATCCTACGATATCCGCCATCTGGTGGAGTTTGTCGCCAATATCCGTGCCGGCCACGAGAAGGTCGAAGCGCCGGTCTACTCCCACCTTATCTACGACATCATCCCTGACGAGAAGAAGGTGGTAGAGCAGCCGGACATCCTGATCTTGGAAGGGCTCAATGTACTGCAAAGTGGCATGGATTATCCGCAAGAGCCTCACCGGGTCTTTGTCTCCGATTTCGTCGACTTCTCCATCTATGTGGATGCCGAAGCCGACCTGCTGCGCACCTGGTATATCGAGCGCTTCCTCAAATTCCGCAGCGGCGCTTTCTCGGACCCGGACTCCTACTTCCACCACTACGCCAAGCTGACCGAGAGCGAAGCGACCCAGATCGCCAACAACATCTGGCAGGATATCAACTATCTCAATCTGCAGGAGAACATCCTGCCGACCCGGGAGCGGGCCAACCTGATCCTGACCAAGGGCAACGAGCACGCCATCGAACAGATCAAGCTGCGCAAATAAACACGGCAGTTCGCACCGTTGCAGATAGCCGGATAACAGAGAGGGGACCCGCAGGTCCCCTCTCTTTTTTGTCGCTAACGGTTATCGCCAAGCGCAACGCTCAATCACCCCGGCGCAGGGAGAGTTCGCCACCCAGATAGAACTTGGTACCCTCCTCCGTCTCCAACCGCAGGGCACCGCGATCGTCGATGCCGCGAGCGATGCCACGGATCTCCTGATCCCCCATCAGCAGGCGCACCGGGCGACCGGCAAAGTGATCGAGCCGGTTCCACTCATCGACAAAGCTTGCCAGCCCCTGCTGCTCAAAGGTGTGCAGCGCCCGCTGCAGATGGACGATCATCCGGGCTGCCAACTGATTGCGATCGACCAGCTCGGGATTGATGTGGCGCAGCTCGGCCCAGGCCTGATCGATCTTCTCCCCTTCGCGGGCAGGCATCGCCAGATTGAGACCGATGCCGATCACCAGATGACAACTGGCACCGGCGCTACCACTCATCTCCACCAGTATTCCCGCCAACTTGCGGCCCTGATAGTAGAGGTCGTTCGGCCACTTGAGCTCGACGCCTTGATAGCCAAGGGACTCCAGCGCTTCAACTACTGCCACGCCGACCGCCAGACTGAGCCCCATGGCCGCCGCCATGCCTTGTTCCAGCCGCCAGTACATGCTGAGGATCAACTGGCAACCGAATGGCGAAATCCAGGGTTTGCCACGACGCCCGCGCCCGGCTGTCTGACACTCGGCCAGACAGCTCTCGCCGGAGCGCAGCTCATTGACCCGATCCAGCAGGTGTTGATTGGTCGAGCCAATGACCGGAAAACAGTGCACCGGCGCCATCGGGGCCAGTGCCTGCAAGGTAGCCTGATCATAGAGCGCCATCGGCAACGCCAACCGGTAGCCCTTGCCGGTCAGGCTAAAGAGATCCAGCCCCAGCTCCTTGAGCGCCGCCATGTGTTTGCTCACCGCCGCCCGGCTGATGCCGAGCTGTTCACCCAGCTGTTCGCCGGAGTGAAACTGGCCGTCGCTAAGCAGGGTGATCAGGGTCTGTCTGATGGGAGTCAACGTCATGAGAGCACCTCGTCGAGCCAGGTTTCACCGTGCGCGCCCATAAAGCGCACCTCATGCTCCAGCACCACGCCAAACGTCTGCTCCACGCTGTCGCGAACATGGGCCGCCAGCGCGATCAGCTCCATGGCACTGGCGCCCCCCAGATTGACCAGCACCAGCGCCTGCTCCTGATGAACAGCGGCGCGACCGATGGCGAAACCTTTCAGACCACACTGATCGATGAGCCAGCCCGCCGCCAGCTTGGCCTGCCCTTCTCCGGCCGGATAGCAGGGCATCTGCGGATAGCGCGCCTTGAGATTCTCCGCCAGCGCGGCAGGCACCACCGGATTTTTGAAGAAGCTGCCGGCATTGCCGAGTACGGCGGGATCCGGCAGTTTGGCCATGCGGGTGGCACAGACGGTATCGAAGATGGCCTGCGCCGAAGGCGCGTCACCGAGCGCCGCCAGCGGGCCATAACCCAGCACAGGTTGCCACGCCTTGGGCAGTTTGAGCCCGACGGCGGTGATCAGGTGGGAATCCTGATACTCGTGTTTGAAGATGCTGTCGCGATAACCGAAGCGGCACTCTGCCGCCGCGATCCGTTCAATCTCGCCACTCTGCCAGTTGAACGCCTCGACATAGGCGCAGAAGTCGGCCAGCTCAACGCCATACGCACCGATGTTCTGCACCGGCGCTGCACCGACCGTACCGGGAATGAGCGCCAGATTCTCCAGCCCGAACCAGCCCTGTAGCAAGGTATGGCGCACCAGCTGATGCCAATCTTCACCGGCCGCCACATGGAGCAACCAGTGATCGCCACCATCTTCAGCGGTAATCCCCTTGAGCCGGTTGAGCACCACCAGGCCGAGAAAATCCGTGGTGAAGAGCATGTTGCTGCCGCCGCCCAGATTGAGGCGTGGCAACGGGTTGAGCTGTGGATCGGCACGCAGGGTCGCCAGATCGGCAACCTGCTCCACCTCGGCCAGCCAGAGGCAGTACGCATCGAGGGCAAGGGTGTTGAGCTTCAACAAGGAGGCGTTGGCATTCAGTTTCATCGGTCTATCCCGGCTTGGTGCAAGGGCGCAGTCTACCTCAAGTTACCCCATGACGAAAAACCCGAGCCCTTTTCGGGGGAATAGCAGTGGTTTAGAGTAGGCGACTTCAACTGCTGAGGAATAACTCATGAACAACCAGTTTGCCGTCATCGGCCTGGGCCTGTTTGGCAGCGCGCTGTGCGAAGAGCTGCAACGGCAAGATGCCGAAGTATTGGCCATCGATATCGACGAGAGCAAGACCCGGCAAATCGCCGCCCTCTGCAATCACGTGATCGTGGCGGATGCTACCGACGAGGCCACCGTGGCCGAGCTGGGACTGGCCAATTTCGATATCGTCTTCGTTGCCATCGGTGACAACCTGGAGACCAGCATCCTCACTACCCTCGTCTTGAAAGAGGCGGGCGTGAAGAAGGTGTGGGTCAAGGCGCGCGACAAGTTCCACGCCAAGATCCTGCAGAAAGTGGGCGCCGACAAGGTAATCAACCCGGAGTGGGACATGGGCCGCCGGGTCGCCCAGAGCATGTTGGACAACCGGTTGTTCGACTATCTGGAGCTGGGCCACGACATGGTGCTGACCGAGTTCGTGATTGGCCTGCAACAGAACGGCCGGGAACTGGGCGACTTCCACCTGCTGCAACAGAGCGATTTCCAGCTGCTCGCCATCAAGCGTGGTGATGTGCTGCACAACGTACTGACCGGCAAGATGGAGCTGCAACTGGGCGACATCCTGATCCTGGCGGGCAACAAGCACGCCATCGACCACTGGCTCGAAACCCTATGATCAACTGGCGCAGCAGCTACGCCTTCGCCCTCCATCGGGAGCAGGACTCTCGCTGGAGCGAAGCCCGGCTGATCCTCGGCAGCTTTCTGATCATTCTGCTGATTGGCACCATCTTTCTGGTGCAACCCTCCAGCCACAATGGCGAGGTTACCTTCGTCAACGCCCTGTTTACCGCCACCTCGGCCATCAGCGTGACAGGTCTTGGCGTGGTGGATACCGGCACCGCCTTTACCCTGCAGGGGCAGATTTTCCTGCTGATGCTGATGGAGATCGGCGGTCTGGGCCAGATGACCATGACCCTGCTGCTGATCGCCATCTTCAGCAAGCGGGTCGGTCTGCGCCAACAGGTGCTGGCCAAGGAGGCGCTGGGACAGGAAGGCTCGGTCAACATCATTCAGCTGGTCAAACGGATCGTCCTGTTCGCCTTTATCGCCCAACTGATCGGTACCGGCATCATGGCGATCCGCTGGGTGCCCGAGATGGGGTGGGTGCACGGCCTCTATGTCAGCTTCTTCCACGCAGTATCGGCCTTCAACAACGCCGGGTTTTCGCTCTTTGCCAACAACCTGATGGACTATAGGGACGACCCCATCATCAGCCTGACCATCGC
This sequence comes from Aeromonas sp. PI_26, assembly GCF_027854445.1. Classification (NCBI taxonomy): domain Bacteria; kingdom Pseudomonadati; phylum Pseudomonadota; class Gammaproteobacteria; order Aeromonadales; family Aeromonadaceae; genus Aeromonas; species Aeromonas sp. PI_26. Next base: position 5,108 of record NZ_JAJNOE010000011.1, read on the forward strand.
CGGTCTGCTGATCCTGGGGGGGATCGGCTTTACCGTCATCGTCGATCTGGTGCGCAACCGCCGCTGGCGCAAGCTCAAGCTGCACAGCAAGCTGATGCTGCTGATGACCCCGGCCCTGCTGCTGGCCGGTACCCTGATGTTCTGGCTGCTGGAACACAACAACCCCGGCACCCTCGGCAAGGCAGGAATCGGTGGCCAACTGCTGGCAGCCTTCTTCCAGTCTGCCAGTGCCCGTACCGCCGGTTTCAATACCATAGATATCGGGCTGATGACCCCGGCGGCGTTGCTGTTCCTGATGATGCTGATGTTTATCGGTGCCGGTGCCACCTCCACCGGTGGTGGTATCAAAGTCACCACCTTCGCAGTCGTGCTGCTGGCGACCAAGGCATTTCTGACCAAGCGGCCCCATGTCACCGCTTTTGGCCGCACCCTGTCGCCCCAGATCGTGACCCGATCGCTGGCCATCATCATCGTCAGCACCATGGTGCTGATGCTGGCGATGTTCCTGCTGATGGTGACCGAGGATCTGCCGTTCGACAAAATCATGTTCGAGACCATCTCGGCATTTGCCACCGTCGGCCTCTCCACCGGCATCACCGCCTCCCTGAGCGAGCCGGGCAAGCTGATCCTGGTGCTGGTGATGATCTGCGGCCGTCTCGGTCCCCTCACCCTGGCCTTTATGCTGGCCCGCCCGGTCGAGACCCGCATCCGTTATCCGGAAGAGAACGTCTATACCGGCTGACCAACCATGAACACGGGGCAGCCACTGGCTGCCCCGTTTTTTATTCGGCTTGTTGCTGCGCCTTGAGCCAGCGCCCCGGGCTCACCCCCAGCTCCCGCTCGAATGCCCGACCAAAGGCAACACTGCTGCTGTACCCCGCCCCCAACGCCACCTGCATCATGGACTCCCCCGCCAGCAGTTGCTGGCAGGCTAGCGCCATGCGCCAGCGGGTCAGATAACCAAGCGGCGCTTGACCAACCCGCTCCTGAAACCTCGCGGCAAAGCGGGCACGCGACATGCCGGCCTCCCGCGCCAGCGTGGCCACCGTCCAGGGTTCATCCCCACGCTGATGCATCACCGAGATCGCCTTGGCCAACTGGGGATCGGAAATACCTGCCAGCATCCCCTGCTGACACACCCCTTGCTCGACCAGATGACGCAGCAGCAGGATCAACAGTACCTCCAGCAAGCGGGAGATCAGCGGATCCTGCCCGTAGCGGGGGTGAAACGCCTCGTCAAACAGCTGACTCAGCACCGGAGTCAGGGCTGGCAGCTCACGTAGCGGCAGCGCCAGCGAGCCCGGTAATGCCAGTTGCAACGGCGATGCGCCCCCCTTGCCGAATGCGACATTGGCGCACACCAAATCACAACCCCCCAGCGTTCTGGGTTCAAGCTTGTGAGGACGTCCCCGAGGGAACAGGATCAGGGTCGGCTCCTCGAGCAGCAAGCTTGCTCCCCCCTCTTCACGCAGCATGACGGCACCGCTGCGCAGCAGATGAAGATGTCCGCCACTCGGATAATCATCACTGGAGGAGTTCTGGCACAGGTTGCCGGCGAAGAAGATCTTGGCTTCGGGGGAAGCATGAACCAACAGGGCAGAGAGCGGATCCATATTTGAGACGAATAGTATTTATTTGCAGACGATGAGTGATAAACCGTATCACGAATGACGGCACACTGTCTCCCGTACCTTCACTACCACAGGAGAAGATCATGAGCCGTATCCAACCCGTATCCCAGCCGCAACCCGCAGCCGCCCAGACCCTGGCCACCCTGCAACGCAATCTGGGTATGGTGCCCAACCTCTACGCCACCCTGGCCCACTCACCAGCCCTGCTCAATGGCTTCCTGGCCTTTGCCGAGGCGCTTGGCAAGGGGCGCCTCACTGCCCCACAACGGGAGTTGCTGGCACTGGCCATAGGTCAAGCCAACGCCTGCCAATACTGTTTGTCTGCCCACACACTACTGGCGGGCAAGGCCGGATTCTCGGCCCAGGAGATCCGGGCAGCCCGACTCGGCCAAGCCTCGGCTCCCCTTGATTACGCCCTGCTGCAACTGGCAACGGCACTGGTCAGTCAGCGCGGGGTGATCAGTGACGAGCAGCTTGCTAGCGCCCGTGCCGCAGGCGTAGATGACGAGCTGCTGCTGGAGGTACTCGGCCAGGTGGTGGTCAATACCCTGACCAACTATGGCAACCACCTGGCAGCGACCGAGATCGACTTCCCGCCCGTCACTCTGACCCCTTAAACAAGGAGCCCCCATGCAGCAACATGACAAAGGCTTTCTGGTCGCTCTGGCGGGCGTGGTATTGACCCTGCTCTGGATCGGCGTCTTCAAGTTTACTCCGACAGAGGCAGCCGCCATCAAACCACTGGTAGCCAGCCACCCCTTGATGAGCTGGCTCTATGGCCCTCTGTCGGAACAGAGCGTATCGAACCTGATCGGGGTGGTCGAGATAGTGATCGCCATCGGACTGGTCGTGGGTCTGTGGCAACCTCGCATCGGTTACTGGTGCAGCATGGGGGCTATCGTCACCTTCCTGGCGACGCTGAGCTTCCTGCTGACCCTGACAGGTGTCTGGAAAGTGGTTGACGGCGTGCCAGTCACCGAGTTCTTCCTGTTCAAGGATCTGGTGTTTCTCGGTGTGGTTCTGCACTACCAGCACAGGATCCGTGCCAGCTTGTCCACTCAGGCAGCCTGACAACAATGCCTTTGGCGCCCAGGATGGGCGCCTTTTTTCGTTATGCCGCCCTGGTCTGGCGCTTGCTGGCCGTCTTGCGCGGTCGGGGACCGCCAGTCGTGCTGGCCGCCGGACTCTTGCGCCTGGTAAAACGCCGCTTGCCGGCACCAGGTGCCTCCTTGGGCAGGGCGCTGAAGCTGGCGCCGGAGTCCTGCCGCGCCCCTTCAATCAGGCCGTTGAGCTGCTCGGTGAGCGGCCCCATAAACTGCTGGTAGCTGCCGTGACGCTCGGCGATCTGGCCTAAGCTCTGCTCCCACAGCGCAGTCATATCCGGCGTGGTGGCGGTGGCTGGCAACGCCTGCACCAGCGCCCGCCCGGTCGGGGTCGCCTTGATGCTCTTGCCCTGACGCACCAGAAAGCGGCGCTTGAACAACAGGTCGATAATGCCTGCCCGGGTCGCTTCTGTGCCGAGGCCGTCTGTGTCGCGCAGGGTCTTGCGGATCTCGGGATCCTGCACATAGCGGGCGATGCCGGTCATGGCCGCCAGCAGAGTCGCATCGGTGAACGACTTGGGCGGCTGGGTCATTTTCTCCTGCAGTTCGCCCCGCTCGCACAGCAGTTGCTCTCCCTCTTTCAGGGCAGGCAACGTGCCCGCTTTCTCTTCGTCGTCATCCTCTTCCACCCCGAGCAGTGTCTTCCAGCCTGCCTTAAGGATGCGCCGCGCCTTGGCCTGAAACAGACCACCGGCGATGCGCAGCAGCACCTTGCTGTCGTTGTATTCGAACGGGGGATAGAACTGCAGCAGATACTGGCGGGCAATCAGGCCATAGAGCTTCGCCTCGTCGGCCCCCAGCGTGGCGGGGTTGCCCTGCTTCTCGGTGGGGATGATGGCGTGGTGGGCATCCACCTTGCTGTCGTTCCACGCCTTGCTGCGGATCTTGCCGTCTGCCTCGCTCACCGCCTTGGCCAGCGCAGGCGCTGTGGCGACGATGGCACCGCGCACCTGTTCGGCCCGCTTGAAGTGGTCGGTCGGCAGATAGCGGCTATCGGAGCGCGGATAGGTGATGAGCTTGTGGCGCTCGTAGAGGCTCTGGCAGATGTCGAGCACCCGCTTGGCATCCATGCCGAAGCGCTTGGCGGCATCGATCTGCAGGCTGGAGAGGTTGTAGGGCAGCGGCGCCGCCTGCTTGCGGGCCTGCTCCTCCACCGATTCGACCTGTGCAGGCTGGCCGTTGATCCGGCTCACCACCTTGTCGGCCAGCGCCCGGTTGAGCACCCGCCCCTCCTCATCCTGCCACGGCAGACAGGCTTCCGATGGCAGCCACCTGGCGGTGAAGCGCTCGTTGCTATCGGTCAGCAGATGGGCCAGCACCTCGTAGAAGGGTTTGGGGACGAAGGCCTCGATCTCGAGATCCCGCCGCACCACCAGCCCCAGCAGCGGGGTCTGCACCCGGCCAACCGAGAGCAGCTCGCTGCAACCGGCCTTGCGCCCGAGCAGGGTATAGGCGCGGGTCATGTTGATACCGTAGAGCCAGTCGGCCCGACTGCGGGCCAGCGCCGAGACCGCCAGCGGTACGAACTCCTTGTTGTCTCTGAGCTTGTCGAGGGCACGACGCACCGCGGGCGGGTTGAGATCGCTGATGAGGCAGCGCTGCACCGGCTTGGTTTTCGGGTAGCCGAGAAAGTCGATCACCTCGTCGACCAGCAACTGCCCTTCCCGGTCCGGGTCACCGGCGTTGACCACGCAGTCCGCCTGCTTGATCAGCCGCTTGATGACGGTGAGCTGGGTTTTGGTCTTGGGCTTGGCCACCAGCTGCCACTGGGCAGGGATGATGGGGAGATGCTCCATCCGCCACTGCTTGAAGGCGGCGTCATAGGCATCGGGCTCGGCCTGCTCCAGCAGATGGCCGATGCACCAGGTGACCACATCCCCCTGGGCTGTTTCGATAAAACCGTCGCCCTTCTTATGGGGCTTGGGCAGGGCATCGGCAATGGCGCGGCCCAGCGTGGGCTTCTCGGCGATAAAGAGTCGCATCGGTGGCTACCTGCAATACTGTATATGCAGACAGTATACAACTGCCACCGCGAAAGCCCAACTGCCCCTATTCGTCGAACGGGTGATCGTGGATGGCGGCAAACAGCCGCGCCTGATTGAGCAGCGGTGCATAGTGGAAGGCATTTTCGCCATCTTCCGCCAGCAGGTAGTCGGTCAGCTGTTCGCGCACCGCCTCTTGCAGGGTCTCCAGCTTCCACGGCTTGGCGAGGTAGTAGTGCAACCCGCCGCGATTGACCGCTTCGACGGTGGCCTCCAGCCCAGCTTGTCCGGTCAGCAGCAATTTGCGGCTGGCACGGGTGGAGGCACGCCGGTTCAGCTCCACCAGAAAATCGACCCCCAGGGTTCCCGGCATGATGTGGTCACAGAGGATCAGCGCCAGCTTGTTGCCGTCGCGCTCCCACTCCTCCACCACCGCACGCGCCTCATCAACGCTCTCGGCGGCTTCCAGTTCGAAGTGGGAACGGAACGGGGCGAGATCGTGGATCACCGCATCCAGCACCTCCCGCTCATCGTCCACACACAGGATCAGATAGTGTTTGTTCATTGCTCCTCCTTGGCGACATGGTTTGGCACGCCGCGCGATTGATGCTGGCGACGGCTCAGGCCGCATGCTCCTTGTTGTGATGAGGTTCGCCCCCGTAACCGGCCTGCCCCATGCCATCCAGCGGCAGACAGACCCGCATACGGGTGTAGCGGCCCGGCGCCGAGTCCACCTCAATCCGGCCGTGGTGCTGTTGCACTATCTGCAGCGAGACGCTCAGACCGATACCGAGGCCGAAATGGCCCTCCCGCTTGGTGGTGAAGTTGAGATCGAAGATCCGCTGCCACAGCTCGGGCTCGATGCCGCAACCGCTATCCTCAATCTCTACCATGACCCACTCGGGATCCAGCAATCCGGTACGGATGGTGAGTCGCCCCGGGCCGCTCATGGCATCCAGACTGTTGGCGATCAGGTTGGTCCACACCTGCTGCAGGGCGATGGGGTGACAGCGCACCAGCGGCAACGGCTGGTACTCCTTGCAGAGCTCATGATGCTTGAGGCGGTTTTCGAAAATCATCAAGGTATCTTCCAGCCCCTCGTGCAGGTCCACCAACGAGGGCTCGGCCCGATCTTGCCGGGCATACTGCTTGAGGCTCTTGACCAGATCGCCGATGCGACGGGCACACACTTCGATATTGCGCAGGAAGCTGCCGGTCTGCTGGAACAGCTCCAGCCGCGAGAGCAGCGCCTCCCGCTCGTCGGCAGTGCGGCTGGCAAACCAGCGTTGCCAGTTCAGCTCGTCATCCAGATTCATCTGCACCGCCAGCCGCGCCTGCTGGCGATCACCAAAGCGCCCCTCAGCCTGCCGGGTCTTGTCACGGACCTCGCTGGTCGAGACCGGCTGGGAGGAGAGCGCCTGACAGAGGGTCTGGTTGCCCAGCCCCTTGATGGAGGCGGGCAGTTCGAGATTGACCAGATCGGGGATGGCGGCCCGCAGGGTCTCGCTGCCACGGATAATGGCCGCCACCGGGTTGTTCAGCTCGTGGGCAACACCGGCCACCAGCTGACCCAGCATCGCCATTTTTTCGCTCTCCACCAGTTGGGCGTGAGCGGCATCGAGGGAGTTGAGGGTCTGTTGCAGCCGCATCTCGGTACGGATGCTGTTTTGCAGGCGACGGTTGAAGTGACGCAGCAGCAGGTTGGTAAAGGAGGGGAGCAGTTCGCTGCGCGCCTGCATCACCCGGGAGAATTGCAGCTTGTCGAGCTTGATAACCTCGGCACCGGTCAGAGTCACGCCGGTGGTGAAGGCGGGTTCTCCAGTCACGAAGGACATGCCCCCCACCAGCGAGCCGGTACGGTAGTGCACCACCTCCTGGTCGATCCCCTGCTCGTCCCGCTTGCGCAGCACCACCTCCCCCTTGGCGATAAACCAGAGGAAGCTGTTGGGCTCCCCCTCGCGGGTCAGCACATGGCCCGGGCTGTAGTGGCGGCAGACCCGCTCCTCGTCATTACCCTCGAAAAACTGATAGAGGCCGTCGATCACCACCCGCGACAGCTCTTCATCGCTGCAGTGGGTGTAATCCATAAAGCCCTGCCGATAGGCAGCCAACTGGCGATCGACGTGGGCTCGCAGCAGTTTCTGGTTGTCGAGCACGGCGGCATAGCTCAGCAGGTCCGCCTCGGGACGCTGCAATACAAAGTGGCTCGCCTGCTCGATCACCGCACGGCGCAGGCTGCCATCGCGCCAAGGGCGTTGCAGGTAGTAGTCGAGACGACCTAGGTTCACCGCCTCGATGATCGATTTCATCTCCGGCTGGCTGCCCAGCAGGATCTTGCGGCACGCCTCGTGACGGCTGCCGAGGCGGATCAGAAAATCAGCCCCTCGCCCATCCCCCAGCTCGCTGTCACACACCACCACGGCGGGTGGCTGCCCCTTGCGATCCAGCTCGTCCAAGGCCAGCTCCGCCGACCCCTGACCGACCACCACCACCAGCGCGAAATGGCCGAGCAGCGGAGCCAACTCCTGTTCGAATTCGGCCAGCAGTTGCACGTTGGCGGCGACACACAGCAGTGAGAAAGGGCTCATCAGCGACACTCCGTTGAGGCTCACTGCTCACTATATCAGCGAATCTTGTGGGGTTTTGCGAGGGGGCTAACAGCTGTCGCGGAAAGTGCACAAATAGATAAAACAGAAAACAACTGAATTTAATTCGACAAATCTGTCAATAACAAAACAAAAGACAAAATGTGACAACAATAAAAAATATAAACCATGATGGAGGTCAACGCCTTATCCCTGTCATTACTACTACTATTGGACTAGTACTATGTAGGTAATTATTGACCGTAGGAAAACGCCGCCATGATTGGAAAACTGATAAGAAAAACCTGGTTCTGGCTCCTGCTGCTCGGGGCCCTGCTGGGTGTCGCGGCACTGGGTGTCACCGTGACCGTGCTGCACAAGACCAGCTCCACCGAATTCTGCGTCTCCTGCCACTCCATGCAGACTCCGCTCGCCGAGTATCAGGGTAGTGTCCACTTCCAGAACACCAAAGGGATCCGCGCCGAGTGCGCCGACTGCCACATCCCGGGCGACCCCACCTCCTACCTGTGGACCAAGATCCGCGCCGTGAAGGATATCTATCACGAGGCGATCGGCACGCTCGACACCCCGGAAAAGTATGAAGCCCACAAGCTGCGGATGGCTCAGTCCGTCTGGGACGAGCTGAAAGCCAACGACTCCGCCACCTGCCGCAGCTGCCACAGCTACGAGGCGATGGACATTCTGGCCCAGCGCCCCAATGCCCGTGCCGAGCACCCGGTCGCCATCAAGGAAGGCCAGACCTGTATCGACTGCCACCGCGGTGTCGCCCACATCATGCCTGACATGAGCGGCCTGGCTGCCGCCGGTGCCAGCGAGCTGGCGCAGGCTGCGGCCCAGACCCCGGCCAACGTCACCACCCGCTATGCCATCGCTACCACCCCGCTGTTCCTCGATGCCGCCGCCAAGACCGACGAAGGCACCCTGATGCCCTCCACCAAGGTGGAAGTGCTGGCCAACGAAAACGGCCGCGCCAAGGTGCAGATCGAAGGCTGGCAACAGGATGGTGTGAGCGAAGTGTTCTACGCCGCACCGGGCAAGCGGATCCTCAGCGTACTGGTCGGCGATGCCGCCAAGAAAGCGCTGGTCACCGGCCAGAGCGAAACCGACAGCGCCACCAACCTCACCTGGCATCAGGTCAAGCTGACCGCCTGGGTCGACCAGAGCCAGCTCATCGGCGATCAGGGCAAGCTGTGGCAATACGCCTCCACCCTGATGTCCAACAACTGTACCGGCTGCCACGGCCTCACCGCGCTGGATCACTTTAATGCCAACCAGTGGATCGGCGTCATCAAGGGGATGGAATCTCGTACCTCCCTGACCCCGGAACAGGCTCGCATGTTGACCCAGTATGTCCAGAAACACGCCAGTGACATGAGCGCGGCCCACTAAGGCTGGCACAGAGGAAAACCGTTATGACTTTTTTCAATGACAAGAAGACCAATCTGTCCCGCCGCAACCTGCTCAAGGGGCTCGGGGCCTGCGCAGCCCTGCCCCTGCTCGGCGGCATTTTTCCCAAGAGTGCGCTGGCGCAAGCCATCAGCACCGCATTGAGCCAGTTCCCGACCCTGGTGCCCGCCCAGAAGGGCATTCTGACCGGCGCCCACTGGGGGGCTTTCGAGGCGATCGTCGAAGATGGCCGCATGGTGCGCGTCCAGCCGGTAGCCGATGATCCGGCGCCTAACGATCTCATCGACATGGCGCCGTTCCAGGTGTACGCCAAGAACCGCATCAAGTACCCCATGGTACGCAAGAGCTGGCTGGAGCACGGCCCGGGCGCCAAACCCGAGCTGCGCGGTGCCGACGAGTGGGTGCGAGTGAGCTGGGACAAGGCGATCGAACTGGTGGCCGGTGAAATCCAGCGCGTGCAGAGTGACTTCGGCCCGCAGGCGATCCACGCCGGATCCTACGGCTGGAAAAGCGTCGGCATGTTCCACAACAGCCGCACCCTGCTGCACCGCCTGATGAACCTCTCCGGTGGCTTCACCGGTTATGCCGGTGACTACTCCACCGGTGCGGCTCAGGTGATCATGTCCCATGTGATGGGCTCCATCGAGGTGTACGAGCAGCAGACCGCCTGGCCCAACGTGGTGGAGAACGCCGAACTGGTGGTGCTGTGGGGGGTCAACGCTCAAGTGACCCTGAAGAACAGCTGGAACATGCCGGATCACGAAGGTCAGGCCGGTTTCATGGCGCTGAAGGAGAAAGGCACCCGCGTCATCAGCATCGATCCCATCTACAACGAGACCGCCAAGCTGGTCGGTGCCGAGTGGATTGCGCCGAACGCCTACACCGACGTGGCCATGATGCTGGGTGTGGCTCACACCCTCTACAGCGAGAAGAAGCACGATCAGGCTTTCCTAGATCGCTACACCGTCGGCTTCGACAAGTTTCTGGACTATCTGCTCGGCAAGGATGACGGCCAACCGAAGAGCGCCGAATGGGCGAGCAGCGTCTGCGGCGTCGATGCCAAGGTGATCCGCCAGCTGGCCCTCGACATGGCCGCCAAGCGCACCATGATCATGGCCGGTTGGGGCATGCAGCGTCAGCAGCACGGTGAACAGCCGAACTGGATGCTGGTCACTCTGGCCTCCATGCTGGGCCAGATCGGCCTGCCGGGCGGCGGCTACGGCTTCAGCTACCACTACTCCTCCGGTGGCAGCCCCACCGCCAAGGGCGGCATTCTGGCGGGTATCTCCGCCGGCAACGCACCGAAGAACAGCCCGGCCCCAATCCCGGTGGCGCGCATCGCCGACTGTCTCGCCAACCCGGGCAAGACCATCGACTTCAACGGCCGCAAGGTGACCTATCCGGACATCAAGCTGGTCTACGTGGCGGGCGGCAACCCCTTCCACCACCATCAGGACACCAACAACCTGCTGCAGGCGTGGCGCAAACCGCAGACCGTGATCGTTCACGAGCCCTACTGGACCGCCACCGCCAAGCACGCCGATATCGTGCTGCCGGTCACCACCAGCTACGAGCGCAATGATCTGGAGATGGGGGGCGACTACTCTCAGCGCTATGTGTTCCCGATGCACCAGTGCGTGCCGCCCCAGCACGAGTCCCGCAATGACTTCGACATCTTCAGCGCCATCGCCGCCAAGCTGGGTGTGCAAGAGCAGTACACCGAAGGGAAGGACGAGATGCTGTGGCTCAAGCAGATGTACGACGGCATGGCGGCGCAGGCCCGTGGTGCCCGCGTGGCGCTGCCGCCGTTCAATATGTTCTGGGAGTCCAACAACTACATCCGCTTCCCGATCCCCGAGGCCAACCGCCAGTGGATCCGTCACGCCGATTTTCGCGAGAATCCGCTGCTCAATCCGCTCGGCACCCCGTCCGGCAAGATCGAGATCTTCTCCAACACGGTGGCGGGGATGGGTTACGCCGACTGTGCCGGCCATCCCAAGTGGTATGAGCCCAAGGAGTGGGTGAAGAGCGAGGTGGCGGCGCGCTATCCGCTGTCGCTCAACACCTCCCACCCGACCCAGCGGCTGCACTCCCAGCTCGACAACACTCCGCTGCGGGACAAGTTCGCCATCGCCGACCGCGAGGCGATCATGATCCATCCGCTGGATGCCAAGGCTCGTGGCATCGCCCAGGGGGATCTGGTGCGTGCCTTCAACGAGCGCGGCCAGATCCTGGTGGGCGCCCTGCTCTCCGAGGATGTGCGCCAAGGGGTGGTGCGGATCTGCGAAGGGGCCTGGTACGACCCGGCCAAGCCGGGCGAAGCGGGCAGCATCTGCAAGAACGGCAACGTCAACTGCCTCACCTTCGACGAAGGCTCGTCCAGTCTGGCGCAGGGCAACTGCGGCCACATGGCCCAGTTGCAGATCGAGAAGTACACTGGCCCGGTGCTGGCCAACACCGCCCACGCGGTACCGGCCAACGGCTAAGGCGATTGCCACCCAATAAAACGGCGCCATCAAGGCGCCGTTTCTTTATCTGTCTGCCAAAGAGCACACATAGTCCGGACGGATTTAAAAATCCCCCTCTTCCATATACTCCTGCGCGCACTCCACCAGCTGCGGCCACAGCTCTTCCGGCACCCAGGCGTCCGGGTCATCTTCATCCCCGTCGTACTGGCTCCAGAAATAGCGGCGCAGGCCGGAGGCAAACTCGTCGCTGATCTCGGCCAGCTCCGAGAGCGGCCCCAACCAGGCGATGCGACGCAGGCCGGAGGCGAGATCGTTGATGGCATCCATCAGGGTGCGATCGTCAAAGCTCTGCTCCACCAGCAGGGTGAAGCGCTCGCGCGCCTGCTCGGTCTGCTCCTCGTCCAGCTCGCCCACATCGGCCAGCAGGTCGACAAAATCTTCCAGAAGGAACGCGATCAGGCCATCCCTGTCTTCAAACCACTGGATCTGGGCGCCCTTGACCCCCAGCACAGAGGCATCAAACGAATCGTCAAGGTGACACAGTGCCCACGGATCGTCGGTCATGCTTCTCTTCCTCAGGCTAAAACAAATGCCATATGTTATGCCTAGCTCTCGACTCTTGCCACCTTGGGCAACGAGAGGGAGGCGGCCAGACCGCCCAGTTCGGCGCGGCCCATGATGAAACTGCCCCGATAGGCTTCCGCCAGATCGGAGACGATGTTGAGACCCAGGCCCGAGCCTGGTACCTTCTCGTCGAGCCGCACCCCGCGCAGCACCGCCTTGGCGATCTGATCCTCGCTCATGCCGGGGCCGTCATCCTCGATACGCAAGGTGATCCAGCCCCCCAGCTCGGCGCTGGAGATGCGCAGCTCGCTGGCAGACCACTTGAAGGCGTTCTCCAGCAGGTTGCCTACCATCTCGTCGAAGTCCTGCTCCTCCACCCCGACCGCCAGATTGGCGGGCACTTGCAGATCCACTGTCTTGCCCGGATAGAGGCGGGAGAAGGCGCGGCAGATATACTCCACTCGCGCCCGCACCGGGGTCGAGACCCCGAGGATCTTGGCGGCGCCGGTCACCCGCGCCTTGCCGAGGTGATAGTCGATATGGCGCTGGATCTGGTCGAGCTGCTCGCCGATGGCGGCCTGATCCTCCGGCGGCAATTGAGCCACCTGATTGCGCATGATGCTGAGCGGCGTCTTGAGGGCGTGAGCCAGATTGCCAGTGTGAGAACGGGCCCGCTGCAACAGTTCGCCGTAGTGGTGCAGCAGCCGGTTGATATCCTCAACCAGCGGCTGGATCTCCAGCGGATAGCGCAGCCGGAATCCCTCCTGATGACCCTCGTGAACCCGCCCCAGTTCGCGGCGCAGCAGGTGCAGCGGCCGCAAGCCGTAGACGATCTGGAACATGAAGCCGAGCACCAGACCGGCGGCGGCAAAGCCAAGACCGAGGAACAGGCTGATGCGGGTCTTGTTGAGGGTCTGGGTCAGGGCGCTACTGTCCTTGGCCATCACCAGAGTGAACACCCGATCCGAACCGGGCAGCAGCACGGTGCGGGTCATGATCAGCAGCGGCTCCTTGTTGGGCCCCTTGCCGACGAAGAGGTCGGGATCGCCAAACGCCGACTTGAGGCCGTCGCTCTTCAGGTTGGTATCCCACAGGGAACGGGAGCGCCCCACCACATCGCGCCCCAGCTCCAGCTGCCAGTAGTAGCCGGAGTAGGGTTGATTGAAGCGGGGATCGGAGAGGGAGCCGGTGACCACCGGCAGGCCAGTTTTGGCCACTTCCAGCCGGGAGAGCAGATCATAGAGCTGCAGGCGCAGGCCATCGGCCTCCGCCTCCTGCCAGTAGTTGCGCATCATGGTCTGCAGGCTGAAACCGGTGGCGAACAGAAACAGCCCGCACCAGACCAGCGCGATGGCGACCAGTCGCCCCCGCAGGGTTCTGACCAGCCTCATTCGTTGATCCGGTACCCGAGGCCGCGCACTGTCTCAATCAGATCGGGGTTGGTTTTCTTGCGGATCCGGCCGATGAACACCTCCACGGTATTGGAGTCACGGTCAAAATCCTGAGCATAGATGTGGTCGATCAGCTCGCTGCGCGATACCACCTTGCCCCTGTGCTGCATCAGATAACCCAGCACCCGGAACTCGTGGGCGGTCAGTTTGATGGGAGTCCCTTCGTACCACACCTGCGACGCCGCCATGTCGAGCCGCACTCCGCCAATCTCCAGAATGGAGCTGGCGTTGCCTGCCGCCCGGCGCACCAGCGCATGGACCCGCGCCACCAGCTCGGCCACCTGGAACGGCTTGGTGAGGTAGTCATCGGCACCGGCGTTGAGCCCCTCGATCTTCTCGTGCAATTGGCCACGGGCGGTCAGTACCAGCACCGGCGTATCGATCCCCTTGCTGCGCCACTCCTTCAGCACGCTCAGGCCATCGCGCCCCGGCAGACCGAGGTCGAGAATGATGGCGTCGTAGGGTTCGGTCTCGCCGAGGAAACCGGCCTCGTTGCCATCGTGGCAGAGGTCGGTAACAAAGCCGGAGAGGCGCAACTGTTCGGCCAGCTGGCCAGCCAGAATTTTTTCGTCTTCAACAATCAGAATTCGCATGAACAGGCTTCCACACAGGGGTTATTCATCATCCTCGACCGGGGGCTTTGGCGGTTCGAACAACCGCTCCAGATGGTGGCCCTTGGCCCACACCAGCTCAAGGTTGTCGGCCCGATAGGCTACCTTGATCACGCTGTTTTCCCGATCGATGACTCGCAGTTCATAGAGCCAGATACCATCCTCTTCCCCCAGATCCACCCGCAACACCCGCACCGGCAATCTGGCCGCCACCTCCATCATTTCATGGAAGGGCCGAACCCGTCCCTCATGGACAGCTTGCTGCAGCATGGCTTCATCAGGCGTGACCGCCTGCGCCAGCAACGGCAGCAATAACCCAAGCAGAGGGAGCGCTCTATTCATGGATGATTCATCTCCAAAAACCTAACATAATGGCGTTTATAGTCTGCCAGCCATGAATCCGGAATGAATATGATCCCGCGCAGTTTCCTGCTGATCCTTTGCCTACTGAGTGCCACAAGCTGGGCGGCCCAGAGCCGTCTCGACATGGCCGGGCTGGTCAAACTCCTGCTGGCGCAAGGGTATCACGACATTCGGGAAGTGGAGCTGGAAGGGGACAAATTCGAGGTCAAAACCCTCAATCGCCAGGATCAGAAGGTGCATCTCATCGTCGATGCCTACACTGGCGAGATCAAACAACAAGAGGCCGATTAGGCCTCTTTTGCATTCCAGCGCCCCCGCATGGGGCGCAGCAGTTTCTCCCGTCTCGGCCAGAGCAGGGCGCAGGCCAGCAGCAGGTAGATGAGGGGCTCCCCCCAACCACTCTTGAGCGACCACCAGTAGTGCACCGGCACCAGCAAGGCGATGGCATAGACCCAGTTGTGCAGCTTCTGCCATGCGGCGCCCATGCGGCGCTGCAATGCGGGCAGCGAAGTGATGCTGAGGGCGGCCAGCAGCAGCAATGCCACCATCCCCACCACTATGTAGCTGCGCTTGACCAGCTCGCCACCAATCAGCCCCCAGTCAAACTGCAGATCCAGCCCCAGCCACGCCATAAAGTGGAGCAGCGCCCAGGCAAAACACCAGAGCCCGAGGGGGCGGCGCAGCTTGATAAGCTGCCCCTGCCGCCAGCGCTTGGCCAGCGGCGACACCAGCAGGGTGAGCAGCAGCAGGTTGAGCGCCCCCTTGCCGAGGTAGTGGATGAGCTCGGGCACCGGATCGCCCCCCAGCAGGCCTGCCGGAATGGCAAAAACCAGCCAGAGCAGGAAACCCAAGGAGCCCAGATGCACCAGCGCCCGCAAGCCGCTGATATGGGCCGGTTTCAATCTCAGTACCATTGGCGCAGATCCATCCCCTGATAGAGCGAGGCGACTTCGTCACCATAGCCGTTGAACATCAGGGTCGGCTGACGCTTGGCGCCAAACACTCCGCCCTCGCCGATGAAACGTTCGCTGGCCTGACTCCAGCGCGGGTGATCCACCTGCGGGTTGACGTTGGCGTAGAAGCCATATTCGTTGGGAGCCAGCAGGTTCCAGGTGGTCGGCGGCATCTCCTCCACCAGCCGGATCGAGACGATGCTCTTGATGCTCTTGAAGCCATACTTCCACGGCACTACCAGCCGGATCGGCGCGCCATTCTGGGCGGGCAGAGTCTTGCCGTAGAGCCCCATCGCAAGGAAAGAGAGAGGGTGCATCGCCTCGTCGATACGCAACCCCTCCACATAGGGATACTCTATACCGCCCCCCAGACTGGAGGCCTGCCCCGGCAGCTGTTTCGGATCAAACAGGGTTTCGAAGGCAACAAACTTGGCGCGACTGGTGGGCTCGGCACGGCGGATGATCTCCGCCAGCGAGATGCCGTTCCAGGGCAGCACCATGGACCAGGCTTCGACGCAGCGCAGCCGGTAGATCCGCTCCTCCAGCTCGCTCTTGTTGATGAGGTCCCACACATCGAGGGTAAAGGGCTTGGCCACCTCCCCCTCCACCTTGAGGGTCCAGGGTTCGGGCTTGAGGTAATGGCCGTTGCGAGCCGGATCGGACTTGTCGGTGCCGAGCTCATAGAAGTTGTTGTAACTGGTGGCCTTCTCTTCCGGCGTCAGCACCAGATTGGCCGGGCGCTCCGCAGGCTTGCTGTTAAGCGGCCTAGTAGCTAATTGGGGAGCATCCTCTTTACCGCGCAGCAGATCGAGTACACCGGCCTGAGTGGGAAACGCCAGAGTAGCCGCGCCCAGACCCAGCCCCTTGAGAATAAGGCGGCGGTCCTGATAGACGGCTTCCGGGGTGACATCCTGTTCGGTGAGAGGGTGGGCGGTACGACGCTTGATCAACATGAAAAACTCCCGGGGCTGAGTGAGGCAGTATGGATAAGACCCGCCCCGGCAGATTTTTATTTCACACAAATTTACATCATGTGGTGCAGGGGCAGTGCCTTGGCCATGGTGCCGACCAGAAACAGGACTACGAACACCAGCAGGGGAACGATCACATTTGGCGCCATCAGACTCACTCCATGAGCAGGACAGGGCCTCTAACTATGGCCGACTGTCAGGCCGGTCACCAATGAATTTTTTTCGCGAGCGCAAGCGTATTCCTGAGTTGAAAAGGGTGATGAAGATCACACACAATTCCGCCCCCGCTTGCCGCCCCGATTGCCGGGGGTAGGCTGCCCATTTTGCGAAGCCAACTGAAGAGTCGCCCCCATGAGCCCACTGATCGCCATCGCCATCACCACTGGAATTCTCTCCGCCGTCTGGGGCTGGATTGCCGTCGCGTTCGGCCTTATCTCCTGGGTCGGCTTTCTCGGCTGCACCAGCTATTTCGCGTCAAGCGGCGGCTACAAGGCGCTGCTGCAGACCATCTTCTGCAACACCAGCGGCATGCTGTGGGCACTGCTGCTGATCCATGGCGACAGTCTGTGGGGAGCGGGTGTGGCGGGTTATGTGATGACGGGGGTGGTCGCCACCCTGATGTGCGTACAGGCCAAGCAGCAGTGGCTCGCCTACATTCCCGGCACCTTTGCCGGTTGCTGTGCCACCTTCGGGGCGGCTGGCGAGTGGCGGCTGATCCTGCCCTCCCTCATCATAGGCGCCTTGTTCGGTTACCTGATGAAGGCGAGCGGCCTCTGGCTCTCCCATAAAACCCAGAAAGCCGATGCCGCTCCGGCGGTAGTTGACCCCGCCTGATTTATCCCTTCGATTTGAAGTTTGCAGCTTCGATACCGTGCCGATTCAATAACTTGTAGAAATCGGTACGATTTCTTCCCGCCATGTTGGCCGCCAGGGTCACGTTGCCCTCGGTGGTGCGCAGCAAACGGATCAGATACTCCTTCTCGAATTCGGCCCGCGCCTCGTTGAACGAGGGGATGCCACCGCCACCGCCGCTCAGGGCGGACTCCACCATGGAGACCCCAATCACCGGGCTGCAACAGAGGCTGGCGAGCTGCTCCACCACGTTGCAGAGCTGGCGCACGTTGCCGGGCCAGGCAGCGGCCGCCAGCATCGCCAGCGACTCGGGCGAAAAACCCATGGCGGCGCAGTCGCTGTGGCGGCTGCGGTAATCGTCGAGCGCCTGACGGGCCAGCAGGGGGATATCCTCGCTGCGGGCACTGAGAGACGGCAAGGTGATATTGGCAACGTTGAGACGGTAGAAGAGATCTTCCCGAAAGCGCCCCTCCTCCATCGCCTTGACCAGATCCTGATGGCTGGAGCTGAGCACCCGCACCTCCGGCGTGCCCTGACCATACTCCTCCATCACCTGCAGCAGCTTGGCCTGCAGGGATTCGGAGAGGCTGCCAATCTCGTCGAGAAACAGGGTCGCCCCCTTGGCCTGCTCGAACAGACCGGACTGGCCATCTTCACCAAACAGCTGCAGGTCGAGTGACGCCCACGGAATGGCGGCACAGTTGATGGTATGGAGCGGCTTGTCGCGCCGCTGGCTGGCCTGGTGCAGCGCCTGCGCCATCGCCCCCTTGCCGGAGCCTGACGGCCCCATGATCAGCACCGGTACCTCCATGGTCGCAATGCTATGGGCCTGGATCAGCAGCTGTTCCAGCTGGGGATTGCGGGTCAGGATCAGCGACTGCCACTCCTGCTGCTGTTTCGGCCGGGTCAGACTCAGCGCATGTTCGATGGTGGCGAACAGCTCATCCTTGTTGATGGGTTTGGTCAGGAAGCTGAATACGCCGGAGCGGGTCGCCTGAATGGCGTCCGGGATGGTGCCGTGGGCGGTCATGATGATCACCGGCAAACCCAGCCACTGGGCCTGGATCCGCTCGAACAGCGCCAGACCGTCCATGCCGGCCATCCGCAGATCGCTCAGCACCAGATCGGCCCGTTGCTGACGCAACCGGTCGAGGGCCCCTTCCGCGCTGTCGGCGGTATCCACTTCATAACCCTGACTACGCAGCCGCATGCTCATCAGTTTGAGCAGGCTGACGTCGTCATCCACCAACAGGATCCGGCTCATGGTATTACCTCACGATTCTCGTTCAGCTTGCGCTGGTTGAGCTGGTCGTCGATAGCGGTCAGCTGCTCGATCTGGCGGCGCAGCCGCTGGATCTCCTGACTCTGGTCATCGCGACGGCTGTCGCGGGCCAGCAGCTGCTCGCCGAGGGCGATCCAGCTACGTAAAAAGGCCTGCGCATCGAGACCCAGTTCGGGCAGCATCTGCTTCAGGCGCGCCAGACCGGCGGTGCGATTGGCCACCGATTCGGCGGGGTGGGAGTCCACCATCGCCAGACTGACCCGGCTCTCCAGATCGTCGGCCCCTTTCAGACGCTGACGCTCCTGCACCCGTTGCTGGGGGTGACTGGCCAGCAGCCAGTCGGAGTATTGCAGACGCACCTGCATCTCCTTGTTGGCAAACTCCATCCGCTTGGCAAAAGCGATATCGGAGGACTCCCGCTGTGCCTGTTGCGGCAGCAAGGAGCAACCCGCGAGCAGCCCTGCCATCAGAGCTGGAAATACACGTTGTATCTTCATAGTCCTCATTTCAACGTCAACCTGAAACAGACATCAGCCTGTTCATCCTCTACCAGAACCAGTTCCCCCCCCAGGCTGTTGGCAGACTCGCGGGCGATGGAGAGGCCCATGCCCGAGCCTTTCAAGAGACCTTGCCGCACTGTGCTGCCCTGCTCGAAGGGTTCAAAAATACGTTGCTGATCGGCCACGGGGATCTTGTGCCCCTCGTTGGCCACTTCCAGCCAGCTTATCTGTTCATCCTGCCCTGCCCTGATCCAGATATTGCCCCCGCTGGCGCCGTAACTGACGGCGTTGGAGAAGAGGTTATCGAGGATCAGTCGTAGCCGGTAGGGCTCCGCCCACAGGGTAACCGGCACGGTCGGCAAGTGTACACGGATCTGCTTGGACTCCAATGCCAGCCGGTACTCGGCAGAAAGTTCCGACAACATCGGCAGCAGGGGGACGGGCTCCAGTTCGAAGGCCTCCTGCTGACTGAGCCGGTTGAAGTCGAGCAGCCGCTCGATCAGGGTCTGCAGGCGCCGACTGTTCTCATCGAGCATCTGGCAGATCTCCAGCTGATCCGGCGTCAAAGGCCCGACCAGCTGCTCGCAGAGCAGATCCGTCCCTTCCCGCAGCACCGCCAGCGGGGTCTTGAGCTCGTGAGATACATGGCGCAGGAACTGGTATTTCTGCAGCTCCAGCTCCTTGAGTTTGTCGTGCAGCCAGACGATCCGCTCCCCCAGCAATACCAGCTCGGCAGGGCCGTCAACCGGCTTGGGATCGGGTTCGACCCCGGCACCCAGGCTCAAGATGCGCGACTCAATCTGTCGTACCGGGTGGATGATGAGGTAGGTGAAGATAAAGACCATCAGCAGGCTGAGCGCCGCCACCGCTCCGCTCACCCACCAGAGCTCGCTGGTCAGTCCGGCGATGGTGAGCTGCACCCGATCCATGTGTTCGTCAACCCGGCTGCGGGTGACTATTTCGAGCTGCTTGTTGGCATCGTTGAACTGCTCCAGCTTGCCCCCCGCTACCGCCGCACGGGCCAGCGCGGCATCCTGCAGGCTGTCGAGCCAGGCCAGCCCCTGATCGAGCCCGCTGTAGAGCTGGCCGTCGGTGATGGAGTTGCGGTGCTCCGCCAGCAACACCCGATACCCGTCGAGTTGCTGCTGGTAGCTGGTGAGACTGCGGCGATCCCCCAGCACCGCGAAGCGGCGCAAGGTGCGCTCGATATCGATGGCTTGCGCCGTCAGCAGGGTGGCGCGGCGGGTATCCTTGACTGCCCGCTCCATCTCGTCGCTGGTGAGCTGACTGAGGTGGGCAAGGGAGGTGCTGTTGTGCCAGATCATGCCGCCCAGCGGCATCAATACCAGCACAAATCCCATCAATACCACCTGCAGCAGGGAGCGTGGGCGAACCTTGGTCATCATCTCTTCTCTTGCATTCTCACCGGTGCGCCAGCATAGCCGCACCGCCCCAAAAAACAAAACCGGCCAACAGGCCGGTTTGTATTATCTGGATTGTGGTGATTCACGCCAACGCGACAGAGGCCAGACAGATAATCATGATCATCGCCAGCGCGCCCGAGGCGGTCAACAGCGCCCATTTCAGCTCCACACTCATGCAAACCTCCTTTCTGCCAATCAGTGCCGGATCACAATAGATAAGACAATGTTAAGCCATAGTTAATCCGATAACCGTGAGCTGCGTATACATTTCAGATGAGCCCAACCCCGGGAAGGTGAGCATGTTCTATCTGTGTAGCATTGGTTCCAATATTGACCCGCATATCCATGTCAGCCGCGCGCTGGCCGAGCTGCTTGCGAACGTCGGCCCCCTGCGGCTGAGTTCGGTGATCCGCACCAAGCCGGTGGGAATGCACTCAAACCACGACTTTCTCAACTGCCTGCTGGTGGTGGAGAGCCCGCTCGATACCGCCCGCCTCAAGCAGCACTTTGTCGCCCTCGAGGTGGCCCACGGCCGGGATCGCAGCGATCCGCTCTGCAAGGTGCA
Source organism: Aeromonas sp. PI_26 (assembly GCF_027854445.1). NCBI lineage: Bacteria > Pseudomonadati > Pseudomonadota > Gammaproteobacteria > Aeromonadales > Aeromonadaceae > Aeromonas > Aeromonas sp. PI_26. The sequence continues at coordinate 25,841 of NZ_JAJNOE010000011.1, forward strand.
CGACCGGCCGCTCGACATCGATATTCTGGCCAGCAACAGGAGCGGTGACTTTACCTCGGCAGAGGTCGATTCCTATCTGGCGGAGCTGCTGGCCGAGCTCTACGGCCATGGCGAGGTGCATGACCCCAAGGTGGCGCTGCAAGTGACGCTCCCTGCCCCGTCGGGCAAGCTCAAACCCGGCAAGGACTTGCTGACCCGGCAGGTCGGGCTGGAGCCGCTGGTGCTTGGCAAATCTTCAGAGGGTAGCCAGCGCGCGCCCGCCATCCACCTTGATGCTGGCCCCCGTCATATAACTGTTCCCCACCAGTAGCTGCACCGCCTGCCAGATGGGCTCAAGTCCCCCCTCCCGCGCCAGCGGTGTTTTTGCCAACACCTGCTGGCGCCACGCCTCGTCATGCTCGTCGAGAAACAGAATGGGGCCCGGCTCTATGGTGTTGACCCGAACCGCAGGCGCCAGCTCCCGGGCAAAGCTCATGGCCAGTGAATGGGCTCCCGCCTTGGTCGCCACATAGCTGGCAAAACGGGGGGCCGGGGCATGGATATAGATATCGGTGATGTGAATGATGCTGGCGTTGGGATTGCTGGCCAGCCGGGGGGCCAACGCCCGGTTTAGCTGGAAGGGGGCCGCCATGTGTACCCGGTAGAACTGCTCGAACTGGGCCAGTTGCGCCGCCGGATCAGTTGCCTGAGGTTCGAAAGCAGAGGCGTTGTGGATCACCAGCGCCAGATCCTGATGGGCAGCCAGCACATCAATCAGCTTGCCAACGTCCTCTTCCCGGCCAAAATCCGCCTGCACCAGCTCGACCCCCAGTGCCGCCAGCGTGGCCAGCTCCGGCCGCTCGCTGCGATAACTGCCCGTCACCTGCCAGCCCGCCGCCACCAGCTGTTCACAGAGATAAAATCCGAGTCGACGGCCGCAGCCCGTAACCAATGCACGCATACGATCTCCTTTCCCTTTCATGGTCTTGCATGAACGAAGCCCGCCTACCAGCGGATCACCGCCGATGGCTTGTGCCTATCAATCCCTGCGGCACAAGCCATTGGTCGCGGGCCACCCACCCGCGTCATAGTGGCGGCATCACCCTCTTGCGGAGTCACCACCATGCTGAAAGTACACCACCACATGGGTCGCCTGACCCACACCCTCACTGCCGGACTCGGCCTGGCAGAAGCACTGGATCGCCTGCATCAATCGGGTCTTGGCGGCCTGCCGGTGCTGGATGAGCAGAAACGGCTGATCGGCTTTCTTTCCGAACAAGATTGCATCCCCAGCCTGCTCACCGGCAGCTACCACTGCGATACCCGCACCCGGGTGGAGGATCTGATGAACCGCTCGCCCCTCTCGGTCGGGCCGGATGAGAGCATTCTGGATCTGGCTCGCCAGATGGCCGATGCCAAGCCCAAGATCTACCCGGTGCTGCAACAGGGCAAGGTGATCGGCATCATCAGCCGCCGTCAGGTGATGCAGGCCCTCAACCAGCAGATGAAGGTGTGCCAACAGACCTAGATCTGGTAACGCCCCTTGTCACCGATATCGAAGTGCAGGGGCATCCGCCACTTGGCCAGCGCCAGCAAGGTCAACAGGGCCCCGCATACCAGCGCCACCAGTGCGGCGGCCCACTCCACCCGCAACCACTCCAGCAGCCATAACGCCGGCAGCAATACGGGCACCAGCTTGATGCCGGGAATGGCGAAACAAAACTGCTCCTTGAACGCCAGCCCGGAGAGGGTCGCCAACGCCGCCCCCAGCACCAGCGCATCCGGAGCCCCCACCGCTGCCAGGGCCAGTGCGCCCCACCCAAATCCCTGCAGAATCAGGCGAATCCGCTTGTCGTAGATATGCAGCGAGAAGCCGCAGATTGCGCTTGCCACTGCCAGCGACATCAACCATTGTGCCGACGGGAGCAGTGCCATCCCGCTCAGCAGCGCCGCACCGCGGCAAAGCAGCAACAAGGCTGCCGCACTCAAGCCAAGGCGGTAGAGCGAGACGGTCAACTTGTCGATCCCGTCCAGCGGGCTCTCGATTTCAGGATTTGCCATAAACAGTCGCTTCCAACGGATCAGGTGCCATCCAATATACTGGAATCAGGTCTTGGAATATCTTCAAACGGGCTCAGGAGACGTAGTTTGCGTGTGATCCCCCTGTTTTGGTTGCTGTTTCCACTCGGATTGCCCGCCAAGGAGCTGGTGATCTGCGGCACCATGGAGCCCCCGCTCAAGTTTCTCGATGCCGATCAGAAACCCCGCGGACTCGATATCGACATAGTCACCGCCATCTTCGACAAGCTGGAGACGCCCTTTCGGATCGAGCTGGCCGACTCCGGTGCCCGCCTCACCCGCAACGCCGAAACCGGCGCCTGCGACCTGGTGATGACCCACTCCTACAAGGCAGAGCGGGAGAGTTATCTCATCTATCCCCAACAGGCCCATCTTCGCCACAGCTGGCACTTCTTCGTGCGCAAGGCGGACCTGATGAAGATCCGCTACGAAACGCTGGCCGATCTCAAACCCTGGCGCATCGGCGTGACCAAGGATTTCTCCTATACCCCTGAACTGGCAGCAGCCATGACCGACCCGGCCTATCAGTTTCAGGAGATCACCATGAACCAGCTGCAACTGCGCAAACTGCTGGCCGGACGGATCGATACCGTGCCCATGCCGCTGGTCACCGCCTTCACCCAGATCAAGGAAGAGGGGCTGACGGGAAAGATCGATTACCTGCCCAAACCGCTCAAGAGCAGCCCCTACTTCAACACCTGGGCCCGCGCACGGGCGGATGCACAAACCCCCGCCCTGATGGCGGCCTACGATGCCGAACTGCTGCGCATGAAACGCAACGGCAGCCTCAAGGCCCTCTACGACAAGTATGCCATCCCCTATATCGAACCCTGATCAAGGGGTCAGGGTTTCACATCCCGCAGGATAGGGTTTTGCAGCGAAATCAGGGTTTCAGTGGACTGGATCTCGTCGATGGTCTGGATCTTGTTGATCAGCACTATCTGCAGCTCGTCGATGGAGCGGGTCATCACCTTCATGAAGATGCTGTAGTGGCCGGTGGTGTAGTAGGCCTCCACCACCTCGTCCAGCGCCTGCAGCTTGGCCAGTGCCGAGGGGTAATCCTTGGCACTCTTCAGATTGATCCCGATAAAGCAACAGACGTCGTAACCCAGCTTCTTGGGGTTAACCTGCACCCGTGTCCCCTCGATGATCCCCGCCTGTTTCATCTTCTCCACCCGCACATGGATGGTGCCCGGGCTGACCGCCAGTTGTTTCGCCAGTTCGGCGTAAGGGATCCGCGCATTCTCCATCAGAGCGGTGAGGATGGCCTGATCGAGATTATCGATTCGGTAATTTTCCGGCATTTTTTTGCACTCCCATTGACGATACCTCATTAAATAACGGCTTATTTTGAAGAAAAAAATACACAAAACCTATTTCTATTATCGAATATTGAATTTAGTTGGTATTCCGTTGAAGAATCACCACATCCAACGGGGTTTGAAACAGGAATTCAGCATGAAACAGCACTACATTCGCAGCCAACAGCAGATCAGCTTCGTCAAAGAGATGTTCTCCCGCCAACTCGCCCAACAACTGGGTCTGATGGAGGTGCAAGCCCCCATTCTGAGCCGAGTCGGTGATGGCACTCAGGACAACCTCTCTGGCCACGAGAATGCAGTGCAGGTCAAAGTGAAAACCCTGCCGGAGCACAGCTACGAAGTGGTCCATTCACTCGCCAAATGGAAGCGCCAGACCCTGGGTCGCTTCGGGTTCGGCCCGGGCGAAGGGATCTACACCCACATGAAGGCGCTGCGTCCGGATGAAGACAAGCTCACCCCCATCCACTCCGTCTACGTGGATCAGTGGGACTGGGAGAAGGTGATGCCGAGCGAGCGCCGCGATCTGGCCTATCTGCAGGAAACCGTGCGCGGCATCTGGGCCGCCATCAAGGCCACCGAGCGCGCGGTCTGTGCCGAGCATGAGCTGACCCCCTTCCTGCCGGCCGAGATCCAGTTCCTGCACAGCGAAGAGCTGCTGGCCCGTTACCCGGATCTCGATGCCAAGGGGCGCGAGCGTGCCATCGCCAAAGAGCTGGGGGCCGTGTTCCTGATCGGCATCGGCGGTGCCCTCTCCCACGGTGAGCGTCACGATGTCCGCGCCCCGGACTATGACGACTGGAGCAGCAACAGCGAGCTGGGTCTGGCAGGTCTGAACGGTGACATTCTGGTGTGGAACCCGGTGCTGCAAGACAGCTTCGAGATCTCCTCCATGGGGATCCGGGTTGACGCCGAGGCACTGCGCCGCCAGCTGGCCATCACCGGCGATGAGGATCGCCTGCAGTACGACTGGCATCAGGATCTGCTGGCAGCACGGATGCCGCAGACCATCGGCGGCGGCATCGGCCAATCTCGTCTGGCCATGCTGTTGCTGCAAAAAGAGCATATTGGTCAGGTACAGGTTGGTGTGTGGCCCTCTGAAATGAAGGCCGCCATCCCGGGCATGCTGTAAACGCGTTGATTTCATCGGTCTGGCCTGCGCGCAGTGGCACGCGGGTCAGCACTGAAGTTGTGTGGCGGTGCGGACTGAACGAGCGCAGTCCGGACATGCTGTAAGTCGCGTGGTCATCCCTGATGGCCCACGGCGAAACCGGGGCTTGCCCCTGCGACCCGCTCAACCCACGTCAGGTCGCTTCACTACATTCCTCCCGGCAATCTTCGGATTGCCGTTTTTTTTACGCCGAAAAACTGTGCTCAAAACCCGCCCCGATCTGGCGCTGGCGCGGCAACCCCGCCTTTCTGCTGCCAGTGCAGTGGCAGGCAAACAACAGCTCTACCGCCTCTTCCTGCAGATAGGAACCGAGCGCCACCGCCCGCTGTGGGCCGGAAAACTTCAGGTGCAGGCCGCCGATGACGGCGTGGATCCGCTCGTCACCACACACCTCCTTGGCCCACTCGACGATGTTCTCGACCCCGGCGTGACCGCAGCCGATAAAGACGATAAGGCCCTTGGAGCTCTTAAAAGCCAGTGCCGAGTCGTCGCTGATGAGGTCTTTCTCCACCCGCCCACCCCGCACTATGTAGCCGAGCAGCGAAGGCGCAGCCCGGTCGCGCCGCACAATGCTGCCGAGGAACACCAGACGATCCGAGAGCCACACCGGCTCGGCTGAGCAGTGGGGAAGCAAGCCTCTGGCCGGCAGCGACTCCCGAGCCAGCGCCCCCGACAGGCGATAGAGGTTGCGTCGCCAGAAGGGCAGCGACAGGAAGTAGCCCCGCTCGCAAAACACGTCCGGACAGGCGATGAGCGGGATGGGTCTTGGATAGACGGGCAGCGAGCCGACCCCGCCCACATGGTCATAATGACCGTGGGAGAGCACCACATGCGTGAGCGAGGCGAGATCGATCCCCATCACGGCGGCGTTGTGGCACAGCGCCCGGCCACGGCCGCTATCAAACAGCACCCTGAGGCCGTCACACTCCAGCAGCAGCGCCAACCCTCGCTCGGGCAGACAGCCTGGCAGATGAACGTCGTCATCCACCAGCACGGAAAACTTCAGCATCTCGCTTCCCCTGAAAACAAAACGCAGGCACAAGGCCTGCGTTTTTCATCGACAATCCCATTACTGGGTCATGGTGAGGCCGTTGCTGTCGGCTCCCAGCAGCAGTTTCTTGCCGGGAACGATGCGGCCGGAGAGCAGCGCCTGCGCCAGCGGGTTCTCCACCTTCTGCTGGATCGCCCGCTTGAGGGGTCGTGCCCCGTAGACGGGGTCGAACCCGGCGTGAACCAGCTTGTTGAGCAGCGCTTCGCTCACCTCCACCTCGTAACCCTGAGCCTCCAGACGGCCCATCAGGCTCTTGAGCTGGATGCGGGCGATGGACTTGATGTGCTCCTCGCCGAGCGGATGGAACACCACGGTCTCGTCGATCCGGTTGATAAACTCCGGCCGGAAACTGCGGGTCAGCACCTCCATCAGCATGGCCTTCATCTCGTCGTAATCCTTCTCGGAGTGGTGCTCCTGAATCAGATCCGAACCAAGGTTGGAGGTCATAATGACCACGGTGTTGCGGAAATCGACGGTACGCCCCTGACCATCGGTCAGGCGGCCATCATCCAGCACCTGCAGCAGGATGTTGAAGACATCCGGGTGCGCCTTCTCCACCTCGTCCAGCAGGATCACCGAGTAGGGACGACGGCGTACCGCCTCGGTCAGATAACCGCCCTCTTCATAACCCACGTATCCGGGAGGCGCCCCCACCAGACGGGCCACGCTGTGTTTCTCCATGAACTCGGACATATCGATCCGCACCATGGCATCCTGGGTATCGAACAGGAACTCGGCCAACGCCTTGCACAGCTCGGTCTTGCCCACCCCGGTGGGCCCCAGGAACAGGAAGGAGCCGATGGGGCGATTCGGATCGGAGAGACCAGCACGAGAGCGACGAATGGCGTTGGAAACCGCATCGACCGCCTCTTCCTGTCCAATCACCCGGCTGTGCAGCTGATCTTCCATCCGCAGCAGCTTGTCGCGCTCCCCTTCCAGCATGCGGGCGACCGGAATACCGGTCCAGCGGGCCAGGACGTCTGCGATCTCCACATCGGTGACCCGGTTGCGCAGCAGACTGGTCTCCTGCATCTCGGCTTGAGTGGCGAGATCCAGCTGCTTCTCCAGCTCGGGGATACGGCCGTACTGCAGCTCGGACATCCGGCCCAGGTCGCCTGCCCGGCGCGCCACATCGAGATCCTGACGGGCCTGCTCCAGCGCAGCCTTGATATGCTGGGTGCCAGCGAGGGCGGCCTTCTCGGCCTTCCACACTTCGTCCAGCTCGTTGTATTCCCGATCCTTCTCGCCAATCTCCTGATTGATCAGCTCCAGACGCTTGCGGCTGGCGTCATCGTCCTCTTTCATCAGCGCCTGCTGCTCCAGCTTGAGCTGGATGATGCGCCGCTCGAGGCGATCGAGCGCCTCCGGCTTGGAGTCGATCTGCAACCGGATGCTGGCTGCCGCCTCGTCGATAAGGTCGATGGCCTTGTCCGGCAGCTGGCGATCCGCGATGTAGCGGTGGGACAGCTGGGCCGCCGCCACGATGGCAGGATCGGTGATCTGCACATGGTGGTGCAGCTCGTAACGCTCTTTCAGGCCGCGCAGAATGGCGATGGTGTCCTCCACGCTCGGCTCTTCCACCAGCACCTTCTGGAAACGGCGCTCCAGCGCGGCATCTTTCTCGATGTACTGACGGTACTCATCCAGGGTGGTGGCGCCGACGCAGTGCAGGTCGCCACGGGCCAGCGCAGGTTTCAGCATGTTGCCCGCGTCCATGGCCCCTTCGCCCTTGCCGGCGCCGACCATGGTGTGCAGCTCGTCGATAAAGAGGATGACGTTGCCCTCCTCCTTGGCGAGATCGGTCAGTACAGCCTTGAGCCGCTCTTCAAACTCACCGCGATACTTGGCACCGGCCACCAGCGCCCCCATGTCCAGCGACAGCACCCGCTTGTTTTTGAGCCCTTCCGGCACTTCGCCGTTGATGATGCGCTGAGCCAGTCCCTCGACGATGGCGGTTTTACCGACACCGGGGGCACCGATCAGCACAGGGTTGTTCTTGGTACGGCGTTGCAGCACCTGAATGGTACGGCGGATCTCGTCATCACGGCCGATCACCGGGTCGAGCTTGCCGATTTCGGCCCGCTCGGTCAGATCGATGGTGTACTTCTCCAGCGCCTGACGATTCTCCTCGGCGTTGGCATCCTCCACCTTCTTGCCGCCACGCACCTTGTCGATGGCCGCTTCTAGTTTCTCTTTGGTCAGCCCCTGGGCGCGCAGCAGCTCACCTAGCGTTCCCTTGTCGTCGAGGGCTGCCAGCACGAACAGCTCGGAGGAGATGAACTGATCCTTGCGCTGCTGGGCCAGTTTGTCGCAGACGTTGAGCAGGCGGCCGAGGCCGTTGGAGAGCTGCACGTCCCCTTCTACGCCGCTGACGCGCGGCAGGCGATCCAGCTCCTCACCGAGACGGGAGCGCAGGGCATTGATATCCATCCCGGTCAGGGTGAGCAACGGACGGATAGAGCCGCCATCCTGATTGACCAGTGCGGTCATCAGGTGAACGGGTTCGATAAATTGGTGGTCACGACCCAGCGCAAGAGACTGGGCATCGGAAATAGCAATCTGGAATTTGCTGGTAAGGCGATCGAGGCGCATTGCACTCCCCCTTCAAACAGGCAGACGCCGCTTGCGCGGCAAACAACATAACTTTCTGAGATGAAAGATGAGGCCCGTACGGGCTATTTCAAGGGCATGGACTGGTTATTTTTTCTGCAAGACGGGACAAGAACATGATCCCCGCCTCTCTCATATGGCTCTGGTCTTGAGAGAGACGGGCTATTACTTGGCGGGTGATTGCTTAGCGGGCCAACCAGATGAGGGAGGCCATCCGGCCGGTCTGGCCGTCGCGACGATAAGAGTAGAACTGCTCGCTGTCGCTGAAGGTGCAGTATTCGCCGCCATAGACGGCGGTAACGCCGGCACGGGCGAGGCGCAACCGCGCCAGCTGGTAGATATCCGCCAACCATTTGCCGTCGTTGGACGAAGGGACGAACGCAGCTTCTGCTTCAGCCTGCTCAGCCATAAAGGCCTCGCGCACCTCCCCCCCCACTTCAAATGCGGTAGGGCCAATGGCCGGGCCCATCCAGGCCAGGAGCTCGCCCGGCTCGCAGCCCATGGCGACGATGCTCGCCTCCAGCACGCCCTCTTTCAGTCCACGCCAGCCAGCATGGGCAGCGGCCACCACTGTGCCTGCCCGATCGCAGAACAGCACCGGCAGACAGTCGGCGGTCATCACGATGCAGGCCTGATCCGCCTCATGGGCGCAGGCGGCATCGGCATCCGGCGCCTGCTCATAATGGCTGCTGACTGGATGAACCACGGTGCCGTGCACCTGATTGAGCCAGTTAAGGGGCCCCGGGATGGCGGCCGCCTGCTGCAGCCGGGCCCGATTGGCCTCGACTCGCACCGGTTCATCCCCCACATGGGCGCCCAGATTGAGACCGGCAAAGACCCCTTCGCTGACGCCACCGTCACGGGTGGTCGAAAGCGCCCGGACGCGCGCTGGCGCAGGCCAGTCGGGTTCAATCCATTTCATTGCTCACTCCTTCACGCTCTATCGTTCAAATGGAAACGGGGCTCTTGGCTGCAACCAGTCAAGACGCCCCGTTTCAAGGTTCTGTGTGCTACGCGCTGTATCGGCGGGTTACGGCAGAAGTTGTCGCAATACCGCCAGATTCATCACCCTTTCCAGACCAGCTCGTCCAGGTTGGCGAGGGCTATTCAGGAGTGCAGTGCCTCAATCAAGCCACTATTTCCAGACCAATTCATCCGGATTGGCGAGGGTGTCGGCACGCAGCACCTCCATCAGCGCCACCATGTCTTGCGGCGTGGGGGAGTGCCACTGCATCACTTCACCCGTGATGGGATGAGCCAGCTGCAGCATGGTGGCGTGCAGCGCCTGACGATGGAAGTTGCGCAGCGCCTCGGTCAGCTCGGGGGTCGCGTTGCGCAGCGGGCGCAGACGGCCACCGTAGGCGGGATCCCCCACCAGCGGGTGTTTGATGTGCGCCATGTGGACACGGATCTGGTGGGTACGGCCGGTTTCCAGACGCAGACGCAGACGGGTGTGGCCACGGAACTTCTCGTGCACCCGGTAGTGGGTCACAGAGGGGCGGCCATTGGGCACCACGGCCATATGGGTACGCTGGGTCGGGTGACGGCCTATGGGCGCATCAACCGTACCACCTGCGGTCATGTGACCGATGGCGATCGCTTCGTACTCACGGGTGATCTGGCGCGCCTGCAACGCTTCCACCAGATGGGTCTGGGCGGGTACGGTTTTGGCAACCACCATCAAACCAGTGGTGTCTTTATCCAGACGGTGCACGATACCGGCGCGGGGCACCTCGGCAATGCCGGGGTAGCGGTGCAGCAGGGCGTTGAGGATGGTGCCATCCGGCGTACCTGCGCCCGGGTGAACCACCAGACCGGCCGGTTTGTCGATCACCAGAATGTGTTCATCTTCATAAACAATGTTGAGCTCGATATCCTGGGCATCCCAGCGAGTATCATCTTCCAGCTCGACATTCACATGCACCTGCTGCCCGGCCAGAATCTTCTCGCGCGGGGTGTTGGCAACCTGACCGTCCAGGGTCACTCTGTCCTGTAAAATCCACTCCTTGATGCGGGTGCGGGAGTAGTCTGGAAACAATTCGGCCAGGGCCTGGTCGAGTCGCTGCCCGAATTGGTGATCCTGGAATTCGCCTGTCAGTTCAATATGCTGGCTCATGTATGGTCTCTTGAGCGGGGGGTATCAATTCGAAATAATCCGGGTATTCTAGCTTTTCTTTTAGCCAAGCATAACGGATACTTTGCCAATTTCGTGGAAATGGACCGGATGTTGTTGATGGGAAAGAAGTCTCACCTGCTGATGTCGCTCGCCTTGGTCGCTACCTTGATCACAGGCTGTTCCAGCACCAAACCCAAGGTACCCGACGAACCGCCGGAGACCCTGTACCAGAAAGCACGCCTCAAACTGGACGTTGGCAATTACGTGCAAGCCACTGAATTGCTGGAGGCTTTGGACTCTCGCTATCCGTTCGGTGCCTACTCCAATCAGGTGCAACTTGACCTCATCTATGCCTACTACAAGCAGGATGATACCGCTCAGGCGATCGCCAATATCGACCGTTTTATCCGCCTCAATCCGGCGCATAAAAATATCGATTACGTCTTCTATATGCGCGGCCTGACCAACATGGCGGCGGATTACAACTTCTTCCAGAGCCTGTTCGGTATCGATCGGGATGACAAAGACCCTGCTTATGCCCGTCAGGCATTCCAGGATTTCAAGACCCTGCTGCAGAACTACCCCAACAGCGTCTATGCCGCCGATGCCCGCGCCCGCATGATTGGCCTGAAGAATCGTCTGGCCCGATATGACCTGAGCGTGGCCGAGTATTACGTGAAGCGTGATGCACTGGTCGCGGCCGCCAACCGGGCCAAGCTGATTGTCGAGACCTACCCCGACACAGCCGAAACCGAGAAGGCACTGGAGATCATGGTCGAGTCTTACGACGCCCTGAAAATGCCACAGCTGGCCAAGCATGCCCGCGAAGTGCTGGCCAAGAACTACCCGGAGAACCGCCTCGGCCGTGGCTGAGTGATACGGATAAACCGGTAACAAAAAACCGATGCCAAGGCATCGGTTTTTTTATCGCTGCAATTTAGCCACTGATATTACCCGCAGAAGCTCTGCAGAGCTGGGTCAGCGTGACGGCGCCTTCCCAACGCCGTCATCGCAACGCTTACTTCGCGACATTACCCGCCACGTTCAGGGCATCCCAGGTGCGGGAGAAGGGCGGCGCATAGGCAAAGTCCAGCATGCCGAGCTGCTCGGTGGTCACCCCCATGGTGATGGCCACCGCCAGCGCGTCGATGCGGTGTACCGCCCCCTTGCGACCGAGGATCTGGCCGCCCAGCAGCCGCTTGCTGCCCGCCTCGTAGACCAGCTTGACGTGAATGTCGGACTGACCCGGGCAGTAGTTGGTGTGGCACTTGTCCTTTATCACCACGGTGCGATAGTCGATGCCCATCGCCTTGGCTTCCTGCTCGGAGAGGCCGGTACGGCCCGCCTCCAGCCCCAACACCTTGAGCGCCGCAGAACCGAGGGTACCCGGGAACTCCTGCTCGGCCCCGGCCAGGTTCTCACCCACCATGCGCCCCAGCTTGTTGGCGATGGTGGCGAGCGGTACATAGACCTGCTGCTGCTTTACGCTGTGCCAGACGCTGGCACAGTCGCCGGCCGACCAGACGTTGGCCAGCGAGCTGCGTCCCTGACGATCCACTTTGATGGCGCCGTTGCCGAGCCGCTCGATGCCGGTATCGACCAGAAACTCGGTGTTGGGCTTGACCCCAGTGCAGACCACCACGATATCGGCCTCGTACTCACCCTGGCTGGTGCGCACGCCGGTCACCCGGCCATCCCCCAGCAGCGCTTCAACTCGCTCACCCAGATGGAGAGAGACCCCCTGCTCGCGCAGTTCGGTTTCGATGTGCTGGGTGATCTCGCCATCAAACGCGTCGGGGATGACCCGATCCGCCAGCTCGATAAGACGCACCTCTTTGCCTTGATGGACCAGCGCCTCGACCACCTCCAGCCCGATAAAGCCGGAGCCAATCACCACAACGCGGCGATTGTTCTTGTCTTGCACCGCAGCTTTGAGCGCCAGTCCGTCGGCCATCCGGCGCAGACCAAATACCCCTTGCTGCTGCAAGCCGGGGATGGGGGGCATCACTTCGCGGGCGCCGGTGGCGATCATCAGCCGATCGTAGCGATCGGTGAAGGTGTCGCCGTTGTGCTCCACCTGCAGGGTCTGGGCAGTTGCGTCAACGCTCAGCACCCGATGGCCAATCTTGACCTCGATCCCCTTGGCGGCGAACTGCTCCGGGGTGAACTCGGCCATGTAGCCGGGCTCCTGAAACTCGTCACCGACGAAGTAAGGCAGGCCGCAAGCACCGAAAGAGATCACTTCGGAGGCCTCATACACCACGATCTCGGCATCTTTGGCCAGACGGCGCGCCTTGGCGGCCGCACTCATACCGGCGGCTTCGCCACCGATGATCAGAATTCTCATAGTTTTTCCTCTCAATGGCGCAGGGAGGGCATGCCCTCCCTGCGGTCTATGACGGGAAAGGGTCGCCCCTTTCCACGGGCAGATCAACCGACAGCAAATCAGACGGTGGACTCTTCGCCGTCCAGACTCACTTCGTGATCGCTGTTGAACACATGCATGTCGGTCTCGCCCATCAGGCGGCTGGTGACCGCCCCTGCGGTGATGGAGCCGGAGACGTTGAGCGCGGTACGGCCCATATCGATCAGCGGCTCGATGGAAATGAGCAGACCGGCCAGCGCCACCGGGAAGTCCAGTGCGGAGAGCACGATCAGCGCGGCAAAAGTGGCGCCGCCGCCAATCCCGGCCACCCCGAAGGAGCTGACGGTGATGATGGCGATCAGGGTCATGATAAAACCGGGATCCATCGGGTTGACCCCGACGGTCGGGGCAATCATCACGGCCAGCATGGCCGGATAGATACCGGCACAGCCGTTCTGGCCGATGGTGGAACCAAAGGAGGCGGCGAAGTTGGCGATCCCCTCAGGAATACCCAGCGACTTGGTCTGGGTCTGCACGTTCATCGGGATGGAGCCCGCACTGGTGCGCGAGGTGAAGGCAAACGCCAGCACCGGCGTGATCTTCTTGAGGAAGCGCAGCGGGTTGATGCCGACCATGCTCACCAGCAGCAGGTGCACGACAAACATGATGGCGATGGCGCCGTAAGAGGCCATCACAAAGCTGAGCAGGTTAAGAATATCCGCATAGTTGGAGCCGGAGACCACCTTGGTCATCAGCGCCAGTACGCCGAACGGGGTCAGGCGCAGCACCAGAGTCACCATTCGCATTACGATGGCATGAGCCACGGCCACGAAGTGGCTGAAGCTGGCGAAGATCTCCGGCTTCTTGCGGGCGATGCCGGTAGCGGAGAGGCCAATGAAGATGGAGAAGATCACCACGGCGATGGTGGAGGTCTTGCGGGCCCCGGTCATGTCGAGGAAGGGGTTGGCGGGAATGAACTCCAGCATCATCTTGGCGAAAGACATGCTCTCGACGCTGCCGAGGGTGCTCTGCAGCGCGGCGCCACGGGCGCTTTCGGCGGCACCGGAGGTGAGCCCTTCAGCCGTCAGGCCAAACAGGTTGGACATCAGGATGCCCGCCCCGGCGGCGATGGCGGTGGTGAAGATCAACACGCCTATGGTCATGGCGCTGATCTTGCCCAGCGCGGTGCCGCCATTGAGCTTCAAGATAGCGCTGATGATGGAGACCATGATCAGCGGGATGATGATCATTTGCAGCAGCTTCACATAGCCGCTACCCACGATATCCAGATAGTCGATGGTCTGAACAATGACCGGCGAACCAGCACCGTAAAGCAGTTGCAACGCAGCGCCGAACAGAATACCGAGCCCCAGACCGGCAAATACCCGGCGGGTGAAGCTCACATGTTTTTCCTGTAACCGGTAGAGAAAGAACAGCAAGATGGCGGCGATGGCCAGATTGCCGATAACGCTAAATGTCATGGTGTGACTCCCCAAAAAGCGGGCTTGCGCCCGAGAAACAAGAGCAAGCGCCATGCTTGCCCTGGCAACCGTGTCAGACGGTCTGCGCCGTCGTGACAAGAACAAGGGGGTCTATCGCCCCCTTGTCACAGATTCACTGCTTCTGCTGTTTCGCTCGCATGATGTTGATGATTTCGATGTCGGTATCCAGCATCCCCTCTTTGGAGAGGCGGCCCAGATTGGCGATGGTCTGGTCCACATCGTCGGAGACGATCCCCTCGCTCTGGGGGACATGCAGGTTGTTGATAGCCATCAGCGAAGACTTAACCGCCGCCGAGGTGGAGGTGGAGACCTTCATGGAGCAGGCGCTGCCCGCGCCGTCGCAGATGATGCCGGAGACATCGCCAATCATGTTGTTGATGCAGTGGCTGATCTGCTGATACTGGCCGCCCAGCAGCCAGGTGATGGCGGCACCGGCACCCATGGCGGCGGTACTGGCGGCGCAGAGGGCCGACAGCTTGTTCTGATAGGTCTTGATGTAGATGGCCACCAGATGGCTCATCACCAGTGCTCGGGTCAGCTGCTCGTCGCTCGCCTTGAGGAAGCGGGCAGCCGCGACCACAGGCATGGTGGCGGCAATGCCCTGATTGCCGGAACCGGAGTTGGACATGGCGGGCAGCATGGCGCCATCCATCCGCGCATCGGAGGCAGCAGAGGAGAGGCGCATCGCCAGCGTCATCAGGTCATCGGAGAGCAGCTTGCGCTCCACCTGCTCGGTGAGGATCTTGCCGATCTTCAGGCCGTAGCCCTGTAACCCTTCGTCCGCCAGCGCCTGATTCATGGTGGCGGCCTCGCGGATAAAGTCGATCTCCGCCAGCGGCACTTCCAATGCAAAATCGACGATCTCCCGCAGGGTCATGGCCGGTTTGGCGGATTTGGCTGGCTGGATCTGCACGCCGGGGGCACTGGCCTGCTCCATCAGCACCTCGCCATCCTTCTCCATCAGGATGATGCGGGTGTGGTCGGTGCAGATCACCACCCGGGCACTATGGCCCTCCACTTCGGCCAGCACCTCGGCGTAGAGCACATCCGGTACATCCTTCACATCCACCTTGATCACCGGCAGCAGCGCCTTGGCCGCTTCCACCTGTTCTGGTGTGAGGGTCTTGAGCACCTCCAGCCCGGCATCGGGATTGCCCCCTGTTATACCGACCGCAGCGGCTACCGGCAGGCCGATCATGCCGGTGCCCGGCACCCCGACTCCCATGCCGTTCTTGAACAGATTGCCACTGACCCAGACGCTGACGCGGGTCGGGGTCACCCCCAGCAGCTTGCGGCAGTTGGCCGCCGCCAGCGCCACCGACATCGGCTCGGTACAGCCCAGGGCCGGCACCACTTCACGCTTGAGCAGGGTAATAAAGTCGGTCCATTGTGCTTTCATCGCAGTGTTTCTCATGTTCAGGATGCCCGCAGGCAGTTATTGCTTGTTCAGATCCGCCTTGTAGTTGCGGATATGCAGATAAACAGTATGACGGGAGATGCCGAGCATCCGGGCAACCAGCTGGGCCGCCTCCTTGATCTCGAAGATCCCCATGTCGAAGAGCCGGGTCACTATCTCCTTGTTGCGCACCGTGCAGGAGAGCGAATCGTCCCGATCCACCTTCTCAATCACCTGAGTCACCAGATCGTCCACCGAGCTGGCAAAGGTCTCGTTGTTGAGCGGCGCCGGTGCCGCGGGCAGCGCAAAAGTATCGAGCAGGCTGCCAAGGGAGGTATCCAGACTGAAGTTCACGCAGAGCATGCCGATGGGCTTGCCCTGCCGGTTGCTGATGGTGATGGAAGAGGACTTCATCAGCGTCCCGTCGCGGGTACGGCTGAAGTAGCTGCTCCACTGGCTGCCCGCCTCCCCCTGCAAGCGGTTGAGGGCAAAGTCGGTGACCGGCGCCCCCTCCCGACGACCGGTGACATGGCCGTTGGCAATCTTGATAACCGATGCATCCAGCGTATCGAACGCATGCAACACCACCTCGCACCCTGCGCCAAACAGCGCGGCCAGCGCCTCGACCGCGGGCTCAAAACTGGCGATCAGATGACGTTCTTCATCCGTTAACGAATTGATCTGGTCAGTGGTGGCTGCTGTGGACATATATGAGTAACTCTGAGTAAACCGCAGTTGATTCTACTATCAACAAGATCAACTAATGTTGAGCGGCATCCCCTTTTTGCTCGCCATTATGCCCACCTTTTAACAAAGTGCGACAAATTGTGAAGCGGCGCACAGCAGGGCGGCAACTCAGAGGTGATAGCGGGCCAGCAGTTGCTTGTAGGCGGGAGTCTGTTTGAACGCCTTGAGGGCAGAGGAGAAGCGGATAGCCAGCTGATCGTGGCCGGGCTTGTGGGTAAACGCGAGGAAATTGCGGTTGTCGTCGGTCAGCAGACGCGAGCCGTGGCTCACCTGATCCTGCAGCCCCTGGGTATGCAGCAAGTAGCGACCGACCCGCTCGTTGAGCACCACCCCGTCCAGCCGACCGGCCATCATCAGATGCAGCTGTTTGATGGCATTCCCCTCCCCCGTCATCGGCATCCGGATCACCCCGGGATCGGTCAGAAAATCGGGGCTGTAGGCATAATCTTCCTGAATACCTATCCGCAGACCCTTGAGGTCGGAGAGCTGCTTGAAATCCACCGGACGAACCGTCGGATAGAAGAGCACTTCACCGCTGTAAGAGAGCGGCTCTTCGGGGTAGTGGAGCCAGTGCTGGCGGGAAGGTTCAAAGAAGACATCAAGCACCGCATCCCCCTGTCTGAGACGGGCCTGCTGCAGAACCCGCTTCCAGGGCAGCACCCTGATTTCAGTGCGATAACCCATCTGGCGCAACACGGTACAGGCCAGATCGAGATCGGCGCCGGCCAGCTCGCCATTGTCACCACGCATCACATAAGGGGGCCACAGCTCGGTCAGCAGCGTCAGTGTCGGCGGTTTGTCCGCCGCAGCCGCCAAACCGGCACCCAACAGGGAGGCCAGCAGCCAGCCGTACAACCCGATCCTTCGCCAACCCTGACACCACATCATGGAGATCCCTCATGGTCCGTATGGATTGAGGATATACAAGGGATGAGCAATAAAAAAGGAGGCCGAAGCCTCCTTGATATCCAGTCTCTGAGTGGCACTTACAGTGCTTTCAGGATTGCCTCGACGCTGGCCTTGGCATCGCCAAACAGCATCTGGGTATTTTCCTTGAAGAACAGCGGGTTCTGGACACCGGCGTAGCCAGTATTCATGGAACGCTTGAAACCGATGACGTTCTGCGCTTTCCACACTTCCAGCACCGGCATACCGGCGATCGGGCTGCCCGGATCTTCCATCGCGGCCGGGTTGACGGTGTCGTTGGCACCGATCACCAGCACGGTATCGGTATCGGCGAAGTCGTCGTTGATCTCGTCCATTTCCAGCACGATGTCATACGGGACTTTCGCCTCCGCCAGCAGCACGTTCATGTGGCCAGGCAGACGACCGGCAACCGGGTGGATACCGAAGCGCACCTTGACGCCACGATCACGCAGCTTCTGGGTGATTTCAGCCACCGGATACTGTGCCTGCGCCACCGCCATGCCGTAGCCCGGGGTGATGATGACGGAGCTGGAGTTCTTCAGCAGGTCAGCCACTTCCTCGGCGCTGGTTTCGCGGTATTCGCCCATCTCCTGATCAGCCGTGGAGGCTACGCCGTCGGAGCCGAAGCCACCGGCGATAACGGAGATGAAGGAGCGGTTCATCGCCTTGCACATGATGTAAGAGAGGATCGCACCGGAGGAACCCACCAGGGCACCGGTGACGATAAGCAGGTCATTGGAGAGCATGAAGCCCGCCGCAGCCGCCGCCCAACCTGAGTAGGAGTTCAGCATGGAGACCACCACCGGCATGTCTGCGCCACCGATGGAGGCAACCAGATGCCAGCCAAAGGCGAAGGCGATCAGGGTCATCACCAGCAGGGCGAAGGTAGAGCCGCCCGCGTTGACGAAGTAGACCATCAGCGCCAGAGAAGCGACCACGGCCAGCAGGTTCAGCTTGTGGCGGTGCGGCAGCATCAGCGGCTTGGAGGAGATGAGACCACGCAGTTTGCCGAAGGCAACCACGGAACCGGTAAAGGTTACGGCACCAATGAAGACGCCCAGGAAGATCTCGACCAGGTGGATGTTCAGCATGGCGCCGGTCAGGTGCTCGACCTGGGCAACGCTGTTGGCCTGCTCGAACGCCGCACGGGCGGCTGCCAGGGTGGCATCCAGGTTGGAACCGACGGAGACGACGACCTCAGCAGGTGCAGAAGGGTGCAAATCGATGAAGCTGTTGAAGCCCACCAGCACCGCTGCCATACCCACGAAGCTGTGCAGCACGGCCACCAGCTCGGGCATCTCGGTCATCTCGACCTTGAGTGCCAGACGCACGCCGATGGCACCGCCAATCACCATGGCTAGGATGATCCAGTGAACGCCACTGGTCTCCGGGTTGAACACGGTCGCGATCAGGGCGATGGCCATACCCGCGATACCGAACAGGTTGCCATGTTTGGCCGTCTCTTGCTTCGACAGTCCCGCGAGACTGAGGATGAAGAGCACGGCGGCAACGATATAGGATGCTGTTACCAGTCCTTGAGACACGTTAAACCCCCTTAATCCTTACGGAACATCTTCAGCATGCGCTGAGTGACGGTGAAGCCGCCGAAGATGTTGATACTGGCAATCAGCACGGCGATAAACGCCAGCGCGGTAACCAGAGTCGACCCTTGCCCGATCTGCAGCAGGGCACCGACCACGATAATGCCGGAGATGGCATTGGTGACCGACATCAGCGGCGTATGCAGGGCGTGCGATACGTTCCACACCACGTAGTAACCGACCACACAGGCCAGGATGAATACGGTGAAGTGAGAGAGGAAAGCTGCCGGGGCAACGGACGCAATCCAGCCGAAGGCGGCGATGCCGAGGGCACCGAACACGAACTTCTTGTTGGAGGGCTTGGCCTCTTCCTTCTTGGCGGCCGGTTTGGCGGCTGCCGGTTTCTGCGGGGCAGCAGAGACGGAGATGGCGGGCGGCGGGAAGGTCACTTCACCGGCCTGGATCACCGTCATGTTGCGCTGAACCACGTCTTCGAAGTCGATGGCAACGTTGCCGTCCTTCTCCTTGCACATCAGCTTCATCAGGTTGACCAGGTTGGTACCGTAGAGCTGGGAGGATTGGGCAGGCAGACGACCCGGCAGATCGGTGTAACCGATCACCTTGACGCCGTTGGCGGTGACATGCAGCTCACCCGGCACTGTGTATTCACAGTTACCGCCAGCCTGAGCGGCCATGTCCACGATGACGGAGCCCGGCTTCATGCTGTCGACCATCTCTTTGGTGATCAGCTTGGGAGCCGGCTTGCCCGGGATCAGGGCGGTGGTGATGATGATGTCCACCTCTTTGGCCTGCTGGGCGAACAGCTCCATCTCGGCCTTGATGAACTCATCGGACATGACTTTGGCGTAACCATCGCTGGATGCACCGTCTTCGCCACCGAAGTCCAGCTTGAGGAATTCCCCACCCATGGATTCGATCTGCTCGGCCACTTCCAGACGGGTGTCGAATGCACGCACGATGGCGCCGAGGGAACCGGCCGTACCGATGGCGGCCAGACCGGCTACACCGGCACCGATCACCAGCACTTTGGCAGGCGGCACTTTACCGGCTGCGGTGATTTGACCGGTGAAGAAGCGACCGAACTGGTGCGCAGCTTCAACCACGGCGCGATAGCCACCGATGTTGGCCATGGAGGAGAGGGCATCGAGGGACTGGGCACGGGAGATCCGCGGCACCATATCCATCGCCATCACATTGATGTTGCGCTCGGACAGCTTCTTGACCAGCTCAGGGTTCTGGGCAGGCCAGATGAAGCTCACCAGAGTGGCGCCATCTTTAATTTGTGCGATCTCGGCATCGGTCGGCGCATTGACCTTGAAGATAAGGTCGGCTTGCCAGACATTCGGCACCACGCTGGCACCGGCAGCCTCGAAGGCGGCATCATCGAAGCTGGCCGACAGGCCTGCGCCGGTCTCGATGGCGACCTCGAAGCCGAGCTTTTTCAGCTGCTCGACGGTAGCCGGGGTCGCTGCGACCCGGGTCTCACCGGCGAGACTCTCTCTCGGTATTCCAATCTGCATGACTATTCCCTGATGGTTAATAAACAATCGCTGCCCAGTGTCTCACTTCTGACGAAACAAGACATGACCAAAGTGCAGGTCCAGGGCTCTTTGTTATGAAAATCAGTAGGCTTTACCTCAACCTCCTGTCATGGTCAGGCCCCCCGCTTTTCAGGCGCGAAGGTGATTAGTATCAAATTTTGGAGTTTTATTACAACCGCAGTCCCGACGGCACTCGTACAGAATTCAGCCCATCCCTGGCTACGATTAAAAAAAACAAACCAAATTAGAGGCTTATACCAGTAAAAACGGCTGAAAAAAGTGATCCAACCAGTCAAAAAAAATGTTTTACCGGCCCTCTATCTTAGCGTTTTTTGTTCTTACGAAATCCGCTTTCGTCTCACTTCTCGCAGCGAAACGCCGAAAAGTAACATTTTCCCAACAAAAGCGGGACCACTCAGCCGCCATATGGCGGGAGAGGGCCCCGGCAATTCAATCGTTTCGCCCGTTTGGCACCGATTGGCGGCCCTTACCAGGCCGCTTCATAAATATGCTGGCTCTGCACCAGATCGATATCGCTGTGCTCGCCCAGACGGGTCATGCCGTGCTCACCCAGCTTGCCGATCAGGGTGTCGATACCCAGATCTTTCAGACCGTAGTCGCGCAGTCGGGTCTTGACCCCCATCCGCTCGAAGAAGTCGCGGGTCGCGGCGATGGCATCGTCGATGCGCTCCGCTTCGCTACCGCTGTGCAGACCCCACACCCGCTCTGCGTATTGCAGCAGCTTGGCATGTTTCTGTTTGCGCTTGGCCTGCAGCAGGGCAGGCAGCACCACCGCCAGAGTCTGGGCGTGGTCGAGGCCGTGCAGGGCAGTCAGCTCGTGACCCAGCATGTGAGTGGCCCAGTCCTGTGGCACACCGGCACCAATCAGGCCGTTCAACGCCATGGTGGCGCTCCACATGATGTTGGCGCGCACCTCGTAGTTGTGCGGCTCGGCCAGCGCCTTGGGGCCCTCTTCGATCAGGGTCAGCAGCAAGCCTTCGGCGAAGCGATCCTGCACCTTGGCATTGACCGGATAGGTGAGGTACTGCTCCACGATGTGAACAAAGGCATCCACCACCCCGTTCGCCACCTGACGCTCGGGCAGGGTGTAGGTGAGCACCGGATCCAGCACGGCGAAGCGCGGCATCACGAACGGCGAGAAGAAGTGCACCTTGTCGCCACTGCTGCGACGGGTGATGACGGCGCCCATGTTCATTTCGGAACCGGTCGCCGGCAGGGTCAACACGGAACCGAGCGGGATGGCGGAACGCACTTCGCTGCCGACGGTCTCGAGAATGTGCCAGGGATCTTTGGCCAGATCGTAGTGCGCGGCAGCGGCGATAAACTTGGTGCCATCGAGCACGGAACCACCGCCAACGGCGAGCAGGAAGTCGACCCGCTCGGCACGGGCCAGCTCCACGGCGCCCATCAGGGTCTCGTAGGCCGGGTTCGGTTCGATGCCGCCAAATTCAAACAGGGTCATGCCAGCCAGCTCGTTGCGGATCTGTTCCAGCAGGCCGCTGCGTACCACGCTGCCGCCACCGTAGGTGATCATGACGCGGGCATCGCTCGGAAGCTGCTCGCGCAGCTGGGCGATCTGCCCTTGGCCGAACAAGATTTTGGTCGGAGTATGGAGAGTAAAGTTGTTCATCGACATTGCCTTCTTCTGATAGTCAGGGCGGCCTGGCCGCGAAATCGTGATTGCATTTTTCTCCAGAACCACCCTACCATCAAGACAACATCCTGCTTGATTCTTGCCTATTTCTACAAAGCAGCGAAAACCGGAACTGTCGAATCAAAGAGCGCCCATGCAAAACCGTTACAGCGACCTCGCCGCCAGATTGACCCGCCACGTCACCGCCCCCGGCATCACCCCGTCACCGGTGAAACAGGTCAACCTCATCTATACCACCGAGCACCATGGCCGCACCCCGGTGCTCTACCAACCGCGGATGATCGTTATCCTGCAGGGACACAAGGTGGGTTATCTGGCGGATCAAGTGTTTCGCTACGACCCCAACCACTATCTGCTGATGACCCTGCCGCTCCCTTGCGAGTGCGAGTGCTTCGCCTCCCCCGAGCAGCCGCTTATCGGTTTTACCATCGAGATCGATCTGGTCACCCTGCAAGAGCTGCTGCTGGAGCTGGGCGATGCCTTGCCCGCCCCCGCGCCGCAAAAGAGCGGTGTCCACTCGGTCCCCCTGTCGGAAACCATGTTTTGCGCCGCCGAGCGACTGATCGAGCTGATGGATAACCCGTTGCACGCCAGGGTGCTGGGGCCGCAGACGGTGCGGGAGATGCTGTTCCACGCTCTCACCGAGGGGGGCGGCCCGGCGCTGCAGGCGCTCGCCAATCGCCACAACCATGTGGGCCAGATCGCCAGGGTGCTGCGTATGATAGAGTCCCGTTATGCCGACAACCTCACCATGGAGGAGCTGGCGCGGGAGGTGAACATGAGCGTCTCCGCCTTTCACCACCACTTCAAGGCGGTCACTGCCACCTCGCCGCTGCAGTACATCAAGTCGTTTCGCCTGCACAAGGCGCGGATGATGATGCTGCATGACGGTATCAAGGCGGGCACCGCGGCAGCCAGAGTCGGTTACGAGAGCAACTCCCAGTTCAGTCGGGAGTACAAGCGCTTCTTCGGCAGCACGCCGACGGATCAGGCCTCCCGCTTCCGGGATGGCCAGCTGCGCATCATTGAGGGATAACAAGAGAGGGATTACTTATGCGTTCACTGCTTTGCCTGTTCACCGCTTTACTGCTGACGGCCTGTACCGGGATAGCCGATGGCATTCGCCCCGTTACCGGCTTCCAGCTCGATCGTTATCTTGGTACCTGGTACGAAATCGCCCGCCTCGACCACAGCTTCGAGCGGGGGCTGGAGCAGGTGAGCGCCACCTACAGCATGCGGGATGACGGTGGCGTCAAGGTGCTCAACCGCGGCAAGCAGAGCGATGGCAGCTGGCGCGAAGCCGAGGGCAAGGCCTACTTCGTCGGCAACCCGGACGAGGCGCGGCTCAAGGTGAGTTTCTTCGGCCCCTTCTACGGCGGCTACAACGTCATCGACCTCGACCCCGATTACCAGCTCTCGCTGGTGACCAGCTACAACCACGACTACCTCTGGATCCTCTCCCGCTCACCCAACCCGCCCAAGGCGAAAGTGGATGCGCTGGTCGCCAAGGCGAAGTCGCTGGGCTTTGCCACCGACCAGCTGATTTGGGTCAAGCAGACCCCTTAAGCCAGCCGTAAAAAAACAAAGGGCAGCCCGCGGGCTGCCCTTTCTGTTGCTGGAGTGGCGGGATGTCAGAGCCGGAAGCGGCCGATCTCCTGCTCCAGCCGCTCGGTCAACGACTTGAGTTCGGCCGCCTGCGCCGCCTCGCTGCCCGCCTGCTCGGCCAGCTCTTGCGAGACGTGGCGGATATTCTCGGTATTGCGGCTGATCTCGCCGGTCACTGAAGTCTGCTCCTCGGCCGCTGCGGCGATCTGGGTCGCCATGTCGCTGATGGAGCCGATCGCCTCGTTGATCCGGGCAAGGCTCTGGTTGGCCGCTTCGGCATCCTCGACGCTGGTACCCGCCAGCTGACGGCTGGTCTCCATGCCACCCACGGCGCGACGGGTAGTCTGCTGCAGGGTCTCGATCATCTGCTGGATCTCGTCGGTGGAGTCGTGGGTACGGCGCGACAGCACCCTCACCTCGTCCGCAACTACCGCGAAACCGCGCCCCTGCTCACCGGCCCGGGCCGCCTCGATGGCGGCGTTGAGCGCCAGCAGGTTGGTCTGCTCGGCGATGCCGCTGATGGTCGCCAGAATGCCGCTGATCTTCTGGGCATGGCTGTCGAGCTCATTGATGATCTGGCTGGCATCGGCCACTTCGTCCGCCAGACCGGTAATGCTGCGCTGACTCTGGCCAACCTGGGATTGACCGGCGACCGCCAGTGCAACCGCATCGGTGGCGGTAGTGGCGGCAAACTCGGCGTTACCGGCGATCTCCTGGGTAGCGGAGGCCATCTCGGTCACCGCGGTCGCCACCATCACGATCTCGTCCTGCTGCTGGCGTACCCGCTGACTGCGGGCCTGCGCCCCGGCCGCCTGGGCACGGGACTGGGCCGCCAGCTCGACGGTCACATCCCGCAACCGGCTGACGATACCGTGCAGCCGCGCCACAAACTGGTTGAAGTTCTGGGCCAGCTGACCCACCTCATCCTTGCTGTGAGTGTTGATGTGAACGGTGAGATCCCCCTCGCCGTGGGCAATGTCGTGCAGGGCGTGCGCGACCCGACCGAGATCGGCGAACAGGTATTTGAAGGTGGCGGTGAGCAGGGCGCTGAACACCAGCATCAGCACCAGGGTCAGCCCCACCAGCTCCCACAGCAGACTGCTGAGCGGCGCCTCCAGCACATCGCGATACATCACCATGGCCAGCAGCCAGTCGGTGCCCGGCACCGGTTGTACCGCCAGCAGCACATCCCGCCCGTCGAGAGTGGCGGCGTGCAGCTCGCTGTTCTCGCGGCCCCACTGCTGGAAGGTGGCGGCAGAGAGTCCCGGCGCCAGCTCGGCGATGGGCTTGAGCGCCAGATCCTTCTGCGGATGGCCGACGATGAGGCCGCTGCTGTCGAGCAGCATGGCGTAGCCCTCACCCTGCACCTTCATCGCCAGCACTTCGTCGATCAGCTTGTCGAGCGCCAGGTTGGCCCCCACGGCACCGACCAGCTCCCCCTGATGGAGTACCGGCTCGGAGAGGGTGACCACCAGCTTCTGCATGGTGACGCTGACATAGGGGGCGGTGACGATGAGCTGCCCCGCCTTCACCGCATCCTGATACCAGGGGCGCTCGCGCGGGTCATAGTTGCCGGTGTTGAGGGAGGGATCCTGCCGGGTCATCACCCCCTGCGCGGAGCCAAAATAGGTGAGCCCGAAGCCGCCCGAGGTGTAGGCCTGCTTCAGGTGCGGCACCAGCTCGGCTTGGGGGTTGTCGCTGATCAGGTTGACCAACGCATGGACGGTGTTCTTGCGATCCGTCATCCATTCGCCGATGGCGACCGAGTAGGCGTGGCCATAGTTGACCGCCTCGCTCTGGATGGCGCTCATGGTGCGGGATTTTAGGGTGTGAAAGGCAACGATGCCGAGCAGTGATGCCATCAGCAGCACTACGCCAAGACTGGTGGCCAGCAGCTTGCCGCGCAGAGAGAGGGTCATGACGACGAATCCTTGTTGTTGTGTCAGGCAGGGAAAACCCTGATGTATCAAAGGCTATCGGCCGCAATATGAACAGACTTTAGTGAATCTGTATATTTTCCCATCTATCAACAATAGAACGCGCTATTCGTGTGAACCAGATCGCTATTCCATGCTACTGACTCTTGTAACAACAAAGCAGCAGGCCGCCCTAAGGCGGCCTGTCACTTACCCCTGATATGCACCGGCGGAGTAGGTCAGCTCATAGCTGTGGCTGTAGATCTCGACGATATTGCCGAAGGGATCTTCCATGTAGACCATGCGGTAGGGTTTCTCGCCCGGGTAGTACTCGCGCACCGGCATCCGCTGCTTGCCGCCCGCCGCGACGATGCGCGCCGCCAGCCCCTCGACATCCGGATCCTGCACGCTGAAGTGGAACACCCCGCTCTTCCAGAATTCGAAGTTGTTTTCGCGCTGCTCGCTGTTGGGGAACTCGAACAGCTCGATGCCGATCTTGTCGCCGGTGGAGAGGTGGGCGATGCGGAAGGAGCCCCAGCCCGGGCCGAACACGTCGTTGCACATCACGCCGATGGCGGAATCATCCTCGGTGATGGTGGTCGCCGGCATGATGAGATACCAGCCCATCACCTTGGTATAGAACTCGACTGCCTTGTCGAGGTCAGTCACCGTGATGCCGATGTGGGAGAAGTTGCGTGGATAGGTCATACGTCACCTTGAAATTGTGTGTGGGAAACAGGTGATATGATAGGAAGGGGCGACATAATGAAAAATAAGGTCAAACTAATGGAAGGCATAAATTAAATTTATGGTTAATCCGCTCTGGCTCCACACCCTGGTGGTGGTGCATGAAACCGGCAGTTTTACCCGTGCCGCCGAACGGCTGGATCTCACCCAGGCCGCCGTCAGTCAGCATATCTCGCGCCTCGAGGCCGAATTCGGCCCCCTGCTGCTGCGCAAGCCTCGTCAGCTGGAGCTCACTCCGCGCGGGCTGGTGCTGCTCGACTTCGCCCGCCAGCAGGCGCAGGCCGCCGAACAGCTGCGGGCCCGTCTCTCTGACGACGACCCTCACCGCGGCGCCATCACCCTGTCCACCCCCGGCAGCATCGGCCTGCTGCTCTATCCCCTGCTGCTCGACCAGCAACAGGAGCACCCCGGACTCACCATCCAGCACCGTTTCGCCCCCACCCCCGACATAGTGCAGGCGGTATTGGCGGGGCGCAGCGATCTGGGACTGGTGGATCAACCGCCGGAGCACCCCAGCATCGCCGCCGAGCCCTTCGCCCGCGAACCCCTCTGTCTGGTGGTTCCCAACGATGGCGAGGAGCAGAGCTGGCAGCACCTCTGTCAGCTCGGCTTTATCGACCATCCGGATGGCCGCAGCATGGCACAACGCCTGTTGGGACGACGCTACCCCGGCCAGCGCGTTGACGAGATCCCCCTGCGCGGCTTTACCAACCAGATCGGCCTGATCCTGGAGCCGGTCGCCCGCGGCCTCGGCTTTACCGTGCTGCCCCGCTTCGCCGTCACCGCCTTTGCCCAGCAGGAGAAGATCCGGGTGATCCATAGCCGCATTGAAGTGATCGACACCCTCTGGCTGATCTACCGCGCCGAGTGGCCGCTCCCCGCCCGCCACCAGCGGCTGGTCACCGTCCTGAAACAGCGGGTTGCTGCACATTGAACGCTCTTGCGACAGACATCGAGATCAATCTGGCCACAGTCACCGGACTGCTAACGGCAAGAAGGAGAAGAGAAAGGAGAGAGGGATAAATTGGCGAACGCCGGAAATGCGAAAGGCCAGCTCAATGAGCTGGCCTTTCTGAAAATGGCAGGGGCGGCAGGACTCGAACCCGCAACCATCGGTTTTGGAGACCGCTGTTCTACCAATTGGAACTACGCCCCTGCAACAAACGAGGCGTAGTATACAAAGTGGAGATCAAAGGTAAAGGCTTTTTTTACGCTTTCGATGCGATTGCACAAATCCCGAACAAGTCGCGGTTGTTTGTGCAGCAAAGCGGGATAACTTGCTGTATTTGCAGCCCTGCCGGGGTAGGAATGGGACATAAATGGGGGTAGGGTGAAATCAGGTACCGGGAGGCCACTTATGCTCAATTACCGATTGCTCCAACAACTGGCGCCCCTCAATTTCAGGGATGAACGCAAGACAGAGGCCCTGCCCGCCTATCTTGAACGGGTCGCGCCGCTGGTGCCCTTTATTCCTGAAAATGTGCTTTCCCAGTGGATTTACCGTCATTGGCGCGGTTTTGAGTCCAACTGGAGCTTTATCGATCTCGCCAGCCATCAGTTCACCTGTGAAAGCTGGCCCACCGCGCAACTGGTGGATCAGATAGACTCCCACCATATGGAGGTGATCGAGCGCTGGGGCGAGATGCTGCGCAGCAACCGCTATGTCCGTCGCTCCTGGCTCGGCGAGAAGATGCTGAGCGAAGGCACCTGGCCCGAACCTGTCATCGTGCTGGTGCCCGCCGAGGGGTGCAGTTACCCGAACGGGCAACCGCTGCCACAACCATACTGCCTGCTGGAAGGGCACCACAGACTCGGTTATTTGCGCGCCATGGCCCGCGATGGGGAATCGCTGCAAGAGACGCACAAGGTGTGGATTTGTCGTCATGTTTCCGCCACTTAAACGTTTTTCACGCTGAAATTGGCATCAGAAATAAAATTTTGACAATTAAAAAAGCGGCCCTATAATCTGTCCGTTTTTGAAAAAGGTCGGGACGAAACGATGCAGTTTTTGATTCAGAAAACAGCCTTGCAGACGGGTGGTGCGCACCAGAGCGGCCCCATTTTTTCCGGTTCCCACCCCAAAGATCCCCAGTTATTTTTAAAAAAAGCCCCTGTTTCAGGGGCTTTTTTTTGTGCCCGAAAAACCTCCAATGATGTCAAAGGGAATGCAGACGATGACCAATCCACTCTATAAGAAACATGTCATCTCCATTTCGGACCTGACCCGGTCAGAAATGGAACTGGTAGTCTCAACCGCACAACGGTTGAAGGCTGAACCTGACACCAGCCTGTTGAAAGACAAGCTGGTTGCCAGCTGCTTCTTCGAAGCCTCCACCCGCACCCGCCTCTCCTTCGAGACCGCGGTACAGCGCCTTGGCGGCAACATCATCGGCTTCGCCGACGGTGGCAACACCAGCGCCAAGAAGGGCGAGACGCTGGCTGACTCCATCAAGATCATCGGCTCCTACTCGGATGCGGTGGTGATGCGCCACCCGAAAGAGGGTGCGGCCCGTCTAGCCTCCGAATTCTCCCGCGTGCCGGTCATCAACGGCGGCGACGGCTCCAACCAGCATCCGAGCCAGACCCTGCTCGACCTGTTCACCATCCATGAGACCCAGGGCCGTCTGGACAACCTCAACGTCGCCTTCGTCGGTGACCTGAAATATGGCCGCACCGTGCACTCGCTGGCCCAGGCCCTCAGCCTGTTCAACTGTCGCTTCTTCTTTATCTCCCCGGAAGCGCTGGCGATGCCGGACTACATCTGTGAAGAGCTGGAAGAGAAGGGCATCCAGTTCAGCGTCCACCAGACCATGGAAGAGGTGATGCCGGAGCTGGACATCCTCTACATGACCCGCGTCCAGAAAGAGCGCTTCGACGAGACTGAATACAAGCACATGGCCGCCAAGTTCATTCTGGAACTGGCGACTCTGGAAGGGGCCAAGCCCACCATGAAGATCCTGCATCCCCTGCCCCGCGTCGACGAGATCGATGTAGCGGTCGACAAGACTCCCCACGCTTGCTACTTCCAGCAGGCGGAGAACGGGGTCTATGCACGCCAGGCGCTGCTGGCACTGGTACTGAACGAAACTGTCTGAGCTTAGGGGAATATCATGTCTGACAAGAACCAACTGCAAGTCGAAGCCATCCGTCACGGCTCCGTCATCGATCACATCCCCGCTGGCCAGGGCATCAAGATCCTCAAGCTGTTCCAGCTGGTCGAAACCCAGGAGCGGATCACCGTCGGCTTCAACCTGAAATCCGGCGCGCTGGGCAAGAAGGATCTCATCAAGATTGAGAACACCCGCCTGACCGAGCAACAGGCCAACCAGCTGGCGCTGTTCGCCCCGAAAGCGACCGTCAACATCATCGAAGACTTCAATGTGGTGAAGAAGCACCAGCTGGAGCTGCCGGAGTTCATCGCCGGGGTGTTCCACTGCCCCAACTCCAACTGCATCTCCCACAACGAGCCGGTAGACAGCTACTTCCGGGTGCGCGAAGTGAAAGGCGTCGTGCGGATGAAGTGCAAATATTGCGAGAAGTCCTTCACTCAGGACATCGTCAGCGAGCGTTACTGATATCTGATTGGGCCCTGCGGGGCCCATTTTTGAACCCTGTCACATCACCGAATTTCCAGTCAGCTATAATTTGCCATCGCAAGATGGTAATGCCCGCTCATTCCCTGCATATAGATGGATTATCAGTGTTTTTGCCTGATAACTGACTGCTATGGCAGATATCGCGCGTTTACCTCCGGTCATCATCAAAGGAATTCGCCGTGGTCAAAACCCTCAGTCGTCCCGTTGCCCAAGAGCCCGATCTGGCCCAGCTGGATGCCTGTCGCCAGATCATCGGTCAGCACTGCTACAGCACCCAGGAAGAGATCCGCCGCGAGCTGTCGGAGCGCGGCTTTGCCGACATCAGCCAGTCCACCATCTCCCGCCTGCTGCGCCGCCTCGGCGTGGCCAAGGCCCAAAATGCCAACGGCAAGAAGGTCTACACCCTGGTCGACGAGCAGCTGGAACCCGCTGGCAGCACCCGCTCTATCCACGACATGGTGCGCGAAGTGGTACACAACCAGCAGATGGTGCTGATCCACACCACTCCGGGAGCCGCCACCGTGGTGGCCCGCCTGCTGGATCGCAACGCCAATCCCGAGATCATGGGCGCCGTCGCAGGCAATGACGTGGTGCTGGTCGCGCCGCGCCATATCAGCCGTACCCGTCAGGCCCATGCCGCCGTGGTGCGCACACTGGCGCAGGCCCGCTAAGCTCTCTCCCCCAAATGCACTGAGGCGACCCGCGGGTCGCCTTTTTGTTGCCTGCTACTTTGTGCCCATCACTTCTTGCGCCCATAAAAAACGGGAGCCCGCAGGCTCCCGTTTCATCTTGCTTGTTATCCCTCAGGAGAGCACGGCGCCCAGGCTCAGGCAGACCACAATCAGCACGGTCAGGATACCGAGCAACGGAGCCACCCACTTCAGCCAGCGCACATAAGGCACCTTGGCAATGGCCAGGCCGCCCATGACCACGGCGGAGGTCGGGGTCACCAGGTTCACCAGACCGGAGGCTGACTGGTAAGCAGTCACCACCAGATCGCGGCCCACGTTGGCGAAGTCGGCCAGCGGCGCCATGATCGGCATGGTCAGTACGGCCAGACCGGAGGAGGACGGCACCAGGAAGGAGAGCACCACTTCCAGCACGAACATCACGTTGATAAAGACGATGGTGGAGAGGCCAGTCACGATCCCTTCTGCACTGTGCAAAATGGTGTGAGTGATCATGCCATTATCCATTACCACCACGATACCGCGGGCGATACCGATGATCAGCGCCACCCCCAGCAGGTCGCGAGCACCGTCGATAAAGTTGGAAGTCAGCTCCTCCTCGCTCATGCGGGAGATGATACCGACGATGATGGCGGCAGCCAGGAACACACCGGAGATCTGCGCCATCCACCAGCCCAGCACGGCCACACCGTAGATCATCACGGCGAAAGCGGCGACGAAGATACCCAGCACGATTTTACGGGTCAGGGTGAACTCCAGCATCTGGTCGCTCTTGTTGCCGAGGAAGTGGGCACGGTTCTCTTCCCACTTGTCAGCCACCAGGGATTTGCTCGGATCGCTGCGCACCATCTTGGCGTAACGCATGACGTAGGCAACGCAGAGCAGCCAACCGGCAACCAGCATGGCGACGCGCAGCCAGATACCGTCGGTGAAGGAGATACCCGCGGCGTTGGCGGCGATAACGGTGGCAAACGGGTTGATGGTGGAACCCAGAGTACCGATACCGGCACCCAGCAATACGGTTGCAGCCGCCACCACAGGGTCGAAGCGTGCGGCCATCATCACTGGCACCAGCAGGGTGTAGAACGGCAGCGACTCTTCGGCCATCCCGTAGATGGTGCCACCTGCGGCAAACAGCGCCATCAGGATCGGGATCATCCACTCTTCCCGGCCGCGCAGGCGGTCGGTCACACGTTCGATACCGGCATCGATGGCACCTGTCTTGGTCACAATGCCAAGAAAACCACCGATGATCAGGATAAAGAGGGAGACGTCGATGGCGCCTGCCTCATAGGTGTCGTGGTTGTAGAGGCCATCGATAGGTGCCAGCAGCACGTCGACGATCCCCTGGGGATTCCCCTCCACCAGTTTGTAGGTACCCGCCACCGGCACTTCTTTGCCGAGGGCTTCGTTCATGGTCATCTCATATTTGCCGGCCGGCACTATCCAGCTCAGGGCGGCCACCAGGGCGATCAGCACAAACAGTATCGTGTAGGCTGACGGGAACTTGAATTTGGTCATGGTCCAGCTTCCTTCTGTGGGTGTGGTATCCATGCAGGCTGCGGGTTGTAGGGTTAGAGGTATTATGCCGCTGTCACATGGTCGAAAAGCCGGGGGTCGCCCCCCGGCACCACTACTGCGACCTTAGTCGCCCAGCGTAGCAACCATCACTGCCTTGATGGTGTGCATCCGGTTTTCGGCCTCGTCGAACACGATGCTGTGCTCGGATTCGAACACGTCCTCGGTCACTTCCAGGCCTTTCATGCCATATTTGTCAGCTACTTCCTTGCCCATGGTGGTCTCGTCGTTGTGGAACGCCGGCAGGCAGTGCATGAACTTCACATCCGGGTTCTTGGTGGCGTTGATGACATCCATGTTGACCTGATACGGGGTCATCAGTTTGACGCGCTGATCCCAGGCTTCTTTTGCTTCACCCATGGATACCCAGACGTCGGTGTAGAGGAAATCAGCACCGAGCACACCCTCTTTCACATCTTCGGTCAGGGTAATGCGTGCGCCGGTCTCTTCGGCGATCAGGCGGCACTTGGCAACCAGCTCCTCTTCCGGCCAGAAGGCTTTCGGTGCAACCAGACGGATGTCCATGCCCATTTTGGCAGCGCCGACCATCAGGGAGTTACCCATGTTGTTGCGAGCATCACCCAGGTAGGCGAACTTGATTTGATCCAGACGCTTGCCCTTGCCGTGTTCCAGCATGGTCATGAAGTCGGCCAGGATCTGGGTCGGGTGGAATTCGTTGGTCAGTCCGTTCCAGACCGGGACACCGGCGTAGGCGCCCAGCTCTTCCACGATCTCCTGACCGTAGCCGCGGTATTCGATACCGTCATACATGCGACCCAGTACACGAGCGGTGTCCTTCATGGACTCCTTGTGACCGATTTGGGAACCGCTTGGGCCAAGGTAGGAGACTTGCGCGCCCTGGTCGAAGGCCGCCACTTCAAACGCACAACGGGTACGGGTGGAGGTCTTCTCGAAAATCAGGGCGATGTTCTTGCCGACCAGATGCTTGCGCTCGTAGCCACCGTATTTGGCTTTCTTCAGGTCGATGGCCAGGTCGATCATGTATTGGATTTCGCGCGGGGTGAAGTCCAGCAGTTTCAGGAAGTTACGGTTACGCAGATTAAAAGCCATGATGAGTTCTCTCTATATATGTTTCAGACCAGTTCGGGCAGTAGTGTTGACTACGCATTCTCAGTACAGATGTCGGTAATTACGCATGTACGGTGCGGGTGGCGACGATATTGGTGCCGGCTTCACCCTTGAGGATGGCGAGGCCATCTTCCAGAGAGCCGATGCCGACCATGCCGCCGGTCGCTTTGACAAATTCACAAGAGGCTTCGACTTTCGGTCCCATGGAACCTGCGTCGAACTTGACCCCGGCCAGCTCGTCCGGGCTGGTGACTCGCAGCGGACGCTGGGTCGGTTTGCCCCAATCCAGATAGACGGCATCGGCGTCGGTCAGGATCAGCAGGGCGTCGGCCTTGATCTGCTTGGCCAGATAGGCGGCAGACATGTCCTTGTCGATGACGGCTTCGATACCGGTCAGGCTCTGGCCATCCCAAGTCACAGGGATGCCGCCACCACCGGTACAGATGATGAGGTGGCCTTGGGCAATCAGGGTTTCGATGGCATCGCCTTCGACGATGCGCTGGGGCAGCGGGGACGGCACCACGCGGCGGAAGAACTTGCCGTCAGCCTTGACCACCCAGTGCTTCTCTTCTGCCAGGGTGCGGGCTTCAGCCTCTTCGTAGACGGGGCCGATAAATTTGGTCGGGTTGGCGAATGCCGGATCCTTGGGATCGACCTGCACCTGAGTCAGCAGCGCGGTGACGTTGCGGCTCGGCATCAGGTTTTTCAGCTCCTGGATCAGCATGTAGCCGATCATGCCTTGGGACTCGGCACCCAGCACATCCAGCGGATAGGGGGATACCTTGGTATAGGCGCTGTTTTGCAGGGCCAGCAGGCCGACTTGCGGGCCGTTGCCATGCACCAGCACCACGTTGTACTCCTGAGCGATCAGGGCGATGGTCTTGGCGGCAGTTGCGATGTTCTTGCGCTGGATATCCGCTTCCAGTGGCTCACCACGACGGAGCAGTGCATTGCCACCCAGAGCGACGACGACAGTTGGTTTTTTCATAGTGGTTAATCTCGAGTTTGGTTCTGTGTGGCGCCAGCTTCTGCCGGCGCCACGCCGTCTCATCAGATGCTGTCGCGTTCCATCGGGCAGCTCATGCAGCGGGCGCCGCCGCGGCCACGGCCCAGTTCATCACCCGGGATGGAGAGAACTGTGATACCAGCTTTGTCATATTTCTCGTTGGTGTAGGTATTGCGCTCGTAGCCCACCACCACGCCGGGACGCACGGTCAGCACGTTGTTGGCGTCGTTCCACTGCTCGCGTTCGGCTTCGAAGCTGTCACCACCAGTGGTGATGATCTTCAGCTGATCCACGCCCAGTGCTTTCTCGATAGCGGTGACGAAGTAACCCTCTTCCTTGATGTTCATGCCGGTGGCGCCGCCCGGAGTCAGGCTCCAGCACTGCACATCCTTGCGGATCACTTCCGGATAAACGGAGAAGGTGTCGATATCCATGTGGGTCATCACGGTATCCAGGTGCATGCAGCTGCGGTGCTTCGGCAGCTCCATGGCGATGACCTGCTTGGCCTGACCATGTTTGAACAGGCTGCGAGCCAGGTGCTCGACACCTTGCGGGGTGGTGCGCTCGGACATGCCGATCAGCACAGCGCCGCGGCCGATAACCAGTACGTCGCCACCCTCGATGGTGGAGTTGTCGTAGTCACGCTCCTCGTCACCGAAGTACTTGATGAAGTCCTGACCGGCAAACATCGGGTGCCAGCGGTAGATGGCCTTCACATGGTTGGTCTCGCGGCGACGAGCCGGCTTGGCCATCGGGTTGATGGAGACGCCACCGTAAACCCAGCAGGAGGTGTCACGGGTGAAGAGGTGGTTGGGCAGCGGTTCGATGATGAAATCGGTCGGAGCGTGCATGCCCACTACCATGTTGACGCCGCTGTAGGGCATCTCGGAGTAAGTCAGGCCGCCGGAGAGAATGCGGGCCAATTCGCGATGCGGCATGTCAGCCAGGAAGCAGCGCACGTCGTTGGCAAAAGAAGAGCCGAGGCGGTAGTCGGAGACCTGATGTTGCAGCAGCCAGGTTTTGGCTTCCGGCACATCCAGGGTTTCCGCCAGCAGATTGGTCAGCAGGAAAACTTCGACATTCTGATCGCGCAGTACCTGAGCGAATTTGTCGTGCTCCTGACCGGCGCGTTCAACTGACAGGACGTCATCGAACAGCAGATCCTGGCAGTTGGAAGGAGTCAGACGCTTCAGACTGAGGTTGGGGCGGTGCAACATGACACGGCGCAATTGGCCAACTTCAGAACCTACATAAAATTTGCTCATGATTATATTCCGTCTAGCAGTGGTCCCTGCGAGTGATTGAATAGATTCCTTCTATTCATGCTCGTGGCTAAGGCGGGATATTCTTTATGTAGGGTAATCGGCTTATGTTCTATCCTGCCCTTGCCTTTCGAGACCGAGGTTAACCCTGCAAATCGCGACAAACTTAGACATTGATCACATTCACTCAGAACTGAATATATTCACCATCCAATCTATGACCCCGGTAGCAAATTGCGCATTTTCCAAACAAATAGCACCGAATAACCATGCAAAACCACCCTGCTATATTTCAGATTGATTCATTTTTTATTCATGCCTGTTCACTGGAGTGATTAAATGCAAATAACAAAAACCGTTAAAAATCATTACTGTAAATAACTTTACAAATAGAATTTGAATATTACTCCCTAGGTATTGAATACATCGCCGTGACGGGAGGAATGCGGGAGAAATAAATACTCACATCGACCACATTCACTGCATAAATCTTTTCTTGTTCCAGATCATGGCATTGATGCCAACCCCATCAGGCTCGGCCTTATAAGTCATCACCTCTTTGTGCAGTTCAACTTAATATGCACAAAGTCCGCATCAAGGTGGGCAGCCATCCTCGTCGGTCATCACAACGCCTTTTGATACTTTTTTCATTAATTGAATTTATTCGTCTCACCTTGCGCTGGCGCCAACCTCGACTTAACTCAGAAAGTGATCCAGATCACACAGGAATGGCACTACCAAGGAGTTGTTATGAAGATGAAACCCATGCTGTTGCTCGCGACTTTGCTGCTCTCTGCGCTCCCCACCCTCAGTCAGGCTGAAGGAGCCCCTGCCATGCCCATGGTGGTCTGCCATGTCGACAAGGCCCCTCAAATGCTGGTGCCTGACTATGTCTGCCGCTGGCAGGGAGGCAGCGTTCATTACTAGTCGAAACAACGAGAGGAGCATCACTCCTCTCGCCTTGTGATGAGACAGGCCCCTCCTATACTGAAATCAGCGGTTTTCTCATGGATAGGGGAACGTCATGATCTTGTTGGTCGGTGGAGAGAAGGGGGGGAGTGGCAAGAGCTGCCTGGCACAAAATCTGGCGGTCTACCTCAGATCCCAATTTCAGGGGGAGGTATTACTGGTCGACTGCGACCCTCAGCGCACCACCTCTGACTGGATTCAGGAGCGCAATGACAACCCGGAGCTGCCACAAATCAACTGCGTACAGCTCTATGGTAATATTCGCAACGACCTGCTCAGCCTGAAAAACCGCTACGACTACGTCATCGTCGATTGCGGCGGGCAAGATAACCGGGCTCTGCGCTCCACCATGGCTGTCGCC
Organism: Aeromonas sp. PI_26; assembly: GCF_027854445.1. Lineage (NCBI taxonomy): Bacteria > Pseudomonadati > Pseudomonadota > Gammaproteobacteria > Aeromonadales > Aeromonadaceae > Aeromonas > Aeromonas sp. PI_26. The sequence continues at coordinate 62,699 of NZ_JAJNOE010000011.1, forward strand.
ACCCACGCCCTGATCCCCTTGCGCCCGAAACGTCGCGACCTCAAGACCCTGCCCCACATGGAAGATCTCATCACCACCTGCAAGATGGTCAACCCGACCCTCAATGCAGCCGTAGTGCTGACCCAGTGCCCCGCCCTGCCCAATCAGGTAAAACGCATTCTGGAAGCGAAAGAGGTTTGCTCCTCGTTCGGTGTCGACGTCCTGAACGCCATCACCTATGGCCGCAACGTCTATGACGACAGCGAAGAGAAGGGACTGTCGGTGATGGAGATCGAGCCGGATGGCAAATCCGCCGAAGAGATCCGGGCCATCGCCAAAGAGTTCCTGCAAGTGGGGGTGTGAGATGGGTCTGGCCGATCTGAAGAAAAAGCACCAGCTGCATCACCAGAAGAAGTTCACCGTCGACGAATTTATCGAAGATGCGGATTTCTACGCCAAGGGCAAACCCAAGGTGGTCAGCCTTGAACTGGGCCTGCATCGTGACGAGGCGTTGTCGGCGCTGGCCTTTATCGAGAGTGGCGAGCACCTGAAGCCCAGCTACAAAAAAGCCACTTTCTCCATGAGCACGGTGGCCATCGACGAGCTGGGTAATCTGACCCAGCAAGATGGCATGAACAAGTCCCTGTTGCTGCGCCTCTTTACCCATTACTTCTCTTCGCTGACTCCTGAAGAACGCCAGACCATCTATGAGCGGCTCAACCAGCGCTAATAATTTCTCCATTCAGCCGCTCTTTGTGTGCCTCGCCCACTCACCCCGAATGACCATCATCAGACGGCAAAATCTGTTTCTGAAGCAACCAAAACGCCGCGTAAGAGATCTGCCATTCCAGATGTAAGCCAACAGCCGAAAAGATCCCCGAGATAATCGGAAGATAAGATCTTAAAACATGAAGATGATTAACTTAACCAGCTGTTTATAAATGAAAAAATAGAAACCCATAACTTTCGAAATAGCTAATGACAAAAACGTTTTCCAATCTGGCGTTGTAGCCGGTTATAAAATCCTTATAGTTACTCATGCACGGACGCAATGAAGTCGGTCAGGAAGGCTGGCTGCCAGGGTTGGGCAAATGGACTCACCACAGGATGTGGCAAAGGACACCTCCCGGGACGGAGAAAGTGCGACGGGACAGGATGACTCGTCAGGCCAAGATGGCTAAAGGACACCCCAAAGGATTGGGAAGGGGAAACCTAAAGGAAGAGGTAAACAGTCAGGGATTGCAGGGAGCAACTTCGTTCAAGGATCTGAGCGATACGACTACCGGGGGCGACGCAAGTCGCCCCCATCTTTTTATCTGCATTTCACCGTCCCCTTGCTTGGCTTTCAATTGCTTGCCTCAGCGCAGAGACTTCTTACCAGAACCTTCCCGACCCGCTGCTTAAGCAAAAATACAGATGAGAAAGGCGCCACGATGGCGCCCTTCTCTGTTTTCTAATCGGCAAACAAGCTTATATCACGCGAGAGAACTGCTGCTGGCGTGCCTTGTTGCGCAAGTACACGTCAAAACACATGCAGATATTGCGGATCAGCAGCTGCCCGGTGGAGGAGACCTCCAGACCATCCTCCGTCATACGCACCAATCCATCGTTGATGAAGGTCTGCAGCAGCTTGAGATCGTCGGCAAAATACTCTCTGAAATTGAGCCCGTGCGCCTGCTCGACAGTGGCAAAGTTCAGGCGGAAATCACAGATGAGCCGCTTGATCACCTCACGGCGGATCAGATCATCCTGATTGAGCGAGCAGCCTTTCCACTGGGCATGACCCAGCTCTGCAACCTGTGCGTAATAGGTCTTGAGCTCTTTCTGATTCTGGGAGTAGGCATCACCGATCATGCTGATGGAGGAGACCCCCAGCCCCAGCAGATCGCAATCACCTTGAGTGGTATAGCCCTGGAAGTTGCGGTGCAGCTTGCCCTCGCGCTGCGCGACCGCCAGTTCGTCATCGGGTTTGGCAAAATGGTCCATGCCTATGAACTGGTAACCCTGACCGGTCAGGAAGGCGATGGTATCCTGCAGCATGGCCAGCTTCTCCTGCGGCGCAGGCATATCCACCTCTTTCAACTTGCGCTGGGCGGCAAAGCGGCTCGGCAGATGGGCATAGTTGAAGATGGAGAGGCGCGCCGGATCCGTCTTGAGCACCTCTTCCAGCGTATGGTGGAAACTGGCACGATCCTGATGCGGCAGGCCATAGATAAGGTCGAGGTTGGTCGAGCGGAAGCCTAGTTCACGGGCCCGTTCCAACATGGCTTTAATAAAGTCGTTGTCCTGCTCGCGGTTGACCGCAACCTGCACATCCTTGTTGAAGTCCTGCACCCCGAGGCTGATGCGGTTGAAGCCGACGTCTCGCAGCACATCCAGCATGGTAATGGCAATCTCGCGCGGATCGACCTCGATGCTGAACTCCCCCTCTTCGGCGAAATGGAAGTGCTCACGCAGCATGGCCATCAGGCGGCGCGTTTGCGCTTCATCCAGATAGGTGGGTGTACCGCCACCCCAGTGCAGCTGGGTGACCATACGGTGCTTGAAGAGCGGGGCTTGCGCCTTGATCTCCTGCTCCAGGTAGTCGAGGTACTCGTCAGCCTTGTGCTGATGGCGGGTAATGACCTTGTTGCAGCCGCAGTAGTAGCAGAGCTTGTGACAGAAAGGGATGTGCACGTAGAGCGACAGATTGCGCTCGGGATACTGGCCGGCAGCGCGGACAAAATCCGGATAGCCGAAGCTCTCGTTGAACTCCAGCGCAGTGGGATAAGAGGTATATCGCGGGCCACTGTAGTTATATTTTTCGATCAGGGCCTGATCCCACACAATCTGTTCTGCTTGCACGCTTGCTTCCTCTCTTGTTGTTATTGTTGGCTCACCGACCTAACTGAAAATCCTTCAGCTGGGCCACATCCTTGAGGATCTGAGCCTCCAGCTCGGCCTCGTAGCCGCTGCGTTCGAGATCCATCTTCATCACTTCATTGCGCTTGAGGGCGCGTCTGGCCTCATGAGTCGGCATATCTTTCACCTTCTCATACAGCCCGTACAGACCCGGGAACTCGGCAACGAACGCTCGTCCCCCCTTGATCTGCAACGCATCCAGCAGATTGGTCAGCCGAATGGCGCCTTCGGAGTAATCGCACTGCCCCTCCTGCACCGCATGAGCAATGACCCGTACGCTCTCCAGAATTCGTTCATTGCGAGCAGTAATAGCCCGCCACTGCATCGCTTGCTGCCGTCTCAGCCTGGCCAGCAGCATGCCTGCATAGATGGCCAACCCTGACAAAATCAGGCCGCCCAACAGGGCGGCCAGCATCCATCCACTCATCACTTTTTCTTCGGCTCAGGCTTGGGTTCCGGCTTGAAATCGACCTGGTTGAAACGGTCCCACAGCTCCTCTTCGGAGGCTGGTTTCTGCTCGTCGAACTCGGCGTCATCGCCATCATCAAACGGCAGCTCATCATCTTCATCATCGTCGTTGTCGATGATGCCCAACTCATCCATCAGCTCCTGATAACGGTCGACACGCTGATCAACCCAGGCCTGCTCGGCCGCTTCCAGGGTTTCACCTGCATCAAGACGATCCAGCAGATCATTCAAGCGATCATCGTTTTCGATGGAAGCCAGCTCCTGCTCGGGGGTCATCACCAGCTTCTTCTCTTTCACCGCCTTGGGTGCTGCCGGCTTCTTCTGTTTGTCATCCACCACCAGAACTACCGGCTTGCGGGAACCGATACGCGGATCTTTGGACTGGCTGTTGCCAGACTTGTTCTTCGGCTGTTCAACTTGCTGACGAGAACCAGCCTTCAGGCCCTTTCGCTTGGCAGCCCGTTTACGCTCACGGCCTTCCTGAGCACTGACATCAGATTCTTTGCGCTTGCCAGTAGGCTTGCGAGTGGGTTGTTTGGCAGACATGAATGGCTAACTCCGAAAATAACTGGTTTGACCCGTACCCGGGATGATCTCACCCGGTGGGATACGATGCGAGGAACAGTAAGGCTGGAACAAGAGCAGGATCCCGCACCAATCCGGCCCAATCAGGCCACTGAACACCGCAGGATCGGTATCCTCTGGGCATGTTGCTGGTATTTTGACACAGAATGGCTAATCGGGTTAATGACCCAAAAGAAAAAAGGCAGCCGAAGCTGCCTTGATATGTTCATGCGTGCGCCATCCTGAATGGCAAAACAGTCTGTTTCGTCCTCTCCATGACAACTTGTCGCCGCATCATATCGTTGTGTGGTCATCCTGACCTTATATTGGTCGTTCCTGAATGTGCGTGTGCTTGTTTGACCCGTCTCGACCGCATCCTGCCATCGTGCCGGGGAGTCTGCATCCCGCAACCCCATCCCGCTCCGGAGATGGTCACCATCCTGATCCTTCAATCCTTTGCCAGCTCATCCGAGCCCATGGCATCCCGCCACGCCAGCCATCCTCTGCTCACAACACCCTGTCGTGAAACCGCCACCCAATCCGTGGGTGAATCCATTAAGCCTACTGTACCAACTCTATAAAGCGGCTCAATCCACTCAAAACATTCTCAACATGTCGAAAGATATCAATATTCATATAATTTGTTGATAAATAATGATTATTTAATATTTTATGCAATTTTATGAGCCTTGGCCTGCCTTGAGAATGGGAGATCTCTTACAGAACGGGGGGATTAAACCGAGAATTATCTGAAAGCCATAAAAACAACGGGGAGCCCAGGCTCCCCGTTTCAACTCAAATCGACCGTATCGACTATATCAGTGCAGACCCGCCACATATTTGGAGAGGGCTTCGATATCCTGATCAGTCAGTTTCTTGGCAACGTCCCGCATCATGCCATTCGGATCGTTGTCACGCGTCCCGGCACGGAATGCGGTGAGCTGAGCCTTGATATAGGCAGGATGCTGGCCGGACAGGTTTGGATACTTCGCCTGTTCGACACCCGAGCCACGGGGACCATGGCAAGCCGTACAAGCTGCCAGACCGCGACTCATGTCACCACCCATATAGAGTGCCTTGCCCGCTTCGACCACGTCGTCAGGGACAGCGATAGGGGTAACCTTCAGGCTGGAGAAATAAGCCGCCAGGTCATCCATGTCCTGTTCCGACAAAGGTAACGCCATCGGCCCCATCACTGGCGCAACCCGGCCAATTTGACCAGAAGCGGCAGCCTTCAGTTCAACTAACTGCTTTTTGATATATGATGCGTGCTGACCAGCAATTTTGGGGTACATATCAACCAGGCTGTTTCCGTCCGGTCCATGACAAGCCGCACAAACGGCAGCCTTGGTCTGTCCCGCAGCGGCATCGCCCTTGGCTTGTGCCATCCCCGTTACGCCAACCATCAGAGCAAGAGTAATGACTAGGTTCTTCATGGCGTTCCAACTTTTCGTTATTAGGCTTCCAGATCCCATGCCGCTGAAGGCATGTTAAAATAAACGCGTTTAAGCGACGCTATTTTACACCATTTTACAAAAAAGTAACTCTATAACCCTCTATCTCCATGGGGAATTTACGTTGGATACACAAACTCTGAATTTCAATAAGGTGCATTTTGTGACCAGCGCACCCGACATCCGTCACCTGCCAAATGATGGGGGTGTCGAGATCGCGTTTGCCGGCCGTTCCAACGCCGGTAAGTCATCTGCATTGAACACCTTAACCAAACACAAGAACCTGGCGCGCACCAGTAAGACACCTGGTCGTACCCAGCTGATCAACCTGTTTGAGCTGGAACCGGGCAAGCGTCTGGTCGACTTGCCGGGTTATGGTTATGCGCAAGTTCCGCTGGAAATGAAGCTCAAGTGGCAAAAGTCACTGGCAGAGTATCTGCAGCGCCGTGAGTCATTGAAAGGTCTGGTGATCCTGATGGACATCCGCCACCCGCTCAAAGATACCGACATGAACATGCTGGAGTGGAGCTCGCACCGTCAGTTGCCCGTTATGCTGTTGCTGACCAAGGCCGACAAACTGAGCCCGGGTCCGCGCAACAACCAGGTGATCAAGGTGCGCCAGGCCGTTGCCAACCTCGGCTCCCAGATCCAGGTCGAAGCGTTCTCCTCCCTCACCAATATCGGTGTGGAGAAGCTGGCGCAAACCCTGACCGAATGGTACGTCAGTGGTGACGATACCGACCTGCTGAACGCTGACGAACAGCAACCTGCCGAGGAGTAATCTACTCCTCGCTCTCCTTGCAATTGGCGGAGCACTCCTCCGCTGATTGAAAGGGTTTCAGATTACTGCTTTCACCTGCCTCACGACAAACACCCCGTATTCAGCTCCCTTGCTATATCCATTACCGCTTACAGTTCATATAGATAGGCAGTTAATTCACATAAATAATTAACTTAAGTAGGCGTTGATAGCGTTTTCAAATTCGTTCTTTCAAAACGAACAATAATTACAAAAAGAGACAAAAATGAAATTTAATTACAAAACCTAACCGAAAGGGATAAAAATGAGGCCGGACGACAGTGATGCCATCCAGCCTGAAATAATAAGTTCAAAAAATTGGGAAGAAGCTGAATCTTGAGTACCAGACGACAGGTATTCCTCAAGAAGCAGCCTCATTCTATCAAATGCATCGCCAATTTAAAGCATTTACTCTAAATGATGCGCATAAAAAAACACCCCGACGAGAACCTCATCGGGGCAGCTATTCAGCCACATTCAATTACGTGAAATAAAAGGTCTGAAAGATAGAACATCTTACCTCTGTACCCTACGCAGACAACTGTACAGCAAAGCAGCAGAAAGTGAAAGTAATTTATGTAATTTAGTTTCACAACTTACAGATTAAGAAAAAATCTTTTATTTTCATATAGATAAAAAAATCCCCAGTACGAATACCGGGGAGTTATAAAGGTGACTAGCTAGCACTTCCTCAACTATCTAGTTAGTCAGCGCCATTTCAAAGTAGTTCCGCTACAAAACAAAAAAACTTTAAAAAATCAGAGGTAGATAGCGCCATCCTCAGCAAACTCTTGTTCTTCAATGAGTTTTTCAGCCATGTCTTCAATATCAAAACGTACACTTTCGAAGGCTCTGACGATGTCATCCTCTCTCGTCAGCGCCAGACCTGTCATTCTCTCCAGTCGCCGATGGCTGATGTAACAATCTATCAGCGCCCCCATCTGCTGGGCAGGAAAACGCACCCGCTGTTCGTCAGCCTGCCACTCCATCAGGTCGGGAAACAGAATACCCTGGTTCATATCACCCCCAAGTTACGCTTCAACTCTCTCAATACCTGTTTAGTCCCGGGACGAATTCCGCGCCACACGGTAAACGCTTCGGCGGCCTGTTCCACCAGCATGCCGAGTCCATCCATGGTTTGACGAGCCCCATGCTGTTTGGCCCAACTGATAAAAGCCGTATCCGAGGCGCCATACATCATGTCGTAGATGGCAATATCAGTGTGGATCAGGGCTGGGGCCAACGGCGGCAGCTCTCCTTGCAGGCTGGCGGAGGTAGAGTTGATGACGAGATCGAATGGCCCTGCCAACTGCTCATAGGTCTGAGCAGTCACAGGCCCCAGATCGTGGAATTCGGCAGCCAACTGTTGCGCTTTTGTGTGGGTACGGTTGGCGATCACCAGCTCGCTCGGCAACTCAGCCAGCAGCGGCGCCAATGCACCGCGAGCAGCGCCACCGGCACCCAGCAGCAGGATCCGGCTATCCGCCAGCGTCACACCATGGGACTTGAGATCGGCGACCAATCCGGCGCCATCGGTATTATCCCCCAGCAACACACCATCATCGGTCAGCTTGATGGTATTGACCGCACCCGCCCGCTTGGCCCTCGGGCTCAAGCGATCGACCAGAGTGAATGCCTGCTCCTTGAAGGGAACGGTGACATTGCATCCCTTGCCCCCTTGGGCAAAGAAGGTGCGCAGGGCTTGGGCAAACTCGTCGACGGCGGGTTCAGCCAGCCCATACTCCAGCTCTTGCTGGGTTTGTCTGGCAAACAGGGTGTGAATGAAGGGGGACTTGCTGTGGCGCACCGGGTGGCCAAAAACCAGATAACGATCCATCAAAGAGTTCCATCAGAGGGCAATATTCCGATTTAACGGGTTTTCGCACTCGGGAACAAGCCGAATAACGGCCAGTAAAAAGGGACCATCATGGTCCCTCTGGTCACAGCCACTCTCGCGGCGTGAGGTAATCGGTGTAGAGCAAGGCTTCAGGAGTACCCGCCTCCGGCTGCCAGTCATACTCCCAACGTGCCAGCGGTGGCATCGACATCAGGATCGACTCGGTACGTCCGCCGGTCTGCAACCCGAACAGGGTGCCACGGTCATACACCAGATTGAACTCCACATAACGGCCGCGACGATAGAGCTGGAACTCCCGCTCCCTCTCGCCATAGGGCACTGCCTTGCGTCGCTCGATGATCGGCAGGTAGGCATCGAGATAACCCCGACCTACCGCCCGCATAAAGGCAAAGCAGTCGGCAAAAGGCCAGCGATTCAGATCGTCGAAGAAGAGACCGCCCACCCCTCGCGTCTCGTTGCGGTGCTTGAGGAAGAAGTAGCGATCGCACCAGGATTTGAACTCGGGGTAGACCTCATCACCAAAGGGCAGGCAGAGATCACGGGAGACCTGATGCCAATGCTGGACATCCTCGGCAAACGGGTAGAAGGGCGTCAAATCGAAACCACCGCCAAACCACCAAATAGGCTCTTCACCCTCTTTCTCGGCGATGAAGAAACGGACGTTGGCGTGGCTGGTCGGCACATAGGGGTTGTGCGGATGGATCACCAGCGACACGCCCATCGCCTCGAACTTGCGACCGGCCAACTCTGGCCGATGGGCTGTAGCAGAGGCAGGCATGGCATCGCCATAGACATGGGAGAAGTTGACGCCCCCCTGCTCGATCACCGCGCCGTGGCGCAGCACACGGGTGCGACCACCGCCACCGCCTTCACGGCTCCAGGCATCTTCCACAAAGTGTCCACTGCCATCGGCCTGCTCCAGACCACGGCAGATCTCGTCCTGCAACTGCAACAGGAAGGCCTTGACCTGGGCCACATCCGGTTTGCTCATCTTGTCTCCAGTCAGGCAGGATCGTGAACGCCCTGTCCATTTTTATAGTTAAATCAATCCGGTGAACTCACCACTCAGCGGATTGATAGCAAATCATGATGTATCCGCCAGCTCAGGAGGGGCGAATAATGGCGCCGGTTCGTGCGTCCTTGATCTCGGAGGGGTTAGCTTGACCACCCACTTCACCGGGCAGGATATAGGCTAACTTGCTTGCCAGCCGCTCCCCAATATCGGCCACCCGACGGGCAGGCTCCTCACCGGTCAGGTTGGCGCTGGTAGAGACCAGCGGCTTGCCAAAGGCGCGACACAACGCCTGCACCTGAGGATGAGCCGTCACGCGCACCGCCAGGGTCTCGAACTGCCCGGTCAGCCAGGCCGGCGTCGTCGCACGGGCAGGCATGATCCAGGTAAAAGGACCGGGCCAGCTGGCTTCAACCCGAGCCAGTTGCTCACCGCTAAGTTGGCTCAGATCGATGTAGTCCTGCAATTGCGCCAAATCGGCAGCAATCAGGATCAACCCCTTCTCCACCGGACGCTGTTTGATGGCCAGCAGTCGCTGCACCGCAACTTCGGAGTCGGGATCACACCCCAGACCAAACACGGCCTCGGTCGCATAGGCAATCACCCCTTCCTGTTGGAGGGCAGCAACCGCCTGTTCAAATTCATTTGGCATAGGAAAAATGCGGCAGCCTAGCTGCCGCCTCGTCGCTTAGTAGCAAGTTGAATCCATACGGTGGCGACCACAACAAAGTGACGTTTTGCTGTAGCACAGGAAAAATACGACACATCCGGATCGTCACCCGTTCACTTACTTGAGTTGAGCCTGCAGGGCGGCATCCTTGGCCATCACCTCTTCGGCATTCTTCTGGCGTTCGGCCCGAACCTTGGCCGCCAGTTCATCATCGGCTACTGCCAGCATCTGGGCTGCCAGATAACCTGCGTTCTTGGCACCGGCTTTGCCGATCGCCACGGTCGCCACCGGTACACCACCCGGCATCTGCACGGTGGAGAGTAGCGCATCCAGCCCCTTGAGCGGGCCACCATCGATGGGCACCCCGATCACGGGACGAGTCGTGATGCCGGCTACGGCACCCGCCAGATGCGCAGCCAGACCGGCAGCACAGATAAAGACCTTGCAGCCACGGGCCTCGGCATCGGTCACATACTGATGAGTCGCAGCCGGCGTGCGGTGCGCGGAGGTGACTTTGACTTCCACTGCAATATCAAATGACTTGAGCACCTCGAGGGTAGTCTGCATCACGGGGAAATCAGAATCAGAGCCCATCAATACGGCAACAAAGGGTTTATTCATGGTGGGAATTTCCTTACTCCAAGTGGGGGGTTGAAGTTCACCGAAAACGTTTCAATCTGGTTGCGGCGGCGGGATTATACCTGCTCACTTTGGTGGCCGCATTTCTTTTGCGGACAGACCCAACGCAGCGTTCCCCTCACTTTTTTCTCTACCATGATGCCCCAGCCACACGCGGGGCAGGGCATGGGGATCGGTTTGTCGTTCACCACATATTTACAATGGGGATAGCCATCACAGGAGTAAAACTGCTTGCCGTAGCGGGAGGTACGGCTCACCAGATGACCCTTGCCGCACTCGGGGCAGAGGATCTGGGTATCATCGCTCTCCTGCAGGGATTCGATGTGCTGACAGGCCGGATACTGGGTACAACCGACAAACAGACCGTAACGCCCCTTCTTGATCGCCAGCGGCTCTCCGCAATCGGGACAGGCAGAGCCTTCGAGCACCTTTTCGATGTCACGGCCGGATGGCGTCAGGGAGCGAATGTAATCACAGGCAGGATAGGCAGAACAGCCGAGAAAGGGGCCATGTTTGCCCTGGCGGATCACCAGCTCGGCCCCGCACTGCGGGCACGGCTCGCGCTCGAAGGCATGTTCGTGGGCTGAAAAGAGGTGATGATCGATTTTTGACATGGGCCGCGCCTTGAAATCCAGATGGCCTGAATTCTACCAGCGCGGCACCGGACTGTCAGTGAATGACGCCGTCTGACTCATCAAACACCAGCTCTTCCATCTGCTGGTAGGCATTTTCACTGCCCGGTACGTTGAACAGCACCATCATGACGACCCACTTAAGGTCATCCAGCTCGATATCCGGCTTGTCCAGTTCGAGCAGGCGCTCGATACAGATCTCGCGGGTTTCGGCATTCAGCACCTGGGCCTGTTCCAGAAAGAGCAGGAAGCCGCGGCACTCGGTGCTGAGGCGTGCCAGCTCTTGCGGAGCATAGATACGCATCGAGCCTTGCGCGCTGGCGGTAACATAGACCTCCCGCTCGCTATCGTGCAGATTGGCCAGCCGCTCCAGCCAGTCGAGCGCCTTGTCGATCTCTTCTTTATCGAAACCGGCCCGGCTCAACTCGTCGGTGAGCTCATCCTGCTCGACCATCACATCTGCATCGCTGTGGATGTAGGTCTCGAAAAGGTACATCAATACATCAAACATGATTCGCCCTCCTCGCTCTGACGTATCCACCGGCTACCGCCATCACTGCACCGACCAGCTCCAGCTCTACCAACCTGCCCAATACCACTTCGACAGGAAGCTGGGCCCGCTCGGCAACGGTATCCACGCTCGTGGTCTCATAATCTACGTTATCCAACAAATCGGCATAAGGCAATTCGCTATTATGCGGTTGCTCAGATGGTATGACCGACGGATCTGGCCGTGCGACCCACTCTGGCAGCTCTTCCACTATATCGGCCGCACTCAGCACAAGTTTGGCCCCCTGCTGAATTAATCTGTTGCACCCTATCGCCTGGGCGTTTTGCGGAGCGCCGGGCACTGCAAACACTTCGCGCCCCTGTTCAAGCGCATAGCGGGCGGTGATCAGCGAACCGCTCTGCTCGGTCGCCTCCACTACCAGAGTTCCCAGCGACAGACCACTGATAATACGGTTGCGACGAGGAAAATGTTCAGCCAGCGGCCCTTTATCCGGTGCCAGCTCGGAGATAAGCAAACCACCACTCTCCAGAATCTGGCCTGCCAACCCCTGGTGGCGTTTGGGGTAGAGGCAATCCAGCCCGGAACCCAACACGGCAAGGGTGATACCGCCACCAGCCAGCGCTTGCTGATGGCAGACACCATCGATACCGAGCGCAAGGCCCGAGGTGATGGCTAACCCGCATCCAACCAGCTCGCTACAAAGGCGGGAGGCATTATCTTTGCCTGCATAGGTAGGATGGCGTGTCCCCACCATTGCCAGCTGAGGTAGCGACAGCGCAGCAAGATCGCCACGACAGTAGAGCAACAGGGGTGCCGCGGGAATTTCCCGCAACAAGGGTGGATAAATCGGGTGATCTTGCGGAATAAGGAGATTGTCAGGCAAAGCGGCCCAAGCCAGGCTCTGCTCAACCACCGGCGAGGGCCAGCGCAGTTGTTTGATCTGCTCTGACGACAACCCCATACCATGCAATTGCGCTTCATCGCTCTGAAACAGAGCCTCAATACTTCCCCCGGCCCGTTCCAACAGACGTGCAGCGGTCACCGGGCCAATACCGGTGACCGCATCGAGAGTTAGCCAGAGCGCCAGACGCGCGTCGGGGTAGTTCACGTCAGAAGTGAGTGACCTGATAGCCCGCACTCACCATGTCGTTACTCTGCATGATGAGACCGTAACTCAGCTTGTCATACACCTTGAACAACATGACGCGGGCAATCGCTTCAGAGGGCAATGGTGTCTTCTTGTTGCTGCTGTAAAACACCCGGTTAAAAACCGACGAGAGCTCCTTGTACTGTACATCGCCATTCTTGGTGACCAGAGCAGCACCGGGTCGTCTGACATCCAGTACATCCCCGGCGACCAGTTGATCGCGGCCGCCCCGGTTGATCAGCACTACATCAAACTTGCCACCGCCCCGGGTCTTGTTCGGCAAATCGATGATATAGCCCGGCGTGATGGCAGGTGCCGCTTTCGGTGTGAAGACGGCGGGCATGTTCTCCTGAGCGGGCAGCGGCATCACTTTGTCGCCCTGCAGCACTTCGCGCTGGTTATGAGTCAGAGTCACCTCGGTCCGATCGCCATCAAGACGCGCCACGGCCCGCACCACACCGGCAAAGATCGCCTCCTGGCCCAGCAGCTCACCGGTTTCGCGATCCTTGTAGACCACTCCGGGGTGATAAATGCCATAAACCTGCCCCGGTGTCAGGGAGCCCTGCACATAGAGGGTGTCCCCCTCCAGCATGCCGATATGTTTCTGATCCGACCCCAGCAGATAGGGCAGGGTTTTCTGCTGCTGGCTGTCAACCAGAATATGGTCGGTTTGCAGGAAGGGGCCGATCTCGCTGATAGGCAGGGTCGGAATGGGGTTGGCTTTGTTCTCGTAACGGGTTTTCGGGCCAAGACGAATGACTTGCTTGCCACCCTGCATCGCCTTGCCGAGCCGGGGTTCACCATTGACCCAGCTCAGATGCAGTACATCACCGGGGTAGATCCAGTGAGGATTGGCTATCTGCGGATTGATGTTCCAGAGACGGGGCCAGAGCCAGGGTTCGGAAAGATACTTGCCGGAGATATCCCACAGGGTGTCGCCTTTTTGCACTACATAGCTTTCGGGGTAACCCGCTTTCAGCCTCAGCTGATGGGCCACTGCTGCCTGACTCACGGTCACCAGCAGACAGGCGAGGATGGTTTGCTTCAGATACATAACACTCCCTGTTACTTCTGTACGCAAAGTGTTGCTGTTTTTTGTCGGCGTAAATGACTAGAATTACGCCAATATTGACTGCATTTATACGAAACTAAAGAAAAAACTATGGCCATTCTAGATGTATTGCGTTTTCCCGATGAGCGCCTGCGCACCGTTGCAGCCCCTGTCGAGACCTTTACACCCGAGTTACAACAGATTGTAGATGATATGTTCGAAACCATGTACGCGGAGGAAGGCATTGGCCTGGCCGCGACTCAGGTCGACATTCACCAGCGCATCATAGTGATCGATGTCTCTGAAAACCGTGAAGATCCTCTGGTATTGATCAATCCGGAGGTCATCGAGCAGTGCGGCAGCACCGGCATTGAAGAGGGTTGCCTCTCCGTGCCCGGCAGCCGTGCTCTGGTGCCTCGCGCTGAACAGATCAAAATCCGCGCTTTGGATCGCAACGGCAAGCCGTTCGAGCTGGAAGCCGACGATCTGCTCGCCATCTGCATCCAGCATGAGATGGATCATCTGGTCGGCAAGCTGTTTGTGGATTACTTGTCCCCGCTCAAGCGCCAGCGCATTCGCCAGAAGCTGGAAAAGATGGCCCGTGAAGATCGCAAAGTCCTCTGAGGATCTGCCCCATTGAATAAGCTGAAACTGATTTTTGCCGGTACTCCCGACTTCGCCGCCCGTCACCTGGCGGCGTTGTTGTCTTCCGACCACGAGGTCGTTGCCGTTTATACCCAGCCTGACAAGCCTGCTGGCCGTGGCCAGAAGCTCACCGCCAGCCCAGTCAAAGAGCTGGCACTGGCCCACAACCTGCCGGTTTACCAACCAGCCTCTCTGCGCAAGGAAGAGGCGCAAGCCGAGCTTGCTGCACTGGGTGCCGACCTGATGGTGGTGGTGGCCTATGGTCTGATCCTGCCCAAGGTGGTACTCGATACCCCGCGGCTGGGCTGCATCAACGTCCATGGCTCCCTGCTGCCCCGCTGGCGCGGTGCCGCACCGATCCAGCGCTCTATCTGGGCGGGCGATGCCGAAACCGGCGTCACCATCATGCAGATGGATGTGGGACTGGATACCGGCGCCATGATCCGCAAGGTAAGCTGCCCCATCGCCGCCGACGAGACCTCCGCCAGCCTCTATGACAAGCTGGCCGAGCTGGGCCCGCAGGCTCTGGTCGACACCATCAATGCCATGGCCGCCGGTGAAACCGCTGCCGAGGCGCAAGATGATGCGCTGGCCAACTACGCCGAAAAGCTTTCCAAGGAAGAGGCCCGCATCGACTGGTCGATGGAGGCTGTTGCCATCGAACGCTGCATCCGCTCGTTCAACCCCTGGCCCATCAGCTGGTTTGAAGTGGCTGACCAGACCGTCAAGGTATGGCAAGCCGCCGTCATTGACAGCGACCACGGCCAACCCGCCGGCACCCTGCTCAAGGCCGACAAGCAGGGGATCGATATCGCTACCGGCAAAGGGGTACTGCGCCTGCTGACCCTGCAACCGCCCGGCAAGAAGGCGATGTCCGTTTCGGATCTGCTCAACTCTCGCCGCGACTGGTTTGAACCCGGCACGCAATTGAATTGAACTGGATTGAATTGACACAAGCGGGGCCCAGGCCCCGACTTGCGCATCTAAGGTAACTCTATGAAAACACGTGCACAGGCCGCTCTCGTTATTCAACAGGTGCTGGATCAGGGTCAATCCCTCTCCGCTGTTCTGCCTGCTGCCCAGGAGAAGGTTGCGCCCCGTGATCGCGCTCTCCTGCAAGAACTCTGCTACGGTACCCTGCGCTGGCTGCCCCGCCTCGATGCGGCAGTCAACGAGATGATGGACAAGCCGCTCAAAAACAAGAGCCGCATTTTCCACTACCTCATCCTGGTCGGTCTCTATCAGCTCATCTACACCCGCATTCCGGCTCACGCCGCGGTGGCCGAGACCGTCAACGCCGTCAAACTGCTCAAGGGCACCTCCCTGCGTGGCCTCATCAACGGCGTGCTGCGCAACTTCCAGCGCAGCGCCGAAGTCATTCTGCTGCGTATCGACCGCGTTCCCAGCATTCGCCTCGGTCATCCGGAGTGGCTCACCAAGCGCCTGCGTCAGGCCTATCACGATGAGTGGGAATTCATCATGGAGGCGAACAACCAGCGCCCTCCCATGTGGATCCGCAACAACAGCCAGCGCCAGAGCCGCGATGCAATGCTGGCTCGCATGGCCGAAGCCGGCATCAATGCCGTGGCCGGTGAAGAGGGCGAGGATTGCATCCTGCTGGAGCGTCCTTGCGATGTGACCAAGCTGCCCGGCTTTGAAGTGGGTGACTGCTCGGTACAGGATGGAGCAGCACAACAGGCCGCGGCACTGCTCGACCCGCAACCGGGTGAGTGGGTACTGGATGCCTGCGCGGCACCTGGTGGCAAGACTGCCCACCTGCTGGAGCGTCAGCCCAAGCTGGCTGGCGTGGTTGCCGTCGATGCCGACGAAAACCGCCTCAAGCGGGTGCAGGAGAACCTGGATCGCATCGGCCTGACCGCCAAGGTGATCCATGGCGATGCCGCGGCGCCGGAACAGTGGTGGCCGGAGGGCCAGTTCGACCGCATCCTGCTGGATGCCCCCTGCTCCGCCACCGGCGTCATCCGACGCCACCCAGACATCAAGTGGCTGCGCCGTGATCAGGACATTCGCGAGCTGGCCGAGCTGCAGCGCGGCATTCTCAATGCCCTCTGGGGCAAGCTGAAAAGCGGCGGCACCCTGCTCTACGCTACCTGCTCCGTCCTGCCGGAAGAGAACCGCGAACAGATCCGCGCCTTCCTTGCCGCGACCAAAGATGCCAAATTGGTACCGTTGCACGAACAGGACACCCCGGACTGCCCGGGTCGCCAGTTCCTGCCGGGTGAAGCCGAGATGGATGGCTTCTACTACGCCAAACTGGTCAAGCTCTGAGCCGGGCATGACAAACCTCATTCGGGAGAGCTGCCAGATCCATTCTGGCGCCCCCCTTTACAGCATCAACGTGAGTAGACGTTCCCTATGAAGATCATCATTTTGGGAGCCGGCCAGGTCGGCGGCACCCTGGCCGAGAACCTGGCCGGGGAGAACAACGACATCACCATCGTCGACACCGACAGCGAACGCCTGCGCGAACTGCAGGACAAGTTTGACCTGCGGGTGGTCAACGGTCACGGCGCCCACCCCAAGGTGCTGCGCGAAGCGGGCGCCCAGGATGCCGACATGCTGGTCGCCGTCACCAACAGTGACGAGACCAACATGATCGCCTGTCAGGTGGCCTACTCCCTGTTCAACACCCCGAACAAGGTGGCACGGATCCGCTCACCGGCCTATCTGACCGAGCGGGATCGCCTGTTCCTGCCGGAATCGGTGCCGGTGGATCACCTGATCGCGCCGGAGCAGTTGGTGACCGACTATGTGCGTCGCCTGATCGAATATCCGGGTGCCCTGCAAGTGGTTGATTTTGCAGGTGGTCGCGTCGGTCTGGTGGCGGTCAAGGCCTACTACGGTGGCCCGCTGGTGGGCAATGCCCTCTCCACCCTGCGCGAGCACATGCCCAACATCGAAACTCGGGTAGCGGCCATCTTCCGTCAGGGCCGCCCGATCCGCCCGCAAGGTACCACCATCATCGAAGCGGATGACGAGGTCTTCTTCGTCGCCGCCGCAGGCCATATCCGTGCCGTGATGTCGGAGCTGCAGCGCCTAGAGAGCCCCTACCGCCGCATCATGATCGTCGGTGGTGGCAACATCGGCGCCGGTCTCGCCCGCCAGCTGGAGAAGCGCTACAGCGTCAAGCTTATCGAGCGCAACCAGAAGCGGGCGGAGCAGCTCTCCGAACTGCTGGAGAACACCATCGTCTTCTGTGGCGATGCGGCGGATCAGGAGCTGCTGGCCGAGGAGCACATCGACCAGATCGACGTCTTCATCGCCGTGACCAACGAGGATGAGGCCAACATCATGTCGGCGCTGCTCGCCAAGAAGATGGGCGCCAAGAAGACCATGGTGCTGATCCAGCGCGGCGCCTACGTCGATCTGGTGCAGGGTGGCTCCATCGATATCGCTATCTCGCCCCAGCAGGCCACCATCTCGGCCCTGCTGACCCACGTGCGCCGGGCCGATATCGCCAACGTCTACAGCCTGCGCCGCGGCGCCGCCGAGGCGATCGAGGCGATTGCCCACGGTGATGAGAACACCTCCAAGGTGGTCGGCAAGACGGTAGGCGAGCTCAAGCTGCCGCCGGGTACCACCATCGGTGCCGTAGTGCGCGGGGATGAGGTGCTGATCGCCCACGATCGCACCAAAATCCAGCAGGATGACCACGTGGTCATGTTCCTGGTGGACAAGAAGTACATCCCGGAAGTGGAGCGGCTGTTCCAGCCAAGTCCCTTCTTCCTGTAACGTCTTCATGCGCACAGGCTGTCAAACCAGACCCGGCTCAGCTCCCCCAAGGGGATGGTCCGGGTCTTTTGTTAATCAACGACCAGGTTATCGAACATGATCAAGCTGCGTCCCATCATCTTCACCCTCGGGCTGGTGCTCTCCAAGCTGGCGCTCTTCATGTGGCTGCCCACCTTGCTGGCACTGCTCACCGGGTCAGAGGGATTTGTCGAGTTTCTCAAGTCCGTGCTGATCACCCACGGCGCCGCCCTGCTCTGCCTCCACTATGGTCGCAAGGCGGAGTTTCATCTGGGGGTGCGGGAGATGTTCCTGCTCACCACCTCGGTCTGGGTGGTGGCCTGCGCCTTCGGCGCCCTGCCTTTTGTTTTCATCACCCACATCAACTTCACCGACGCCTACTTCGAGACCATGTCGGGGGTAACCACCACGGGCTCCACCGTGCTCTCCGGCCTCGACAACATGGCCCACAGTATCCTGTTGTGGCGTTCCATCCTGCAGTGGCTGGGCGGGGTCGGCTTTATCGTGATGGCGGTAGCCGTGCTGCCCTACCTCAACGTTGGCGGCATGAAGCTGTTCCAGACCGAGAGCTCTGACTGGTCAGACAAAAGCGCCCCGCGTGCCAAGACGGTGGCCAACAACATCGTCGTGGTCTATCTGGTGCTCTCCATGCTCTGCTTCATGGCCTACTGGGCCAGCGGCATGAACATGTTCGAGGCGATCAACCACGCCATGACCACTCTCAGTACCGGCGGCTACTCCACCTCCGATCAATCCATGTCCCACTTCTCCAACTCGGCACACTGGATTGGCACCCTGTTCATGTTCCTCGGCGGCCTGCCCTTCCTGCTCTATGTGCAGAGCCTCAATCACAGGGACAACAGCCTGTTCAAGGATGCCCAGGTGCGCGGCTTCTTCTGGCTGGTGGTCTGGGTCACCGTCATCATGACCTTCTATCTGTGGGAGAGAGACCTGTTCGGCTTCTGGGATGCCCTGCGCATCAGCTGCTTCAACATCGTCTCGGTACTCACCACCACCGGCTACGGCCTTGGTGACTTCGGCACCTGGGGGCCGCTCGCCAGCATCGTCTTCATCGTGCTGCTGGCTCTTGGGGCCTGCTCCGGCTCCACTGCGGGCGGTCTCAAGATCTTCCGGGTACAGGTGGCATTCGCCCTGTTCAGAAAGCAGATGCGCCAGCTGATGCACCCCTCTGCCGTATTCCCCCAGAAGTACAACGGCCGGACGGTCAATGACGCCATCATCCGCTCGATGATCTCCTTCGTACTGGCCTACTTCGCCATCATTCTGGTGATAGCTGCACTGCTGGGCGCTATCGGGCTTGACCCCCTGACGGCCATATCCAGCTCCATCACCGCCGTTGCCAACGTCGGCCCGGGCATGGGCCCGGTGGTCGGCCCCAGTACCAACTTTGCCAGTCTGCCGGAATCGGCCAAATGGTTGCTGTCATTCGGCATGCTGCTGGGACGACTGGAGATCCTGACAGTCGCCGTGCTCTTCTTCCCCTCCTTCTGGCGCCAGTAATCCCTCACTGCAAGCCAGCAAAAAGCCGCAGCGTTCACCCGCTGCGGCTTTTTATCTCACCATCCCCACGACCTTCGCTCAACGCTCATCAGCCCCATTACCGGATAGCCTGAACGAGCTCATCAGGATTGCCAGAGCGGATCACAAGCATAAAAAAACGGACCCAAACCAGAGGTTTGGGTCCGTTTATCAGTGAACCGTCAGCGGCCGCGAGGACTGCTGAGGCTCAGCACATGGCATTAACCACGGCCAGAGCGCTTGCGATCCAGCTCAGTCAGCAGCTTCTTACGGATACGGATGCTCTTCGGAGTCACTTCTACCAGCTCATCGTTGTCGATGAACTCTAGAGCTTGTTCCAGAGTCATACGGATCGGCGGAGTCAGCACCTGAGCTTCGTCGGTACCGGAGGCACGCATGTTGGTCAGCTGCTTGCCTTTCAGGCAGTTAACAGTCAGGTCGTTGGAACGGGAGTGGATACCGATCACCTGGCCTTCGTACACTTCGGTCGCGTGACCGATGAACAGACGACCGCGGTCTTGCAGACCGAACAGGGCGTAAGTCAGAGCCTTACCGGTAGCGTTGGAGATCAGCACGCCGTTCTGACGCTCACCGATGCTACCACCCTTGTGCGGACCGTAGTGGTCGAAGGTGTGGTACAGCAGACCGGTACCGGAGGTCATGGTCATGAACTCGGTCTGGAAGCCGATCAGGCCACGGCTCGGGATCATGAAGTCCAAGCGGACACGACCCTTGCCATCCGGGGTCATGTTGGTCATTTCGCCCTTACGCAGACCCAGTTGCTCCATGACGGAACCCTGGTGCGCTTCTTCCACGTCCACAGTAACGGTTTCGAACGGTTCTTGCAGTTCGCCGTCAACGGTACGCAGGATTACTTCCGGACGGGATACCGCCAGCTCGTAACCTTCGCGACGCATGTTTTCGATCAGGATGGAGAGGTGCAGTTCACCACGACCGGAGACGCGGAACTTGTCCGGATCATCAGTCTCTTCCACGCGCAGGGCCACGTTGTGGACCAGCTCCTGGTTCAGACGCTCCAGAATGTTGCGGGAGGTCACGAACTTGCCCTCTTTACCGGCGAACGGTGAAGTGTTGACCTGGAAGGTCATGTTCACGGTCGGCTCGTCAACGGAGAGCGGCGGCAGGGCTTCAACAGCACCGTTGTCGCAGATGGTGTCGGAGATCTTCAGCTCGCCCAGACCGGTGATGGCGATGATGTCGCCAGCTTGCGCATCGGCAACTTCGGTACGGGACAGGCCCAGATAGCCCAGCACCTGACCGACTTTACCGTTGCGGGTCTTGCCGTCGGCACCAACGATGGTGACCTGCTGGTTGGTCTTGACGCGACCACGGGTGATACGGCCGATACCGATAACGCCCACATAGGAGTTGTAGTCCAGCTGGGAGATCTGCATCTGGAACGCGCCTTCGGTGTCAGCTTTCGGGGCTTCCACGTTGTCGACGATGGCCTGGAACAGCGGCTCCATGTTCTCGGACTCGACGTCCTGATCCATGGTGGCCCAACCGTTCAGTGCAGAGGCGTAAACCACTTTGAAGTCCAGCTGTTCGTCAGTCGCGCCCAGGTTGTCGAACAGGTCAAATACCTGATCCATTACCCAGTCAGGACGAGCACCCGGACGGTCAACCTTGTTGATGACCACGATCGGCTTCAGACCCTGAGCGAATGCTTTCTGGGTCACGAAACGGGTTTGCGGCATCGGGCCGTCAACAGCGTCAACCAGCAGCAGCACGGAGTCAACCATGGACAGTACGCGCTCAACTTCACCACCGAAGTCGGCGTGACCCGGGGTATCAACGATGTTGATGCGGTAGTCATTCCAGCGGATCGCAGTGTTCTTGGCGAGAATGGTGATGCCACGTTCCCGTTCCAGATCATTGGAGTCCATGATCCGTTCCTGGCCTTCCGTGGAGCGGTCCAGGGTGCCGGACTGCTGCAGCAGCTTATCAACCAGAGTCGTTTTGCCGTGGTCAACGTGCGCAATAATCGCAATATTGCGTAAATTCTCTAACATTCTCGCCTCAATCACCGGGTAAAATTGGGCGCTAATTGTACTCTTGCCTTTGTGATCTGCCTAGCAGAATTGCAGTACATTCGCGCATAACAACAGATCTGGATCATAGACCTCTCTGACAAACCCTGCTTAGATGGGCAGTGACCGTATTTCGCGCACCATTACAGTGCACCAAAACGATCCACCATCGCACTAAATTGATGCAACGCGAGTCGAGATCGCCTGATTTTGGGGAGCCTCTTCAGCGAGATTGCCCTGAAATCAAGCTGTCACAAACTTGGCACGATACTGGCTTATGTGAATACGACGACGCATTCACCCAGAGAGTTTTAACACCGGAGGTTACTTAGCATGTCAGCCCAGAACGTTTTGGCCCTGATCCAGGAACACGAAGTCAAGTTTGTTGATCTGCGCTTTACCGACACCAAGGGTAAAGAGCAGCATGTATCCATCCCTGCTCACCAGGTTGATGAAGATTTCTTCGAAGACGGCAAGATGTTCGATGGTTCCTCCATCGGCGGCTGGAAGGGCATCAACGAATCCGACATGGTACTGATGCCGGACGCAGCCTCCGCCAAGCTGGACCCGTTCACCGAAGAGACCACCCTGAACATCGTTTGTGACGTGCTGGAGCCTGCCACCATGCAGGGCTACGATCGCGATCCGCGCTCCATCGCCAAACGTGCAGAAGATTTCCTGAAGTCCAGCGGCATCGCTGACACCGTGCTGTTCGGGCCGGAGCCGGAATTCTTCATGTTCGACAACATTACTTTCTCCAACACCATGGGCCACAGCTTCGTGAAAATCGAATCTGAAGAAGCCGCATGGAACTCCGGCACTGCCTATGAGCATGGCAACAAGGGTCACCGTCCGTTCGTGAAAGGCGGTTACTTCCCGGTTGCACCGGTCGACTCCTCCCAGGATATCCGCGCCGCCATGTGTCTGGTGCTGGAAGAGATGGGCCAGGTCGTTGAAGCTCACCACCACGAAGTAGCCACTGCCGGTCAGAACGAAATCGCTACCCGCTTCAACACTCTTACGCTGAAAGCTGACGAAGTACAGGTACTGAAGTACGTGATCCACAACGTGGCCCACGCCTACAACAAGACCGTCACCTTCATGCCGAAACCCATGTTCGGTGACAACGGCTCCGGCATGCACTGCCACCAGTCTCTGGCCAAGAACGGCGTCAACCTGTTCGCTGGCGACCTGTATGGCGGTCTGTCCGAGATGGCGCTGCACTACATCGGCGGTATCATCAAGCACGCCAAGGCCATCAACGCCTTCGCCAACCCGACCACCAACTCCTACAAGCGTCTGGTTCCGGGTTATGAAGCACCGGTCATGCTGGCTTACTCTGCCCGCAACCGCTCTGCCTCCATCCGTATCCCGGTGGTACCGAGCCCGAAAGCCCGTCGTATCGAAGTGCGCTTCCCGGATCCGGCTGCCAACCCGTACCTGGCCTTCGCTGCTCAGCTGATGGCCGGTCTGGACGGTATCATCAACAAGATCCATCCGGGCGATGCCATGGACAAGAACTTGTACGACCTGCCGCCGGAAGAAGCCGCAGAAGTGCCGACCGTTGCCGGTTCTCTGGACGAAGCCCTGGCCGCTCTGGATGCTGACCGCGAGTTCCTGACCCGTGGCGGCGTGTTCAGCGATGACTTCATCAACTCCTATCTGGAACTGAAACAGCAGGATGTTGACCGTGTGCGCATGACCCCGCACCCGCTGGAGTTCGAACTGTACTACTCCGTCTAAGTCTCAGCAGACTGTCCGTTTAAATCTGGTCAGCTTGCTTAATCGTGACAAAACCCGCCATCTGGCGGGTTTTTTCTCTGATAGGATTAAGCAAAATACCGTCAAGGAGAGATGGATGAACAACAAGCATGGCATAGGGGTGCTCAGCCTCCTGTTGCTGACCTCGTTCGGTGCGGACGCGGCCAAGGTCTACTCCTGGGTCGATGGCAATGGCATCACCCACTACTCGGATGCGCCACCACCCGGCAAAAACGCCAAAGAGGTCGATCTGCGGGTCGCCCCGCTGCTGGGCAGCAGCGCGCCCAGATCGGTGCAGGTGGATAACTTCAACAGCCTGACCGGCGCCGATGCCAAGAAAGAGAAAGAGGCGGCCAAGCTGACCATCGAACTCCTCTCCCCGGAACAGGGCAGCACCCTGCGCGACAACACAGGCAACATCGTCTTTCAGGGCACCATCAGCCCCAAACCTCCGACCCAGTATGATGTGCGCCTGACCCTGGATGGCAAAGCCGCCCCCATCGTCAGCAACAGCCTCTCTGTCCGCGTCGAAAACGTCGATCGCGGCGCCCACGAGGCTCAGCTCGAGCTGCTCGCCAAAGACGGTACGATCCTTGCTAAATCCAGTGCAGTCACCTTTTACCTGCATAGAGCGAGCGTGACGCCGGCTCCCAAACCCACCCCCAAAGCCGACTAGGGGTGATATAGCGCACCGATGCGGGTAAACTCTATGCACCATATCGGTGCATAACAGGTGTGTAGCACCGTTTTAGGGAGAAACCTGTGCCAACCCGCTCGGACAACGCCAAAACACTCTTGGATAATTTGCTGACCGCCGTGATCCTGATGGATGAGCGGCTCTGCATCCAGTTCGTCAACCCGGCGGCTGAACAGCTGCTCTCCCTCAGTGAACGCAGGCTGATCGGCATCGAACTGCCCCATCTGCTGGAACATATCTCCCTCGATTTGCAGCGACTCAAGCAGTGCCTCGTGTCAGGGCAAGGCTTTACCGATAGCGAAGTGACTCTGGTGGTAGAGGGAGAACCGCGACTGGTGGAGCTGAGCGCCACCCCGATGGCCGACCACGAACAGCGTCTGCTGGTAGTGGAGCTGCGCAAGATCGACCAGCAGAAGAAGATCAGCCAGGAGCAGCAGCAACATGCCCAGCAGCTGGCGGCCAAGGAGCTGGTGCGCGGGCTGGCCCACGAAATCAAGAATCCCCTCGGCGGCCTGCGCGGCGCGGCGCAGCTGCTGCAAAAAGAGCTGCCGGATCCGGCCCTGCGCGAATATACCGGCATCATCATCGAACAGGCTGACAGGCTGCGGGTACTGGTCGATCGGCTGCTCGGCCCCCAGCGCCCCGGCCGTCACCAGATGCACAATGTCCATTCGGTGCTGGAGCAGGTACGCCGACTGGTGGAGCTCGAACTCCCTCCCTCTGTTCGCATCGAGCGGGATTACGACCCCAGCATCCCCGAATTCGAGATGGAGCCGGATCAGCTGCAGCAGGCGTTTCTCAACATAGTACGCAACGCGGCCGAAGCACTGGGCGATCAGACCGGGCTTATTCGTATCAAAACCCGCACTGCATTCCAGATCACCATCCACGGCCAGCGCTACCGGCTGGCGGCGGAGATCAAGATCATCGATAACGGCCCCGGCATTCCCGATGCCATTCGCGACACCCTGTTCTATCCCATGATCACCGGCAAGGAGGGGGGAACCGGGCTCGGCCTCTCCATCGCCCAGAACCTGATCGACCAGCACAAGGGGCGGATTGACTGCATCAGCTGGCCGGGTCACACCGAATTCACCATTTTTCTACCGCTTCGCAAGTAAGGGAACCCCATGACCGCCAAAGTGTGGATCGTCGATGACGACAGTTCTATCCGCTGGGTGCTGGAGCGCACTCTCGGCAGCGAAGGCTTCAACTGCGAGAGCTTTGCCGATGGCGAGGCCCTGCTGCACGCCCTTGAGCTGCGCTCGCCCGATGTGATCCTCTCCGATATCCGGATGCCCGGTATCGACGGCCTGAGCCTGTTGGAGCAGATCCACCGCCGTCAGGCCGATCTGCCCATCATCATCATGACCGCCCACTCGGATCTCGACAGCGCGGTCAACGCCTACCAGCGCGGCGCCTTCGAGTACCTGCCCAAGCCGTTCGACATCGACGAAGCGGTGACCCTGGTGCGCCGCGCCGAGAATCACCTCAAGGAGCAGCGCACCAAGCGCAAGTCTCGCCAGCAAGAGGCGACAGCCACACCGGAGATCATCGGTGAGGCGCCGGCGATGCAGGAGGTGTTCCGTGCCATCGGCCGCCTGTCACGCTCCAGCATCTCGGTACTGATCAACGGCCAGAGCGGTACCGGCAAGGAGCTGGTCGCCCATGCTCTGCACAAGCACAGCCCGCGTGCTCACAAGAACTTTATCGCCCTCAACATGGCGGCCATCCCCAAAGATCTCATCGAATCCGAGCTGTTCGGTCACGAGAAGGGGGCCTTTACCGGCGCCAACAACATCCGCCACGGCCGCTTCGAGCAGGCCGACGGCGGCACCCTGTTTCTCGACGAGATCGGCGATATGCCGCTGGATGTGCAGACCCGGCTGCTGCGTGTCTTGGCCGATGGCCAGTTCTATCGAGTCGGCGGCCACCAGCCGGTGCAGGTAGACGTGCGGATCATCGCCGCCACCCACCAGAATCTGGAAAAGCGGGTGGCCGATGGCGAGTTTCGCGAGGATCTGTTTCACCGCCTCAACGTCATTCGCATCCATATTCCTGCCCTCAAGGAGCGCCGTGAGGATATTCCCCAGCTGGCCCGCCACTTCCTGCTACGCGCCGCCAAAGAGCTGAACGTCGAGGCCAAGAGCCTGCACCCAGATACCCAGGCCTATATCAGTCGCCTGCCCTGGCCGGGCAACGTGCGCCAGCTGGAGAACGTCTGTCGCTGGCTCACCGTGATGGCATCCGGTCAGGAAGTGCTGGTCGGCGACCTGCCTGCCGAGCTGCTCACCCCCATCACCCACAACGCCGAACCGGGTCAACCGGCGTTACCCGGTTGCTGGCAGCAACAGTTGCAGGAGTGGGTGGCCAGCAAGCTGGCGCTGGGAGAGACAGACATCCTGGCCGATGCCATGCCCCAGTTCGAGCGGATCATGCTGGAGACGGCGCTGGAGCACACCCACGGCCACAAGCAGGAGGCCGCCCGCCTGCTTGGCTGGGGTCGCAATACCCTCACCCGCAAGCTGAAGGAACTCGATCTCTCCTGAGTCCCGGGGAAAAACGATTCCCATCACGCCCTGACAAATCACCGTCCGCCAGAACCCCGTTTAACCATAAACGGGGTATCTTTTTTGAAAGCCCCGCCTAGAATGGCAGGCTTTCAAACCTGACTCGACGAGGGCGCCCCCATGATTGACAGATCTCTCCCCCTGACCGACCTGCACCGCCATCTGGACGGCAACATCCGCCCGCAAACCATCCTCGAGCTGGGTCGCCAACACAACATTCAGTTGCCCGCCTTCGAGCTGGAGGCGCTGCGCCCCCACGTACAGATCGTCGAAAACGAGCCGAGTCTGGTTGCCTTTTTGAAGAAGCTGGATTGGGGCGTGGCCGTGCTGGCTGACTATGACGCCTGCCGCCGGGTCGCCTACGAGAACGTGGAAGATCTGCTGCGCGCCGGTATCGACTATGCCGAGCTGCGCTTCAGCCCGGCCTATATGGCAATGGCCCACAAGCTGCACCCGCAGGGCGTGGTGGAAGCCATCATCGACGGCGTGGCCGCGGGCAGCCGCGATTTCGGTATCAAGACCAACCTGATCGGCATCATGAGCCGCACCTTCGGCACCGAGCAGTGCAATCAGGAGCTGGCCGCCTGCTTGGCTCACCGCGACAAGCTGGTCGCCATCGATCTGGCCGGTGACGAACTGGGCTTCCCGGGCGAACTCTTTGTCGACCACTTCCGCAAGGTGCGCGATGCAGGCATGCGCGTCACCGTACACGCCGGTGAAGCCGCTGGCCCCGAGAGCATGTGGCAAGCCATTCGCGAGCTGGGCGCCGAGCGTATCGGCCACGGCGTCAAAGCGATTCAGGATCCGGCCCTGATGGCCTATCTGGCCGAGCACCGCATCGGCATCGAATCCTGCCTCACCTCCAACGTCCAGACCACCACGGTAGCGAGCCTGACCGAACACCCGATCCGCCAGTTCCTGGCCGCTGGAGTGCTGGCCTGCCTCAACACCGACGATCCGGCGGTGGAAGGGATCGACCTGCCACACGAATATGGAGTAGCCGCCCCGGCCGCTGGCATGACGGCGAGCGAGATCCGCACTGCCCAGCAGAACGGCCTGACCCTGGCCTTCCTGAGCGATAGCGAGAAAGCCGAACTGAGCGCCCGCGCTGCCAGCCGCTGATCCACATCGGCAGTGCAAATAACAACGGCCCACTTCGGTGGGCCGTTTGCTTTGCGGATTTCTGATGATGAGTAAGCACTGGGCCAGCTGGCAGATAGCAAAAGACCCAAACCGGGTTTGGGCCTTTTGCTGACAAGCAGGATCAGGCTAACTACTCCCGCTCCTTGTCGCGCTCCAGCGCCCGTTCCACCAGCGGCTCGGGCAGGCTCTTGGTCACCTCCACCCCCAGCTCGCGGAAACGCTCGACCTGCGCAATCAGGTTGCCACGGCCGTTGACCAGCCGTCCCATTGCCTTGTCGTAGCTCTCCTGCGCCTTGTGCAGGCTGCCGCCCATCTGCTGCATCTCCTCGACAAACAGCCGCAGCTTTTCGTAGAGGCGACCGGCCCGCTCGGCAATCTGGCGGGCATTCTGGTTCTGCCGCTCGTAGCGCCACAGGTTCTCGATGGTGCGCAGCGCTACCATCAGGTTGGTGGGGCTCACCAGCAGGATGTTGTTGTCGAGACCGTAACGCACCAGCGAGGGATCGGCTTCCATGGCAGTGAGGAAGGCGGGCTCCACCGCCACGAACATCAGCACATAGTCGAGGGTGCGCACCCCGGGCAGCTGCTGGTAATCCTTGCGGCCCAGCTCGCGGATATGGTTGCGCACCGAGGCGACATGCTCCTTGAGCGCCACCGCCTTCTCCAGCTCGTCATCGGCGTTGTACCAGCGTTCGTAGGCGGTCAGCGACACCTTGGCATCGATGATGATGTCCTTCTCCTGCGGCAGGTGGACGATGACATCGGGCTGGTAGCGCTTGCCCTTCTCCACCTCGATATTGACCTGGGTGTGGTACTCGTGGCCCTCGCGCAGACCGCACTCGCTGAGGATCCGCGCCAACACCACTTCACCCCAATTGCCCTGCTGCTTGCTGTCGCCCTTAAGGGCGCGGGTCAGGGCGGCCGCCTCCTCGGTCATGCGGGCATTGAGCTCGGCGAGGCGCTCCAGCTCGAACTTGAGGCTGTGGCGCTGGGCCGTCTCCTGCGCGTGGGTCTCCCCCACCTGACGACGAAAGCCCTCGAGCTGCTCCTTGAGTGGCGTGAGCAGCAAATCGAGGCTGTTCTGGTTCAATTCGCGGAAGTTGCCGGAGTTTTGCTCGAAGATCCGGTTGGCAAGGTTCTCGAACTGCTGGCTGAGGCGCTGCTCCGCCTCCTGTTGCAGTTGCAGCTTCTCGGCGGCGGCCAGCCGTTCGCTGCGCAGGGTCGCTTCCGCATCCTTGAGGCGGGCGGTGAGCTTGATGAGCAGGGTCTGCTGCTGATCGAGCTTCTGCTGGCCTTGCATCCGCTCATCCTGCAACTCGTCGAAGCGATCCTGCAGCGCCTGATAACGCTCCTGCGCCAGCATCAGCTCCTGAGCCTGCGCCGTGGCGGCCCGTCGTCCGATCAACCAGCCCAGTCCGAGGGCCAGCACGGCGGCAGGCAGCAAGATCCCCCAGAGCCCGGGGTCGATCATTTGCGGCTCCGCTGACGCAGGAAGAGTTCGAGATAGCGGTTAACCAGAATCCAGATCACCACGTAGATGAGGTAGGCGGCCAGCACCACCCACTTGTGGGTGTTGACGCCGGTATCGAGCTCGGCGAACTCGATATCCTTGATGCGGCAGTAGGCCCACATCAGCAGGGGAAAGACATAGAGCAGGGACGCACGCCAGAGAAATAGCCACATATGATTTCATTCAACCACGTAAAAAGACCCGCCTAGCTTACACAAGGGCAACTGCGCTTGCGATCCTGACGGCCGCTATTCTCTGGCCTGCTTCCCGAAACTTCGATAAAATTAACCCCTAATAGGTATCAGGGGCGAGCATGACTCACTATTTCCTCCGTTGGCTGACACAAGGTTGGCAAGCTTCGCGCAAGCCCGCCGTGGTTTGCCATGAAGCGCGCCCGCCATGGGCCATCGAGGAGTCCCAGTACCTCTCCCTCTGCACCCGCTGTGGCGAGTGTTTCAAAGCCTGCCCGCGCGGTCTGCTCAAACCGGCCACCCAGGAGGAGTACGAAGGAAGCCCCATCGCCGGTACCCCGGTGCTCGATCTCGCCTGCGGCCAGTGCAGCTACTGCGGCAGCTGCGCCAGAGCCTGTCCCACCGGCGCCCTCGACCTGCAACTGGGCCGTCAGGTGCAGACCCGGGTGCAGATTGAAGAGAGCTGTCAGGCACGGCAGGGCTTCTACTGCCTGCTCTGTGAAGATGCCTGCCCGCAACAGGCGATCAAGGCCACAGCCGACGGCATCAACGTCAATATGGATGCCTGCAATGGCTGCGGTGCCTGTGGCCTCGCCTGCCTGCACGGCGCCATCACCCTGATCCGCCAGCCAGGCAGTCGCTAAAAACCACCTGCGTACAAAAGCAAAAGGGGCCATCAGGCCCCTTTCACATCTTGTTCGATATTCCACGCCCCGTCAGGCCATGGTCACGATAGTCTCTTGCTCGATACCCAGCAGGTGGCAGAGACGATTGGGATCGCGCACCGCATCGGCCAGAGTGTACTCACCCAGCACTTCGAGGAAGGCGTTCATGGCGCGGCGCAGAATGCCCTGAATGCGGCAACCACCGGAGAGACGGCAGTTCTCGCGCTTGCAATCGACCGGACAGAGCACATGCTCCATGTCCATCACCACATCCCGCAAATTGATGGAGACCGCCGAGCGACCGAGGCGGATGCCACCGTGCTTGCCGCGTACCGTCTCGATGTACCCCTTGATGCCAAGCTGGTGCACAATTTTGACCACGTGGTTGCGAGAGATGCCGAAGGTATCGGCCACTTCGGTAATGGTCGACAGGCGATCCCCCGGCTGAACCGCCAGGAAGGTCAGGGTACGCAGGGCGTAGTCGGTAAATCGTGTCAGTTGCATGGTCGCACTTGCCTCTTACTACAAGCCAGGAATCAGGACGACAACATTGAGCTAAGAGGCAGGAGACAACCGGTTTGCCTCTGTTTGCCCATTGGTTCGCCAGAGGGGGGGGCCTGTCTCTTAATCTGAGTTGCGGAGTGACAGGTTAAGAGCAGCACAACCGGGTGTCGATGAAGATGCACATAAATCGACACTTTCTTTGATTGATCGCAAACTTGCCGGGTTAGCCCGGCGTTTACCCGCTTTATGGCGGGTAAATCTCCCGAATAGTCCCCCTCACCAAGCCCCTTCGACCAGCAGCCATATGGCCTGCGAACCGCCCTTCAATCGACAGTCAAGGAGGTGGTTCAGTGGGGTTGTTTCAACCAGTTTTTCAGGGCAACCGAGGGGATGGAGCTCTCGGAGGCGACGGCAAACGCCCCCCAGTCCACCGCGCACTGCAACGCATCCTTGATCGCCATGCCCCGCGCCAGACCGTGGATCAATCCACCAGCGAAAGCATCCCCTGCCCCCGTGGTATCGACCACCGAAACAGGACGGGCGGCAACCCTAATCTGCTCATCGCCGTGGATGGCCACTGCGCCTGCCTTGCCTTCGGTCAGCACCAGCCATTCGAGCTGCTCCCCCGCCAGCTGGCGGGCATGCTGCCAGGGGTCGCTCACCTCGCCGAGATCGGAGCGGGAGGCCACCAGCACATGACAGGGGCGGCGCGCTTGGCCGCCCTTGGGATACTGGGCCACCACGAAGCTCTTGCCGAGCATCTGGCGCATGTAGCTGATGATGGCGGTGCCGGGATAGTTCACATAGAGGCAATCCACCCCCTCCAGCGGCAGATCGCCGGGCTGGTCGGGACGCCGCGGGCGGCGCAGTATGGTGCGCTCGCCAGTGGAGTCCACCAGGATCAGCAACTCGCCGGTCTCACCGCCAAAGCGCTCCACATGGCTGCAATCCAGCCCGTAACCGGCCGCCTGCTCCAGCAGCCAGTCGCCGGTCTCGTCCAGCCCGATACGGGAGGCGATGGTCACCTCGTGACCCGCCCATACCAGCCCGATGCCGGTGTTGGCGGCGCCACCGCCGAGCCTGCGCCCCTGATCCACATATTGCAGCCGGGCCCCCGCCACCAGCGGTTCGGAGAGGGAGAGCACATGATCACAGTTGAGATTGGCAAGCAGCAGAATACGGGACATAGAGACCTCGGACGATGGAGATAGCCCAAAAGAGACAGGCTGAACCCCGAGTAGAGCCCAGCCTGACAGAAGAGACAACCGGCAGCGATCGGGAATCCGACCGGGATCAATAGATGGGCAGCTCCACCCCGGCCAGCAGCTCGTCGATGCGCGCCTGACTCGGCTGCTGCATCACGCTCTGGATCACCTCTTTGGTGAGGTGGGGTGAGAAGGAGCTGATAAAGTCATACATGTAGTTTTGCAGCAAGATGCTCTTGCTGAAACAGATCTGCGCCGGACAGGGTTTGAACAGGTGCTCCAGATTGATGGAGACCAGCCCGGGGCTGTCGGTGTCGTTGGCCACCAGCGAGGAGATGATGCCGATGCCAAAGCCCAGCTCCACGTAGCGTTTGATCACCCCGGCGTCCATCACCGTCATGTAGTAGCTCGGGGTCAGCCCCGCCGCCTGAAACACCTCGTCCTGCACCTGCCGACCGGTGGCGCCACTCTCGTAGCTGAGGATGGGGTAGTGGCAGAGCTGCTCCAGCGTCGGCTTCTTCACCTTGGCCAGCGGGTGATCCTGCGGCACCACCAGCGAGAGGGTCCAGAGGTAGGCGGGCAGCGCGATCAGCTCCTTGTCGAAGCCAATCTCGTGGGCAACGATGGAAAAATCGGAGTAACCCTTGCTGATCTGCTCCTTACTCGCCGACATCACCGGATGGAGGTGGAACGAGATCTTGGGGTACTTCTTGGTGAAGTAGGTAACCGATTTGGGCAGCAGATAGCGGGCGATGGTATGAGTGGTGTGAATATTGAGGGTGCCCACAGTCGGATCCAGATACTCGCGGGAGATCGCCTTGATCTTGCTCTCAATGTTGAGCATCGCCTCGGCACACTTGATGATCTCTTCCCCCACCGGCGTGATGCGGTGCAGATGCTTGCCACGGCGCTCGAAGATCCGCACCCCCAGCTCGCTCTCCAGCAGGCCAATCTGTTTGCTGACCCCGGGCTGGCTGGTATAGAGCGCATCGGATGCCACCGAGACGTTGAGGTTGTGGTCCCGGATCGCGATCAAGTACTTCAATTGCTGTAGTTTCAAGGCGTCACACTCTCACACTGGTTTGGCTCAGACAGGTTTGGCTCAGACAGGTTTGGCTCAGGCCGGGACGGCAATCAAGCCAGACAAATAGGCCGCCACATGGGCGGCCAGTGTACCATCCGATCCCGACATCTCAGCGCTTGATCCTTCATTTTGCTACAAAATCTAGCATCCGAAGGGGTGGCTGACAAACCGGGCTCAGGCCGCGCCAGCCCGCAGCGGCAGGATCCCCAGAAACTGCAGCAGCCACTGCATCATGGTCGCCGAATCCACCTCTCCCTCCAGCGAGGAGAGGCTGCTCTGGTAGCGCTCGTCGGGCAACAGGCCGCGGCGTCGCTCGATCAGCGCCCGGTTGTACTCCACCGAAAATTCCGGATGTCCCTGAATGGCCACTATGTTGTTCCCCTGCAGGAACATGAAGTTGGGACAAAAATCGTTGCCCGCCAGTCGGGTCGCCCCCGGCGGCAGCAGGGCCACCTGATCCTGATGGCTGGCCAGAATGCGGATCTGATCCCGCGCTGGCGCCATCCAGGGCTCATCTGCCAGCATGGGATGCACCGACACTCCCAGCCCCCATCCCTTGGTGGACTTCACCACCTCTCCGCCCAGCGCTTGGGCGATCACCTGATGACCGAAGCAGACACCGGCCAGCTTGACGTCGGCATCGTGCGCCTGGCGGATCCACGCCCGCAGTGCCTGAATCCAGGGGATATCACTGTAAGCATCGTGGCGCGAGCCGGTAATTAGCCAGGCATCGCACTCGTGCAGATCCTCCGGCAGCTCCCCATCGAGAGCCGACCAGACCCGAAATTCCAGTTCGGGGGCCAGGGCCGCAAAGCCCCTGATAAACATCTCGGAGTAAACGGGGCCAAAACGATCCGCCAGATCGGGATCGAGCCGGTCACAATCGAGAATTCCCAATCGCATCTGTTGTTCCTTTACAGAGTTCGCCCCCGCCAATCAACGACCGGCGGGGGCAAGAGGTTAGGCCATGAGCACGCGCCAGCGCGTCACTTCATGGTCGGCATGGAGAACTCGGCACCACTGCGCAGGCTCTGGGGCCAGCGCGCCGTCACCGTCTTCATCCGGGTATAAAAGCGAACCCCGTCCGGCCCGTGCATGTTGAGCGGCCCGAAGATGGAGCGCTTCCAACCGCCAAAGCTGTGAAACGCCATCGGCACCGGAATGGGAACGTTCACCCCTACCATACCGACCTGCACCCGTGCCGTGAAGTCCCGCGCGGTATCCCCATCACAAGTAAAGATGGCGGTGCCGTTGCCGTACTCATGTTCATTGATGAGGCGCAGCGCCGTCTCGTAATCCGGCACCCGCACGATGGAGAGCACAGGGCCAAAGATCTCCTCGCGGTAGATGCGCATCTCGGGAGTCACCTCGTCAAACAGGCAGCCCCCGATAAAGTAACCCTCGTCGTGGCTCAGCGTGCGACCATCGACCC
The DNA here is from genome assembly GCF_027854445.1 of Aeromonas sp. PI_26. Classification (NCBI taxonomy): domain Bacteria; kingdom Pseudomonadati; phylum Pseudomonadota; class Gammaproteobacteria; order Aeromonadales; family Aeromonadaceae; genus Aeromonas; species Aeromonas sp. PI_26. The sequence continues at coordinate 97,152 of NZ_JAJNOE010000011.1, forward strand.
GCAGCGCGGCCCCTTCGGCCACCCCCTGATCCACGTAGCCGCGCACCTTGGCCAGATGCTCCTTGCTGATGAGCGGCCCCATCTCGTTCTCCGGGCTCTGGCCCAACCCCGGGCCCACCCGCAGTTTTTCCACCAGCGGCGTCAGCTTGGCTACCAGCGCATCGGCGGTCTCGTCACCCACCACCACGGCTACCGAGATCGCCATGCAGCGCTCGCCCGCTGCCCCATAAGCAGCCCCCATCAGGGCGGAGACCGCCTGATCGAGATCCGCATCCGGCATCACCACCATGTGGTTCTTGGCACCGCCCAGCGCCTGCACTCGCTTGCCATGGGCCGAGGCGGTGGCATAGATGTACTGGGCGATGGGGGTGGAACCGACAAATGACACGGCACCTACTCGCGGGTCGGTCAGCAGCACATCTACCACCTCCTTGTCACCGTTCACCACGTTTAGCACGCCATCCGGCAGACCGGCCTCCTTGAGCAGCTCGGCCATCCGCAGCGAGAGGGAGGGATCCTTCTCGGAGGGCTTGAGAATGAAGGTGTTGCCGCAGGCGATAGCGACCGGGAACATCCAGAGCGGCACCATGGCCGGGAAGTTGAACGGGGTGATACCGGCGCAAACCCCCACCGGCTGCATCATGGAGTAGCTGTCTACCCCGCGACCGACGTTGAGGGAATGCTCCCCCTTGAGCAGATGGGGAATGCCGCAGGCAAACTCCACCACCTCCAGCCCGCGGGTCAACTCACCCTGCGCATCGGAGAAGACCTTGCCATGTTCGCGGCTGATGAGCTGGGCCAGCTCATCTCTGTGCTGCTCCATCAACTCCTTGAAGCGGAAAAAGACCCGGGCCCGCACCAGCGGCGGGGTTTGCGACCAGTCGGCAAAGGCGCGCTCGGCGATGGCGATCGCCTCCTGACACTCGGCGGCGCTCGACAGCCCCACACTCCCCTGCTGCTTGCCGCAGGCGGGATTGAAGATGGCACCCTGGCGCTCGCTGCGACTCTCCTGCGGCTGGCCGTTGATGAAGTTGCTGACCCTGTATGTCATGTATCCTCCGTGATAATTGATGTGGTGATTGCGCTGAACAAGACAACGCAAGGCCCCGCCAGCGCGGGGCCATCAAATGGGTTAGGGTTGTGCCTGCAGGGCATCCTGCAGCAGGGTGAAGAGATCATCGATCTGGCTGCGCTCGATGATGAGGGGTGGCGACAGGGCGATGATGTCGCCGGTCACCCTGATCAGCGCCCCCTTCTCGAAGCAGCGGACAAACACCTCATAGGCGCGCTTGCCCGGCGCATCCGGCATGGATTCAAGTTCGATACCGGCCACCAGCCCGTAGTTGCGCACATCCTTCACATGCTTGCAGCCCTTCAGCGAATGGGCCGCCTCCTCCCAGTAGCCCGCCAGATCCGCGGCGCGGCTAAGCAGGTTCTCGTTGCGATAGATCTCGAGGGTCGCCAGACCCGCAGCAGCAGCCACCGGATGACCGGAATAGGTGTAGCCGTGGAACAGCTCGATAGCCCCCTTACCTGCCGCCATCATGTCGTCATAAATATGCTTTTGCACCAGCACAGCTCCCATGGGGATAGCGCCGTTGGTGAGCCCCTTGGCGCAGGTGATCATGTCGGGGATGACATCGAACTCCTGCGCGGCGAAGGGAGAGCCAAGGCGACCGAAACCAGTGATCACCTCGTCAAAAATCAGCAGGATGCCGTGTTTGGTGCAGATCTCCCGCAGCCGCTTGAGGTAGCCTTTGGGCGGCATCAGCACGCCGGTACTGCCGGCGATGGGTTCGACGATCACCGCCGCTATGTTGCTGGCATCGTGCAGAAAAACGATCTTCTCCAGCTCGTCGGCCAGCGCCACATCCTCCTCAGGCAACCCTTTGGTGAAGGCATTTTTGGCGATGTTGAGGGTATGGGGCAAATGATCCACCCCGGTCAGCAGGGAGCCAAACCACTTGCGATTGCCAGGAATGCCCCCCACCGAGATGCCGCCAAAGCCAACCCCGTGATAACCCCGCTCGCGACCAATCAGCCGGGTGCGGGTGCCCTGACCGCGAGCCCGCTGCCAGGCCAGTGCGATTTTGAGCGCGGTATCAACCGACTCTGAGCCGGAGTTGGTATAGAAGACATGGCCAAAGCCCTGGGGAGCGATCTCCACCAGCCGGTTGGCCAGCTCGAACGGCAACGGGTGGCCCATCTGGAAAGTGGGGGCGAAATCGAGGTGGGAAATCTGCTGGGAGACCGCCTCGGCAATCTCGCGCCGACCATGGCCCGCGTTGCAACACCAGAGTCCGGCTGTGCCATCCAGTATCTTGCGGCCATCCTCTGAGTGATAATACATCCCCTCTGCCGACTTCAGGATACGCGGCGCCGCCTTGAACTGCTGGTTGGCGGTGAACGGCATCCAGAAGGCGGACATGTCGGAGGGCGTATTGATGTCGCTGATCGGTTTCATGGTCACCTCATCCTTAAGGTGTTTAGCAACTGTCGGCCAATGCCTATTAAATTAAACACCTGAATCCATAAAAAAGGGCCCGTTATCGCCCTGTCTGGTGCCACCCCTAGCTAGACGCATCAGCAGGGTGGTATAAGATATTTAACACAATTTTAATAATAGTAAACAGTCAAGGAGTGTCTATCGATGGATATCGGTCACCGCCTCAAGGCGGTTCGCACCAAGGCGGCCCTCTCCCAGCGCGAGCTGGCCAAGCGCTCCGGTGTGACCAACGGATTTATCTCCCAGATCGAGAAAAATCAGGTGAGCCCCTCTGTCGCCTCCCTGCGCAAGGTGCTGGAAGGGATCCCCATGTCGCTGGCCAGCTTCTTCACCGAAGAGACCGAAATGGGCACCGAAGTGATCTTCCGCGCCGCCGATATGCCGGATCTCGGCACGCATCCCATCAGCTACCGGCTGGTCGGGCACAGCCGTGCCAACCGCGCCATCGGCATGTTGCAGGAGGTGCTGCCACCTGGCGCCGACACCGGCGACGACATGCTGAGCCACGAGGGTGAAGAGTGCGGCATCGTCATCAAGGGCGAGGTTGAAGTGACCGTGGGCGAGCAGATCTACCTGCTGGGCGCCGGGGATGGCTACTACTTCGACAGCCGTACCCCCCACCGTTTTCGCAATAGTGGCGAACAGGAGTGCGTGCTGATTTCGGCCAACACCCCCGCCAGTTTCTGACATTCAGAGGCGCATCGGCAGGGGGGCAATGTTTAATGAATTGTTACAAGGTGGATTTACAAGCGGCAGGATGTTTAGCATATTGATACGCGGAAACTGACTTTTGCCGGTTCAAGGAGTGAACATGAGTGACCTGACCCTGGCCCAGTGGCAACACAAGGCCGCCCATCTGACCCTGCCCTCGCAAGCCTTTATCAACGGCAGCTATCGGGATGCCGTCAATGGCGCCACCTTCGATTGCATCAACCCGGCCAACGGCAAGCTGCTGACCAAGGTGGCGGCCTGCGATGCAGCCGATGCCGAGTTGGCGGTTAAGGCCGCTCGTGCCGCATTCGATGATAAACGCTGGAGCGGCCTGCCACCGAAACAGCGCAAGCAGATCATGCAGCGCTTCGCCGAACTGATGCGTCTCAACAAACTGGAGCTGGCGCTGCTGGAGTCGCTGGATATGGGCAAACCCATCGGCGATGCCATGGGCTATGACGCCCCCGCCGCCGCCAACTGCATCGCCTGGAATGCCGAAGCCATCGACAAGATTTACGATCAGGTCGCCCCGGTGGAGGAGTCAGCACTGGCGCTGGTGACCCGCGAAGCGCTCGGGGTGGTTGCCGCCATCGTTCCATGGAACTTCCCGCTGGTGATGGCCTGCTGGAAGCTGGGCCCGGCGCTCGCTACCGGCAACTCGGTCATTCTCAAGCCTTCCGAGAAATCCCCCCTGACCGCCCTGCGTATCGCAGGTCTGGCTAAGGAGGCGGGTATTCCGGACGGCGTGTTCAACGTGCTGCCGGGCTTTGGCCACACCGTGGGCGAGGCGCTGGCCATGCACATGGATGTGGATTGCATCACCTTCACCGGCTCCACCAAGATCGGTAAACATCTGGTGGAGTGCTCCGGCAAGTCCAACCTCAAGCGCGCCTTTATGGAGTGCGGCGGCAAGAGCCCCAATATCATACTGGCCGACGCACCGGATCTGGACGCTGCGGCCAAGAGCGCCGCTGGCGCCATCTTCTACAACCAGGGCGAGGTGTGCACCGCCGCCTCCCGCCTGCTGGTACAAAACAGCATCAAACCGCAATTTATGGAGCGACTGCTGGCCCATGCCCGCGAGTGGATCTCGGCCAACCCGCTCGACCCTGCGACCCGCATCGGCGCCATGGTGGATCACATCCAGATGGAGCAGGTGCTGCGCTATATCGAGATTGGCAAGCAGGAGGGGGCCAAACTGCTGCTGGGGGGCAACCGCACCAATATGGAGAGTGGCGGCTTCTATATCGAACCCACCATCTTTGACGACGTGACCCCGCAGATGCGCATCTTCCGCGAGGAGATCTTCGGCCCTGTGCTGGCGGTGACCGGCTTCGATACGCTGGAAGAAGCCATTGCGCTGGGCAACGACACCGACTATGGGCTGGCGGCGGCGATCTGGACGGCTGATCTCAACAAGGCGGTGAAAGGTTCCCGCGCCCTGCGCGCCGGTACCGTGTTCGTCAACAACTGGGACGGCGGTGACATGACCATGCCATTTGGCGGCTTCAAACAGTCCGGTAACGGTCGCGACAAGTCACTTCATGCGCTGGAGAAGTACACCGAGCTGAAAAGCACCTGGATTCAGCTGGAATAACACGACAAAGCAGCACTATCGGATCAAAAAGGGGGAGAAATCCCCCTTTTGTATTTTTGGCCTTCCATCACCGGGCTCAATCCTTATAATGATAAAAAAGCCAACATGTTAAATATAAAGACAAAAATGCTATTTTTTCTGGGAAGCGTACTTTTTCTGGTGATCGGTTTGCCCCTGCTGTTCTTCGTGCTGGGGCACGGCGAGGCCTACGTGACCTGGGGCCCCTGGATCTCCGCCATTGCCCTGATGTTGTGGCTGTTGATGGATGTCGACAAGATCCGCCGTGGTAAAGGCTGACCTGCCAGCCACCCTCCTCCTATCCCTCAAACTTCGTTTATTCGCTTCTTTCCCCGCAAAAGGATCGCTACACTGATTTTTTGCGATGTTTTCCCGCATCCAACGCTTCAGTAAAGGTCATCCGCATGCCGCAACAGATCCAGCGTCAGGGCGTCATCTACGCCCTGTGCGCCTATACCCTTTGGGGCATAGCCCCCATCTATTTCAAGACCATCTCTGCCGTCCCGGCCGCCGAGATCCTGACCCACCGGATGATCTGGTCCTGCGTGCTGCTGATGGTACTCACCCTGGCAGGACACCAGTGGCACAAGGTGCAGGCGGTGCTGCGCCAGCCAAAAGTGTTGCTCACCCTGGCGTTTACCTCGGTTACCGTCGGCGGCAACTGGCTGCTGTTCATCTGGGCCATCAACAACGGCCATATGCTGGATGCCAGCCTCGGCTACTACATCAACCCGCTGTTCAACGTACTGTTGGGAATGGTGTTTCTGAGCGAGAAGCTGCGCCGCCTGCAGTGGTGGGCGGTGGCGCTGGCCTTTGCCGGCGTGGCCATCCAGCTTATCGCCTTTGGCTCCTTGCCCTGGATTGCGCTGGTGCTGGCGTCGAGTTTCGCTATCTATGGACTGGTGCGCAAAAAACTGGCCCTCGATGCCCTCACCGGTCTGCTGATCGAAACCATGATCATGCTGCCGCCAGCGGCCATCTATCTGTGGGGCTTTGCCGACAGCCCCACCAGCCATCTCACCCAGAACGACTGGCACCTCAACCTGCTGCTGATCGCCGCAGGCGCCGTCACTACGGCCCCCCTGCTCTGCTTCACCGCCGCCGCGACCCGGCTCAAGCTCTCCACCCTGGGCTTCTTCCAGTACATAGGCCCCAGCCTGATGTTTATCCTCGCAGTCACCCTCTATGGGGAAGCGCTGGCGATGGACAAACTGCTCACCTTTGCCTGCATCTGGAGCGCGCTGGTGCTGTTCAGTCTGGATGGGCTGCGCAGCGGCAAAGCCGCGCCAAGCCGGACCTGACACAGCCTCACCACCAGCGACCCCGGCTCATCAGCCGGGGTTCTTTTTCGTGCCACCGGCGGTTTTCAGACTGCGACTTCCCCTTCTCCAGAAGCCGACTGACCATCAACAGAACACACCCGAGTCTCACTATCCCGCCAGAGAGCTATGCTATCCATGAACGGAGCCGAATGGAGGCAACATGCTCAAGCACATTCACGACAGATCCCTGCTTTTTGGTCAGGTTCTGGGGATCATGGTCATTATCACGCTGATCTCCATCAGCTTTTTCGGGCTTTATTCGGTCCGGAGCGCAGCCGATCAGATGGGACAGGGGAAGGATGTGGTAGCCGATATTCTGCCGCCGCCTCTCTACCTCATCGAATCCCAGTTGCAGGTCTACACCCTGCTCCATGCCAAACCGGAGGAGCGGGAGCACCTGCTGCAAACACTCACCCGGCTTCAGCAAGAGTTCGAGGGCCGTAACCGCTTCTGGCAAGAGAGCAACCTGAACGAGCCCCTCAGGGAGCTGCTGCTGGGGGAGCAAAAAATGCAGGGGGAACTGTTCTGGCAGTTGCTCAACGACAAGTTTGTCCCCGCCATCAAGGCGGGGGATCTGGCGCAGGCGGGCGCGATTGCGGCGCGCCTGCACACCCTCTATAACGCCCACCGGCTAGGGGTGGACGCCACCGTCATCCGCGGCAACGAGTATGCCGCCGAGCAGATGGCCCATCTCGCCAACACCACCCGACTCTGCTACGGCCTGCTGTTGTGCGCCGCTCTGCTGGGGGTCGGACTCATATTCTGGCTGGGACGCCCCACCCAACAGCGACTGCTGGCCGCTGGCAAGGCCACCGCCGCCATCGCCGAAGGGGAGTTGAACCGCCCCATGCCGGAGCCGGGCCTTGATGCCATCGGCGAGCTGATCCGCCAGATCGGGGCCATGCGTGACCAACTGGCAACCCTGGTGGAGTCCCTGCAACGCAGCGCCAGTACGCTGGATGATCGCGCCACCAGCCTGACCACCATGGCACAACGGCACACCGATGACAGTCAGGCGCAGGTCGGGGCGGCCCACCATATCGAACAGGCCATCGAGCAGCTCACCCACTCCATTGAACAGGCGGGTAGCCAGCTGCATCAGGTAGGGGAGCAAACCCTGCAGTCAGCAGAGCGGGCACAAGAGGCGACGATCGCCATCCACACCGTGGAACAGGTGATCGGGGAGCAAGTCACGGGAGTGAAGCAGGTCTCCCATACCATTTCGGATCTGGCTGGCCTCTCGCAGCAGATTGCCGGGCTGGCGGGCGCCATTCACGATATTGCGGAGCAGACCAATCTGCTGGCGCTGAACGCGGCCATTGAAGCGGCGCGGGCAGGTGAACAGGGACGAGGTTTTGCCGTGGTGGCGGATGAAGTACGCTCGCTGGCGACCCGCACCGGCAGCGCCACCACCGAGATCAACACCATCATCGGCAAGATCCAGGATGTCAGCCTGCGCGCCGCCAACGAGATGGATACCGAACTGGCACGGGTCGAACAAGCGGTCACTCACACAATGACAGCGCGCCAGAGCGTCGCCCGGATCGCGCAGAGCTGCGAGGAGATCAACCAGCGCATCGCTCAGGTCGATCAGTTGATGAGCGATGAGACCCGACTGGTGCAGGGGATCCACCATCAGGTCGGGGAGATGTCGCGGTTGGCGGCAGAGGCCAACCAGAGCGCCAGTCAGGCCGCCGAAGAGGCGACCATGGTCGCCCAGCACGCCCGCATCCTGACCAGACAGACTCACCACTTCCATCTCGACACCACCCGCCATTGATCCCCGGCGCTGACGGGAGTCAGCGCCCCCTTTTTCTCTGCACTGGTTAAATGGGTAGCATTAGACTCCATGAGGGAATAGGATCCGCCCCTCTGAAAACCAACTGCAAGGATCAACTGACATGACTCGAAAATGGTCGCTCCCCATCGTGGTAATCGCGGGGGGAGCGTTACTCTGGCTTGGCAACACCTTTGGTATGAAATGGGCTCTGATGGCCCTGATCGGATTCGGCTTCGGCTTCACCCTCTCCTTCAGTCGCTTCGGCATCGTATTCGGTTGGCGCGAGATGCTGACCAAACGCAACAGCTACTACGTACGGGTTCACCTGCTCACCATCGCCATCGAGATTCTGCTGTTCACCACCTTCCTCTCTTTTAGCCACGCCCTGTTTGGCGATGCCATGGTGGGTAACGTGATGGCTATCGGCATTCCCTTCATCGTCGGTGCCTTCCTGTTCGGCATCGGCATGCAGCTGGCAGGCGTCTGTGCCACCGGCACTCTTTACTGCTGCGGCGAGGGACAACCCCGCTTCTGGCTGGTGCTGATCTGCTACGGCATCGGCACCCTTATCAGCAACCAGTTCCGCCCCGAACTGGAGGCTACCTTCTCCAGCCATGTGGTGCTGGCCAAGGATTTGACCGGCAATATCTGGAGCGGCATGCTGCTCAACCTGGCGCTGGTCGCTGCGCTGTTCCTGCTGTTTCGCAACAGCGAACTCAAGCGTACCGGCGAGCTCAAGCCCCTCTTCAGCGGCGGCAATCTGTTCTGGCGCGATGGCCGCTTTACCGTGCTGACCGGCGGCATCATCATAGCTCTGCTCAACTCGTCCGTGGTCGCTCTGCACGGCTCGGCCTGGACCATCACCGGCGCCGTCTATGACATGGCGCTGCGCGGCGCCTCTCTGTTCGGCCTGTTCGAGGGCAACCCCAAGCTGGCCCAGCCACTCTTCATCAATCCCATGGTCGGCATGTTCTGGCTCGGCATTCTGGGGGCAATGCTGGCGCGCTGCATCAGCGGGGGCGGCAACTTCGCCCCGATGCGGATCGGCAACAGTCTGGCCTCCATCATCGGCGGCCTGTTGATGGGGATGGGCGCCATGTACGCCGCCTGCAACCTCGGCGGCTTCTTCGATGGCACCGCCTCTGGCAGCCTGCACGGCTGGGTCTGGATGTTGATGGCCCTGGCTGGCAGCCTGATCGGCATCCGCCTGCGCCCGCTGTTCGGGCTCTGAGGCGCGACATCGTAAACACCCCATAAGAAACGGGAGGCCAAGCCTCCCGTTTTTACATTTATTGCTCCCGTCGCTCTGCTTATTGGACAGGCTGGGAGACCCCTTCCAGATGGATTTCCACCCGGCGATCCGGTGCCAGACAGGCGATCAGCTCCTGCTTGGAGCGGCTGGCGCAGTTGTTGCCAGTAACCGGATTGGCCTTGCCACGCCCCTCGACCCGCACCTTGTCGGCATACAAGCCTTTGGATACCAGATAGCTGGCCACGCTCTGGGCCCGCTTCTCGGAAAGGGTCAGGTTGTAGTTGTCGGAACCGATGCGGTCGGTATAACCCACCACTGTCGCGACGCCATCCTTCGGATTGGCCGCCACAATCTGGCTGAACAGGGCATCGAGCGCCTGATTGGCCGCCGGTTTGAGGGTCGCCTTGTTGAACTCGAACAGCACATCGGAACTCAGGCTGAAGGTCTTGGGCTCCACCACGACCGCAGGGGCCGGTTCGGCAGCCGGAGCGGGCGCCGGTGCTACGACCTCGCCACCTTGCTGACCGAAGCGATAGAGCATCCCGAACGAGATCAGGCCGTTATCCATCTCGATACCGGAGCGATCGAGAGAGGCATCTCCCAGCGGCGTGGTGTACTGGTACTCCAGACGGGCGGCCCAGTCACGATCGATGGCATATTCGGCACCCAGCGCACCAACGAAGGCGGCGCCATGCTTCTTGCCGGTCTCGCTGGTATTGGCGAAGCTGATCTCGCTATCCGTCCAGGCATAAGCACCGCCCAGTCGGCCATAAAGATCGAGCACATTCGTTGCCGGGAAGCTGATCTTCATGGTGGCCTGAATCATCTGGCCTTTGGCTTCGGTATTGAGGGTATTGGTGCCAGTGCCCGAAGTGGTGTCGTATTTGCCAAGCCAGTCATAGCCCAGCTCGAAACCCAGGTTGGGGTTGAGCTGGTAACCGGCGAACAGGCCCAGACCCAGATCATCCGTGTTCTCGCTGGTATTACCCAACGTCTGGGCAATCGACTCGGCATACTGATTGTGGTCAACGCCATAGTAATTGGACCAACCGGCCTTGCCACCGACATACCAGGTATTGTCCTGAGCGGCGGCCTGCACGGCACCGGCCGCCAGCAAACCACTGACCAATACGGCAAGCATGGATTTATTCATATTTTCGCCTCTGCAATAAGTCGTTATGGGCGCCTGAGTGCGCACTTTCCCTGTGTGAAGCCGTCAGGCGGCCTCTCCGCTATTCAGGGTATCCCATCCGAACGCAGCCTCAAATGACCAAGCCATCAGGAGTGTGAGCTTGCCAGCAATATCCGGCGTAAAAATCACCTATGTACCTATTCACACTGTTTTGCCAGTTAAACCATGACGTTGCGTCGTACGGAGTGGACCTATCCACACGCAGCAATAGAAAAGGGAGGCATAACGCCTCCCTCCTGATGAGTTGTTGCAGCCCCCTTGCTCAACTGGCTAGGAACAGCCGGTAGGCGGGGTCGTCGCTCACCTCTTTCCAGCCGTAGCCAATCTCGCGCAGGTAGTCGTGGAAGGCTGCTACGTCCTCGTCCGGCAGCTCGAAGGCACAGAGCACCCGGCCGTAGTCGGCACCATGGTTGCGGTAGTGGAACAGGCTGATGTTCCAGCGACAGCCTAAGGTCTCGAGGAAGCGCATCAGGGCACCAGGCTGCTCCGGAAACTTGAAGCTGTAGAGACGTTCACCAAGGGGCCGGGCCGGGCGGCCGCCAATCATGTAACGCACGTGGTTCTTGGCCAGCTCGCTCTCGGTCATGTTGACCACCGGGTAGCCGTTGCCACCGAGCTGATCGATGATCTGACCCAGCTCCTCATCACCGCCGGTGAGACGCACCGAGACGAACAGCGACGCCTGCTCGGCATCGGCGTAGCGATAGTTGAACTCGGTCACCATGCGCGGCCCGAGCTGACGGCAGAAGTCGAGGAAGGCCCCCTTGCGCTCGGGGATGGTCACCGCCAGCATGCCCTCGCGCTTCTCGCCAATCTCGCAGCGCTCCGACACGTAGCGCAAGCTGTGGAAGTTGACGTTGGCGCCGGAGAGAATGGCCGCCATCCGCCCCCCTTTGACTTGCTCCCGCTCGCTGTAGGCCTTGAGGCCCGCCAGCGACAGGGCCCCCGACGGCTCGGCGATGGCACGGCAGTCGTCGAAGATGTCTTTGAGCGCGGCGCAGATCTGGTCGTTGGAGACGGTCACTACCTCGTCCAGATACTGGTTGCAGAGGCGGAAGGTCTCCTCGCCGATGCGCTTGACCGCCACCCCGTCGGCAAACAGCGAGACCCGCTCCAGATTGACCGGCTCGCCAGCCGCCATGGCCGCCTTGAGGCAGGCGGACCCCTCCGCCTCCACCCCGATCACCTTCACATCCGGCAGCAGTTGCTTGATATAGACCGCCACCCCGGCGGCCAACCCACCGCCGCCCACCGGCACAAAGACGTGAGTGAGGTGGGTATCCTGCTCCAGCAACTCCTTGCCGATGGTGCCCTGCCCGGCGATCACCTCGACGTCGTCAAACGGCGGGATCAGGGTGTAACCCTCCAGCTCGGAGAGGCGGCGGCTCTCGCCATAGGCCTCGTCGAAGCTGTTGCCAAACAGCATGACGTTGCCTCCCTGCCGGCGCACCGCGTCGATCTTGATGTCCGGCGTGGTCTTGGGCATCACGATGATCGCCTTGATACCGAGCTTGGCGGCCGAGAGGGCGACCCCCTGCGCGTGGTTGCCAGCAGAGGCGGCGATGACGCCGCGCGCTTTCTGCTCCTCGGTCAGGGTGGCGATCTTGTGGTAGGCACCGCGCAGCTTGAAGGAGTGGACCGGTTGCAGATCCTCCCGCTTCAGGCTGACGTGGTTGCCGAGCCGCTCGGAGAGTTTCTTCAGGGTTTGCAAGGGGGTGACCCGCGCCGCCTCATAGACGGGGGAGAGCAACACCTTGCGTAGATAATCCGCCGCAGAGACCATGATTTATTCCCCCAGCATTGAGCGATCGCGCACCGCGCCTTTATCGGCGCTGGTGGCGAACATGGCATAGGCGCGCAGGGCAAAGGAGACCTGACGCTGACGATCGAGCGGCTTCCAGCCACGGGCTTCCACGGCGACGCGGCGGGTAGCAAGCACGCTGTCGGCCACCTCCAGCACCATGCTGCGGGCCGGGATGTTGATGCTGATGATGTCGCCATCCTCCACCAGACCTATAGTGCCGCCGGAAGCGGCTTCCGGCGAGACGTGGCCGATGGAGAGGCCCGAGGTGCCGCCGGAGAAGCGGCCATCGGTGATCAGGGCGCACGCCTTGCCCAATCCCATGGATTTCAGATAGGTGGTGGGGTAGAGCATCTCCTGCATGCCTGGGCCCCCTTTCGGCCCTTCGTAGCGGATCACCACCACCTCGCCCGCTTTCACGGTACCGTCGAGGATGCCGTTCACCGCGCTCTCCTGACTCTCGAACACCCGGGCAGGGCCACGGAAGGTGAGGTTCTCCTCATCCACCCCGGCAGTCTTGACGATGGCGCCATTGACAGCGAGGTTGCCAGAGAGCACCGCCAGACCGCCCTCCTGACTGTAGGCGTTGTCCAGCGAGCGGATGCAGCCTTCGGCTCTGTCCAGATCCAGCTCTGGCCAGCGACAATCCTGACTGAACGCCTTGGTGGTGCGGATACCGGCAGGGCCGGCGCGGTAGAAGTCCACCACCTCCTGACTCGGCTGGCGGCTGACGTCATATTCATTGAGCTGTTCGACGAGGGAGCAACCCAGCACGGTGCGGGTATCCCCATGCACCAGACCCGCTTTTTCCAGCTGGCCCAGAATCGCTACCACACCACCGGCGCGGTGCACATCTTCCATATGGTACTTCTGGGTAGAGGGCGCCACCTTGCACAGTTGCGGCACCTTGCGCGACATGCGGTCGATATCGGCCATGGTGAAGTCGACACCCGCCTCCTGCGCCGCCGCTAGCAGGTGCAGTACGGTATTGGTGGAGCCGCCCATGGCGATATCGAGCGCCATGGCGTTCTCGAACGCCGCCTTGGTGGCGATATTGCGCGGCAGAGCGGTCTCGTCATCCTGCTCATACCAGCGTTTGGCCAGCGTCACGATGCGCTGGCCCGCCAGCTTGAACAGCTGCTCACGATCGGCGTGGGTCGCCAGCAGCGAGCCGTTACCCGGCTGGGAGAGGCCAAGCGCCTCGGTCAGACAGTTCATGGAGTTGGCGGTAAACATGCCGGAGCAGGAGCCGCAGGTGGGGCAGGCGCTGCGCTCCACCTGTTCGCTCTGGGCGTCGGAGACCTTGGGATCGGCGCCCTGGATCATGGCATCCACCAGATCCAGCTTGATGATCTGGTCGGAGAGCTTGGTCTTGCCCGCTTCCATCGGGCCGCCGGAGACAAAAATGACCGGGATATTGATACGCAGGGCCGCCATCAGCATCCCTGGGGTGATCTTGTCGCAGTTGGAGATGCAGACCATAGCATCAGCGCAGTGGGCGTTGACCATGTACTCCACCGAGTCGGCGATCAGCTCCCGGGATGGCAGGGAGTAGAGCATGCCGCCGTGGCCCATGGCGATGCCGTCATCCACAGCGATGGTGTTGAACTCCTTGGCAACGCCACCCGCGGCTTCGATCTCGCGGGCCACCAGCTGGCCCAGATCCTTGAGGTGGACGTGGCCCGGCACGAACTGGGTGAAGGAGTTGACCACGGCGATGATGGGTTTGCCGAAATCCTGATCGGTCATTCCGGTGGCACGCCACAGGGCGCGGGCCCCGGCCATGTTACGTCCGTGGGTGGTGGTGGCGGATCTCAACTTCGGCATGTCTCTACTCCCTGAATGCCCATATGGGCTCGATGCGTTATGCGGTGATGATACGAGTGGATCGGAATCGATCCTGGTGAAGGCTTCTCTGAGAAGCGCTCACCGGAAGCGACTCGGGGAGGCACAGCGCCTCCCCTCTCTTATCAGTCGTTGACGGGCGTCAGCCAGCCCCACTTGTCCTCGGTCTGGCCATTGAACAGGCCGAAGAAGGCGTTTTGCAGCTGCTCGGTCACCGGGCCACGGCAACCGGCGCCCACCTGCATCCGATCCACCGAGCGCACCGGGGTCACCTCGGCGGCGGTGCCGGTCATGAAGATTTCGTCTGCGACATAGAGCGCCTCACGGGGCAGCGCCTGCTCGCGGACCTCATAACCCAAGTCGCGCGCCAGCGTCATGATGGTGTCGCGGGTGATGCCGGGCAGGATGGCGGCGGTAGCGGGCGGGGTGAACAGCACGCCATTCTTCACCAGGAACAGGTTCTCCCCCGCCCCTTCGCTCAGGTAGCCGTTCACATCCAGCGCTAGCCCCTCGGCGAAGCCGTTGCGCTTGGCCTCACGGCTGATCAGCTGGGATGACAAATAGTTGCCGCCCGCCTTGGCACCGGTGGGAATGGTGTTGGGAGCGAGCCGGTTCCACGAGGTGACACAGACATCCACCCCGTTTTTCAGTCCCTCTTCCCCCAGATAGGCGCCCCACGGCAGGGCGGCCACCATCAGGTCAGCCTTGGCATCCAGCGGCGGATGCAGCCCCAGCCCCACGTTGCCGACAAAGGCCAGCGGGCGCAGGTAGCCGCTCTTCAGGCCGTTCTCGCGCACCACGGTGCGGCAGGCTTCATTCACGTCGGACTCGCTGTAGGGGACGTCCATCCAGTAGATCTTGGCGGAGTCGAACAGGCGGCGGGTGTGCTCCTGCAGACGGAAGATACAGGTGCCTTTGGGGGTATCGTAGGCACGCACACCCTCAAACACCGAGGAGCCGTAGTGCAGGGCGTGGCTCATTACGTGCACCTGGGCATCCTGCCAGGGCACCAGTTTGCCGTTGAACCAGATGTATTGGGGGTGAGTGGCGGATTGGGAAGGCTGTGACATTGGCTTGGCTCCTTAAGCTCTGATCCGGGGTTGCTGTTCCAGTGCATCGACCCGGGAGACGTCCACCAGCTTCACCAGCTGGCTCCACAACTGCTGGATGGGACGCACCGACTCGACAGTAACCGTGATCCGCAGCTGTTGGCAATCCTGCTCCGCTCTCGTTTCCATAGTGAGGGCGCAGAGATTGAAGCCGCGGTGACGCACCACCCGCAGCACCCGCTCCATCACTTCCGGTCTGGGCTGGGCGTGGATATGCAGGGTGTGCTGTGCAAATGCTGGTTGTGCAAGGGTGTGCGGGTTCATGGGCGTTGCTCCATCATCTGGTGGTTGGCGACTCCCGGCGGAACCAGGGGCCAGACGTTTTCTTCCTCTGAAATAGCCACATGCAGCAGATAGGCACTCTCGCTTGCCAGCAGGCGATCGAGGGCTCCGGCTATCTGCTCCTTGCATGTGATGGTCTCGCCGGGGATGCCGAAAGCAGCAGCCAGGGCGACGAAGTCGGGGTTGTCGGAGAGGATGGTCTCGCTGTAGCGGCCGTCGAAGAACAGCTCCTGCCACTGGCGCACCATGCCGAGGCGCTGGTTATCCAGCAGCACCATCTTCACCTTGAGCTGAGCGCGGCGGATGGTGCCGAGCTCCTGCACGTTCATCATGAAAGAGCCATCACCGCTCACCAGTACCACTTCATCCTCCGGGCGCGACATCTTGGCCCCGATGGCGGCAGGCAGGCCGAAACCCATGGTGCCGAGACCGGCGCTGGAGAGGTGGTTGCGCGGGCTGGTGAAACGCATGTGCTGGGCCACCCACATCTGATGCTGACCCACATCGCAGGCCACCACGCTGCTCTCCGGCAGCCGGGCAGAGAGCTGCTTGAGCAGGGCCGGGGCGTAGATGGCCTGACCCGGGTGGTCGTAGCGAAATGCATATTCGCGGGCCATGGCGGCGCAGTGTTCACGCCAGGGGGCGATGTCGAGAGTCATGGCGAGGCGCGGCAGCACCTGTTTGAGATCCGCGGTGATCCCCACCTCGGCGGCGCGGCGCTTGCCGAACTCGGCGGCATCCACATCGAGATGGATCACCTTCGCTTCGGGGGCGAACTCCTCCAGCTTGCCGGTCACCCTGTCGTCGAAACGGGCACCCACCACCAGCAGCAGATCGCACTGCTGCACCGCATAGTTGGCCGCCTTGGTACCGTGCATGCCGAGCATGCCGAGGTAAACGGCGCTGTCGGGGTCGAGCGCGCCAATCCCCTTGAGGGTGGTGACCGCTGGCATGCCGGTTGCGGCAGCAAAGTCGCGCAACTGCTGCTCGGCATTGGCCATGCCCACTCCGCCACCGACGTAGAGCACCGGGCGCTCGGCGGCAGCCAGCAGGGTGCGGGCCGCGGCCAGATCCGAGGGGTTGAGCACCTCCGGCTCTTCCACTGCAAACAGCGGGCTCTGGGCAGGCACCGCGGCCAGTTGCACATCCTTGGGGAGATCGATCAGCACAGGGCCGGGGCGACCTTCGGTGGCGATAGCGAAAGCCTCTGCCAACACCCGCCCCAGATCGGCGGCATCGGTCACCATGAAGGAGTGCTTGGTACAGGAGAGGGACATGCCGAGCACGTCGACCTCCTGAAACGCATCGGTGCCGATGGCGGAACAGGGCACCTGACCGCTGATGGCCACCAGCGGCACCGAATCGAGCAGCGCCTCCGCCAGACCGGTTACCAGATTGGTAGCGCCGGGGCCGGAAGTAGCGATGCAGACCCCCACCTGACCGGAGGCGCGAGCATAACCGACCGCGGCCATGGCGGCACCCTGCTCGTGGCGGCAGAGCTGATGGGCCAGACCACCGTCATACAGAGCATCGTAGACCGGCATGATGGCCCCGCCCGGGTAACCAAACACCTGGGTCACACCCTGTTTCTTGAGAGCCTGTACCAAAAACTGCGCGCCGTTCATGTGGAAAATCCTGTCCTTTGGTCGAAAAAAAACCCCCGAGCTGTGAGGCTCGGGGGTCGCTTGTTTCGTTCTGTCCGGTGGTGGGTCTATCCCTTGTTCCGTGCAGCTAAACGAGCCCCGAGCGGTGAGATAATAATCACCACTAGGACCACAATAATGCTGACGAAACGGGAGGCCATGTTCATAGTTACAACCGGAAATCCTGTGAAATTGGGGCGGTTTCTACCGCGAATGGCTATTAGAACTAGCACGGTGATTTTTATTGGGCAAGCCTTTTTTCTGTGACAACCCACTGATTTTGGCTATTCCTCAGCCGGAACTCTGGAATAAAAAACCAACAACAAGCAGTTAGTCAGAACATATATCAACTCAAGGACGGGATTTATGTCATTAGCTGTGGTTTATAGCCGTGCCAGCCTCGGGATCGCGGCCCCGCAAGTTACAGTGGAAGTTCACCTCTCCAACGGCCTGCCCGCCTTCAACATGGTCGGCCTGCCGGAAACCTCGGTGAAGGAGTCGCGGGATCGGGTGCGCAGCGCCCTGCTCAACGGCAATTTCGAGTTCCCGAGCAAACACATCACCGTCAATCTGGCCCCCGCCGATCTGCCCAAGGAGGGAGGCCGCTTCGATCTGGCTATCGCTATCGGCATTCTCGCCGCTTCCAAGCAGATACCGGCAAAATATCTGCTCGATCACGAATTTTTAGGGGAGTTGGCCCTGACAGGCGAAATTCGTCCCGTACTCGGGGTACTGCCTGCCGTACTCGCCTGCCGGGATGCGGGACGCACCCTGCTGGTACCGCGAGAGAACGGCCCGGAAGCCTCTCTCATTCAGGATGCCGAGGTGCGCACCGCCCATCAGCTGCTGGCCGTCACAGCTTGGCTGGCAGGCCAGTACGAACTGCCGCTGCCGGATCCCCAAAGCGCGGAGAGCCTGCCAGATGTGCCGGACCTGCAGGATGTGATCGGCCAGTCACAGGCCAAGCGGGCGCTGGAGATCGCCGCCGCCGGCAGCCACAACCTGCTGTTCATCGGCCCGCCCGGCACCGGCAAGAGCATGCTGGCGAGCCGATTGCCCGGCATCTTGCCGCCGCTGAGCGAGCAGGAGGCGCAGCAGACCGCCGCAATCCACTCCATCGGTGGCCTCACCCCGCGCGCCGGTCACTGGCACCACAGACCCTATCGCACGCCCCACCACAGTGCCTCAGCGGTGGCGCTGGTGGGCGGTGGCAGCCACCCGCGGCCCGGCGAAATTTCGCTGGCCCACAACGGGGTGCTGTTTCTGGATGAATTGCCCGAATTCGAGCGCAAGGTGCTCGACTCCCTGCGTGAGCCGCTGGAGACGGGCCACATCACCATCAGCCGGGCCGCCCGCCAGGTGGATTTTCCCGCCCGCTTCCAGCTGGTCGGCGCCATGAATCCCAGCCCCTGTGGCCACTATGGCGACGGCCAGACCCGCTCCAGCCCGGATCAGATCTTGCGCTACCTCGGCAAGCTCTCCGGCCCCTTTCTCGACCGCTTCGATCTGACTGTGGAAGTGCCACTGCTACCCAAGGGGAGCCTGACCGGCAAGGCGGAGCGGGGGGAGTCGAGCCAGCAGATCCGCGATCGGGTACTGGTGGCACGGGAGCGCATGCTGAGTCGCAACGGCAAGCTCAACAACCTGCTGGATAGCCGTGAGATAGAGGATATTTGCCGCCTATCACCGCAAGATGCCGAATTTTTGGAGAACGCCATCCAGAAGCTGGGGCTCAGCATCCGGGCCTGGCATCGCATCCTGCGGGTGTCACGCACCATCGCCGATCTGGCCGGGCAACCCGCCATCGGCAAGGAGCATCTTATCGAGGCGCTCGGTTATCGCGCCATGGACCGGCTGCTGTCGCGACTGCGCAGCAGCTGACAGAAGGGAAAGGGTGAGTCCGACCCCATAACGGCTCTGAATGGTCTCACGGGCAATCGGCTGATATTATGGCCACAGATCTGACCACTTGATGGCCCTTTATCGACAGCAAGACGGACCCGACTCATGCCCAACAAGCTGACAGAGCGACTGCGCGGCAGCCTCTCCACCCTGCTCTATTTTTTCAACACCCTCTTCTGGTTTGTCCCCATCTTCTCGCTGGGTCTGCTCAAGCTCCTGCTCCCCCTCAAGGGGTGGCGCACCCTCTGCAACTGGCTGCTCGATGGCTGTGCCAGCTGCTGGATCGGTTTCAACAATCTGATCCAGAAAACCATCATCAAAACCCCTTTCGAGGTGGTCGGAGTGGACAAAGGGCACCGGAATGAGTGGTATATGGTGATTGCCAACCATCAATCCTGGGTCGACATACTGGTACTGCAGCGGGTTTTTAACCAAAAAATCCCCTTCCTGAAGTTTTTCCTCAAGAAAGAGCTGATTTGGGTACCTTTTCTCGGTCTGGCATGGTGGGCGCTCGACTTCCCCTTCATGCGGCGATATTCCAGGAAATTTCTGGAAAAGCATCCCCATCTGAAGGGAAAAGACATTGAAACAACCCGTAAAGCCTGTGCCAGGTTCCGCCACATTCCGGTGAGTGTGATGAACTTCGTCGAAGGCACCCGCTTCACCAAGGGCAAACATCAGAAGCAGGGTTCGCCCTATCGTCACCTGCTCCAACCGAAAGCAGGCGGCATCGCCTTTACCCTGGCAGCCATGGGTGACCAGTTGCATCAACTGGTGGATGTCACCATCGCCTATCCGGACGGCATCCCCAGCTACTGGGACTTCATGTGTGGCCGGGTCAGGCAAATCAAGGTTCAGGTCCGCTATTTGCCGATCGACCGCAAGCTGGTGGGGGATTACTTCAATGACCCCGAGTTCCAACAAGAGTTTCAACAGTGGTTGAACGGGATCTGGCACGAAAAGGACCAGACCCTGAGCCAACTGCTGGCAACCAAGGCGCAGTAAACATTCATGCTATCCCTGCTTCCCGGCCCGCTGGTGCTGATCATCAGCGCGGGCCTGACCATCCTTTTCACCGCCTTGTGCGCCAGCCTGATCCTGCTGGTGTCGCTGGCCAAACTAGTACTGCCGATCCCGGCCTTTGGCCGCGCCTGCAGCCGCCTCAACAACCGCCTCATGAGACTGTGGCTTGCCTGCAATGCGCTGGTGATCCGCCTCACCACCCGTATTGACTGGCAGGTGGAGGACAATACCAAGCTGCGCAAGGATGGCTGGTATCTCATCATCAGCAACCATATGAGCTGGACCGATATCGTGGTGCTCGGCCACCTGTTCCGCGATAGGCTGCCGGCGCCCAAGTTCTTCATGAAGCACGAGCTGATCTACATCCCGCTGCTGGGGCTCGCCTGCTGGGGGCTCGATATGCCCTTTATGCGTCGCTACTCACGGGAGTTTTTGCTGAAGAACCCGCACCTGCGCGGCAAGGATATCGAGACCACCCGCAACGCCTGCGAGAAGTTTCGCCACATCCCTACTACCGTCATCAACTTCGTGGAAGGGACCCGCTTCACCGAGCAGAAACGGGATGCGGCCCGCTCCCGCTATCGTCACCTGATGCCGCCCAAGGCGGCAGGACTGGCCTTTACACTGGCGGCCATGGGCGAGCAGTTCGACAGCCTGATCAATGTCACCATCCGCTATCCGGACAACGCCGAGACCCCGTTCAAGGACTTCCTGATGGGACGGGTAAAACGCATTCAGGTGCGGATTGAGGAGCTGCCGGTGAATGAGCAGCTGATAGGAGATTACTTCAACGACAAGCAGTTCAAGCGCGGTTTTCAGGAGTGGCTAAACCAGCGCTGGCAGGAGAAGGACGAGGTGCTGGAGGGGTGGCAGAGCGGTCAGGCGCCGCTGCCGGTTGCCGCCAAATCCGGGGAGGAATCCAAAGAGAGTGCCGAGGCCAACTCGACCAACTGATCTTCGGAAAAAACGGCAATACCGTGGCGGCGTAGCAGGGCGGTAGTCTTGCCCTCGCCCGCCACAGAAACCCCTTCAAAGCGGCCGTTATAGATACGGCCGCTGCCACATGAGGGGCTCCCCTCTTTCAGCAGGGCGAAGCGAATGCCCTGCGTCTGACAGATTTCCAGCGCCAGCTCGGCGCCGCAATCAAACTCGGCTGTCACATCCACTCCGCTTGCCGTCACTACCCGTTCGCCCTGTCGCTCGGCAGGAGGGCGCGGGGTCGGCAAACCGCCCGCCACTTCGGGGCAGAAGGCCAGCGCCCGCCCCTCGGCACCCAGCGCACTCAGCCAGTCGCTGACGATCCCCTTGCTCTGGCCGTCGTAACGCACCGGCTGACCCAGCAGGCAGGCACTCACCAGCACCTTGTGCACGCCGGTCTCACTCATGCTTCCGCTCCATGCATCACCTGATCGAACATCACGCAGCAGGGGCTCTCCAGCCGGTAGAGGATGGCAGGACGCTGTTTGCCGGTGCGCTTGCGGCCGGTATCCACCAGAATGTCGGCGCGATGGATCCGCTTGCGAAATGCCGCCGTATTCATGGGAGTCTGCAGGATGATTTCGAAGGCGCGCTGCACCTCGGATAGGGTGAACTCGGGCCCCAGCAGTTGCAGTGGCAGGGTGCTGTAGCGGCTCTTGATCCGCAACCGCTCCAGCCCCTTGGCGATGAGCTGGACATGGTCGAAGGCGAGGCTCAGCCCCGGCAGGTTGGCGAGCGGATGCCAGCAACCGTGGATCGCTTCCACTTCCGGATCAACCAGACAGAGATAGACCAAGGTCGTGGACCAGCCGCGGGGATCCCGCTCCAGATTGCCGAGGGTGCAGACCTGCTCGCTGTAGCAGTGACCGAGCCCCCACTCCGCCAGCAGACGGCGCTGGGCGGCATCCAGATCCCGATCCCGGGTCTCATCGATGCGCAGCGCAGGCAGTTGCCAGCAGTGGGCAAAGGGGGGGCGATCGCGGGTCTCGAGCAGCAGTTCGAGCCGCTCCTCATGCAACCGCAGCACCACCATATCCAGACTCATTCTCAGCATGCCGATCGCCCTGCTCGCCTTCCATTAATGTTTGGTAGATAATATCACACGAATAGTATGTGCAGGAGCCAATCATGGGAACCGTCGCCAGCCTGGATATTGATGCGCAGAAGGGCTTTACCCCCCTCTGCCCGAACGAACTGCCCGTCGCGGGCGGTGATGATATTGTGGCTGCGCTAAACGCTCAGGCCACCCTCGCCACGCTGCGGATCGGCAGCAAAGACTCTCACCCCGCCAATGCCGACTGGGCCGTCTCTGACCCCGCCGGCATGCTGCTGCCGCTGGACCTGCCCAATGCAGACCTCACCTGGCCGGTGCACTGCGTACCGGGCAGCAAGGGCTTTGAGCTGCTCGACGGCCTGCCCGCCCCCATCGACTATGACTTCTTCGTCTGGAAGGGGGTCGAACCGGATCTCCATCCCTACGGCACCTGCTTCCACGACCTGGCCGAACGGCGCAGCACCGGACTCATCGAATTCCTGCAAGCCCGCCAGGTCGATACCGTACTGGTCGGCGGCCTCGCCACCGACTACTGTGTCAAAACCAGCGTGCTGCAACTGCGCCGCGCCGGTTTCCGGGTAATCGTCCATCTCGATGCCTGCCGTGGCATCGCCCCCGCGACGGTTGCCAGCGCCCACACCCAGATGATCGAGGCAGGGGCCGAACTGGCCCAGACCCTGATCGATGTACAACGCCTGCTGGACGCCTGATATGCCCGCAATCCTCACCAGCCTATCCGATAGCGGCTCCTGCAATTTAACTATGCAACTGGCGTTCGCTCGCCTGCGGGGAGCCTGATATGCCACCGATTCTTACCAGCCTGCTCGACACCGACGCCTACAAGCTGCATATGCAGCAGGCGGTGTTCCATCGCTATCCGGATGCCGAGGTGGTGGCCGAGTTTCACAGCCGCAATGAAGAGGATCTGCTGCCCATGATGGGGCAGATCGAGGAGCAACTGCGCCTCGCCGGTTCCCTGCGACTGACCAAGCCAGAGCTCGATTTTCTGGCCGAGCGTCCCTTCTTCACCCCTGACTACCTCGACCACCTGCGCCGCAAGCCACTCGACGCCTCGCTGCTCAAAGTGTTCGAGCAGGATGGCCGCATCAATGTGCGGGTCGAGGGCCCCTGGCAGGATGTGATCCTGTGGGAAATCCCGGTGCTCGCCATCATCAGCGAGATGCGCAACCGCTTCCGCTACCCCCAGTTCGGCGTCAGCCACGCGCTGGAGCGGCTCGATCAGAAGATCGACAAGCTGGAGAAGGAGCTGAGCAGCGACGAGATGAGCGAGTTTAACCTCATCGACTTCGGCACCCGCCGCCGCTTCTCTCACGCGGTACAGGATGCTGTAGTGGGTCGCCTCAAGGAGCGGCTGCCGGCGTTTCGCGGCACCAGCAACTACATGCTGGCCCAGAAGTACAAGCTGCCCGCGGTCGGCACCCAGGCCCATGAGTGGTTCCAGGCGCACCAGCAGCTCGGCTTCCCGCTGGAGCACAGCCAGCGCGCTGCCCTCACCAGCTGGCTGGACGAGTTCACCGACCATCTCGGCATCGCACTGACCGACTGCATCACCATGGATGCCTTCCTGCGGGACTTCGACTTCGAGCTGGCCAGCAGCTATCAGGGCTTGCGCCACGACTCAGGCGATCCCGTCGTGTGGGGCGAGAAGGCGATCAGCCACTATCAGCGGCTCGGCATCGACCCCACCGACAAGACCCTGGTCTTCTCCGACGGGCTCAACCTCGACAAGGCGGTGCAGCTGTTCCGCCACTTCCGTGGCCGCATCAACACCAGTTTCGGCATCGGCACCAAGCTCACCTGCGATCTGCCCGGTGTCAACCCGATGAACATCGTCTTCAAGCTGATCGAGTGCAATGGCGGCCCGGTTGCCAAGATCTCCGACAGCCCGGGCAAGACCCTCTGCCGGGATGCAGAGTTTATCCGCAACCTCAAACAGGCGTTCCACGTCGGGGTCTGATCTTCCCGACAATCAGAAAACAAAAAGCCCGCCGGTTCGCACCGGCGGGCTTTTTATCGACTCAAGGGGTATCAGTCTTTCTTGGCCAGCAGGAACTGCACCAGCTTGTTGAACTGCTCTTGAGAGGTGATGGATTCAATCTTCACCATGTACTTGCCGTTCACCAGGAAAGCCGGTACACCGCGAATGTTGTAGCTCTCGGTGTTGCGATCGAACTGGGAGACCATGCCGGAGACGGCGAAGCTGTCGACGGCACCGTCGAACTCTTCAGCCGGTACGCCGTTGTCCACGAAGATCTTCTTCACATCGTCACGGCTCATCGGCGGCTGACGCTGGGTGTGGATCTTGGTGAAGATGGCCGGAGTCAGCTTGGCTTCGGCATTGAGCAGGCTGGCAACGGCATAGGCACGCTGCATCTCGGGGCCCATTTCGCGGCCGAGGAAGGCAACCGGGTTCTTCTTGAGGGGCACACCCTCTGGCAACCCGGCCTTCAACTGTTCAACGATCGGTTCGAAGGTAGCGCAGTGCGGGCAGTAGTAGGAGAAAAACTCCATCACTTCCGGCTGGGCACTGCCAGTCTGTTTGACCACATCGTAGTTGACGCCTTCCTTGAACTCGGGGGCGGCGTGAACCATGGGGATCATCAGCATGGCAGCAAGGAAAAATAGAACTTTTTTCATGATGTTTCCTGTTAAGGGATCACTGTGAGGCACGCCCGGCGAACCGAAGCAGTGCCAAGCCTATTGTTTCGCCATGCTGACGTCAATGGTCAGGGCCGGAGATCGAGTCCCTCTTGCCACGCAAGATCCCTTCAATTTCACCAGTTTGGCATCAGGTTCAGCGGTGGTGCCTTGAGCGCCTCCAGCTGATCGTGCAGGGTCGCAATCTGCTGGCGCCAGTAGTGATCGGTATTGAACCAGGGGAAGTGACGGGGGAAGGCGGGATCTTCCCAGCGCCGTGCCAGCCAGGCCATGTAGTGGACGATGCGCATCGCCCGCAGCGGCTCGATCAGCGCCAGCTCCCGCGAGTCGAACTCCATAAACTCCTCGTAGCCCGCCAGCAGGGTATCGAGCTGGATCTGCTGCTCGTGGCGCTCGCCGCTCAGCATCATCCAGAGATCCTGAATCGCGGGGCCGGTGCGGCAATCATCGAGGTCGACAAACATGGGGCCATCGCGCCAGAGGATGTTGCCCGGGTGGCAATCGCCATGCAGGGAGATCTGCGCCACATCCAGGGTCATGGCATCGCTGACATGTTTAATCAGCTCGTCCAGCACCCCGAAGAATTGCTTCGCCAGCCCGCTTGGCAGCCACTCGCCAGACGCCAGCAGCTGACGCGGTTCGTGCAGCATGCTCTCCACATCGAGCCGCACCCGATGATGAAACGGCTTGCTGGCGCCGATCTGATGAATGCGACCGAGGAAACGCCCCACCCACTCAAGCTGGTCGAGATTATCCACCTCGAACTGGCGGCCACCGACGCTCTGCCAGATGGCAAAGGGGTAGCCCTCGTGCTCCAGCAGGGTCTCGCCCTCGAAGGCGAGCGGTGCGGCGACCGGGATCTCAGCCTCGGCGAGACGGGTGGCAAACTCGTGCTCCTCGAGGATCTGGGCCCTGCTCCAGCGGCCGGGACGGTAGAACTTCACCACATAGCGGCGACGATCCTCATCCTGAAACTGGTAGACCCGGTTTTCGTAGCTGTTGAGCTCGATAAGGCCGGAGTCGAGCCGCAGGCCACTGAGATCGAGCGCATCCATGATGAGGTCGGGATTGAGGTCGGAATAGTTGAAACGCATGTCATCCACCATAAGAAAGGGGCGCCGTTGCGCCCCATTCTATCACTACTGATCGGCATTGCCGTGCTCGCTGGTGACCGGACAGTTGTCACGCCCCGCCCGCAGCCACACGCAGTTACAAGCGGCTGATAAACTTGCTGCCCTGGCGCAGGTTGCCCTTGCTGTCATCGGGCGCCGCACCCTCCCGTTTCAGCACGAACTGGATATCCAGCGCCGGCCGTTTCAGGTTGTAAGGATCGACCGCCAGACTGACCGGCAGGGTGTAGATCTCGCCCGCCTTCAGGGTCACTTCACGGGGGCCGAACCACTGATACTCGGGCAAGCCCTCCACATCCAGCTGGTAGGTCTGGGACTGCAGGGTCTTGTTGAGGATCTTGAGGGTGTAGGTGTTCTCGATGAGCCCCTCGCTGTTTTCGCGGAACAGCTGGTTGCGATCCCGCAGGATATCGAGCCCCATCGGCATGATGGACATGGCGTTGTAGACAAACACCCCCAGCATCACCGCCATCACCAGCCCGTAACCGATCAACTTGGGCCGAGCCACATGGGTGGAGTCGTTGGCCAGCTTGTGCTCTGTGGTGTAGCTGATGAGCCCTTTCGGGTAGCCCATCCGCTCCATGGTCTGGTCGCAGGCATCGACGCAGGCGCCGCAGTTGATGCACTCGTACTGCAGGCCATCGCGGATATCGATACCGGTCGGGCAGACCTGCACGCAGAGATCGCAGTCGATACAGTCGCCCAGCCCCATCGCCTTGGGATCTGCCTTGCGGGAGCGGGCGCCACGGGTCTCGCCACGCTTGGTGTCATAGCCGACGATGAAGGTGTCCTTGTCGAACATGGCGGACTGGAAGCGGGCATAGGGGCACATGTGGATACACATGATGGCACGCATCCAGCCAGCGTTACCGTAGGTGATGATGGTGAAGAAGATCACCCAGAACAGCACCCATCCACTGGCCTGCAGGGTGAAGAGGTCCGGCACCAGTTCAGTCACATCCTGGAAGTAGGCGACGAAGGTCAGGCCGGTCACCAGCGAGATCGCCAGCCAGGCCAGATGCTTGGCCCCTTTGCGAGCCAGCTTCTCGCCGCTCCAGGGCGCCTCGTCCAGCTTGCGCCGCTTGTTGGCGGGCCCCTCCAGCTTCTCTTCAAACCAGATGAACATGAAGGTCCAGACCGTCTGCGGGCAGAGATAGCCACACCAGACCCGACCGAGGAAGGTGGTAATAAAGAAGAGTCCGAAGGCGGCGATCATGAAGAGCCAGGCGAGCAGGGTCAGATCCTGCGGCCAGATGGTGGCGCCAAAGATATGGAACTGCTGGTGACCGAGGTCGAACAGCACCGCCTGTCGCCCGTCGTAACGCAGCCAGGGCAGCAGCACGAACAGCGCCACAAAGAACCAGCCCATGGCCTTGCGCATCCGCTGCCAATACCCTTTCTGGGCCCGCACATAGATGCGGTTACCCGGGTTGAATCTGTCGTCGCTGGCTTTGAACGTATTGGGGTTGAAGGTCCCGGTTACGCCCTTGTCGGTGACGTCCTTGATATCGATTTTATCGTGGTCGGCCATTGCAAGACATCGCTCCCTTATTTGTTATGGAGCGGATTATATCTTAAACAGCATGCTAATTGTGTGGATTAGATGTATCTAATATTGGGGTTGGATCGCAATTTTCGGCAACAAAAAAGCGCATCACCCCGAGGTGATGCGCTTCCGCTAAAGATTCACTTGATTCCGCGTGCCTTGAGCAGTGCCTCTTTGAAATCGGGCACATGATCCTTGGCCAGACCGGGGATCATCGCCTGCTTGTCGGATTCCCGCATCTTGAGGTGATAGATCAGCATGTCGTCGGTCAGCTCGGACAGAGGCCCTTCAAATCCCGCTTCTTGGGCCAGTTTGGCAACAAACTGCACCAGGCTGAGATCCTGTTCCTTGATCCAGGCAGGCTGCAACAACTCCAGCAGCTCTTCGATACGATGACATTGCATAGACAACCTCTTTAATCTGTCACGTTAAATTCAGGCAACCTTACCCATCAAGGCTACTTCGATTCGATCCCGCCCATTATGCTTGGCCTGATAGAGTGCCGCATCCGCTTTTTGGATCAAATCGGCGATTTTCATGCTGTTGTCCGGTATCAGTGTCGCAACACCAAAACTACATGTGACCCGACCGGAGACCAGTGACTTCTGGTGCGGGATGGCCAGCTCCTTGAGTGCCTGCCGGACATTGTCCGCCACCTGCAGTGCCCCCTGCATGCCGGTGCAGGGCAGCAGCAAGGCAAACTCTTCCCCCCCGTAACGGGCCGCCAGATCGTCCTCGCGCCGCTCCACCTCGGCCAGCAGCCCCGCCACCTGTTGCAGGCAGTCATCCCCCAGCTGATGGCCGTAAAGATCGTTGAACTGCTTGAAGTAATCCACATCCACCAGCACCAGCGACAACGGCGCCCGGGCGCGATGGCAGCGCCGCCAAGCCCGCTCCAGAGAGTCGTCGAGATGGGCGCGGTTGGCGATGCCGGTCAGGCCGTCGAGGCGGGAGGTGAGACGCAAATGCTCGGAGACCGCCTTCAGTTCGGCCACCAGTTCGGCGTTGGAGAAACGGTGGTGGAGCGAGGCGATCTGATCTCGCCGCATCCGGCGCAACAGAGTTGGCAGAAAGACAAACAGATAGCCGGCCAGCATGCAGGAGACGATCCGCTCCTGCTCGTTGCCATTGCCCAGCTCGAACAGCATCGCCATGCCCAGCGGCAGGGCGGAACCATAGAGGGTGCGGCGGCTGCCAAACAGCATGATGGCGCTGCCGGTAAGAATGAGGCTGGAGAGCATCATCATGGCGGCCCGGTAGGTATCGGGCAGCTTGTCCATGTAGAGCAGCACCCCGAGAGCCCAGATGATGGAGGTGATGGTGGCTCCGATAAAGAGCTCCCGCTCCAGCACTGGCAGCGGTGTCTGGTGCAGGCGGGCTCGGCGCCAGCGCAGGTGCCAGCCCCGACCCAGCAGCCACAGGAAAGTGCCTGCCAGCCAACCGAGCGCTTCGATGGCGGGTAGATAGTCGTGAAACAGCAGACTCCAGCCAAATGCCAACACGCCCAAACAGGGGAGACTGAACGATGCATGGGTATAGAGCTGGGCCATAATGGCCTGCTTAACCTGGCGTGTCACACTCTGGGTCAACTGAGTACTCCTGTACAAGAGCCGAGCAGTCTACCATTACCCCCTGACCCGCAACAATAAAGCGCCGCTTATTAAGAAGTTAATCAATCAACAACGATTTCTTCTGCGCTGGCAGGTGAGTCCTTGCTCACCCCTTCTCCAATTCGTCGAGGATCGGGCACTCGGGATTTTCATCCCCGTGGCAGCAGCAAACCAACCCTTCCAGGGAGGTAAGCATGGCCTGCAACCCGGCGATGCGGGAGCGCAGATCGACGATCTTCTCCTGCGCCAGCTTCTTCACCTGGGCGCTGGTTCTGTGTTCATCCCGATAGAGCGCCAGCAGCTCCTGACACTCCTCCAGATTGAAGCCGGTCTCCCGCGCCCGCTTGACGAAACGCAACTCCCGCAACGCCCCCTCGGTGTAACTGCGATAGCCGTTGTCACTGCGTACCGGGGCTGTGATGAGGCCAATGCTCTCGTAATAACGGATGGTCTTGGCGGTCAGCCCTGTGGCCTTGGCAACCTTGCTGATGTTCATTTATGCCTCCTTACTGATCGGGTTGGATGCTGGCCCGTGCGCCGCCCTGGGCTGCCAGCGTTTCAATAACAGGGAATTGCTCAAAACGGTAATGCTGCTCAGGGCCATGGCCGCCCCCGCCAGCTCGGGGCTCAGGTAGCCCAGCGCCGCCAGCGGAATGCCGATGATATTGAACACGAAGGCCCAGAACAGATTCTGCTGTATGGTGCGCCAGGTCGCCGCCGAGATGTCGATGGCATCGGCCACCAGCCGCGGGTCGGATCGCATCAGGGTGATGGAAGCAGTCTCCATCGCCACATCGGAGCCGGAGCCCATGGCGATACCGACATCCGCCGCCGCCAGCGCCGGGGCGTCGTTCACTCCATCCCCCACCATCGCCACCAGCCCGCGGGTTTGCCCCCGCAGCGCCTCCACTTTCTCCACCTTGCCCGCAGGCAACACGGAGTCAAAGGCTCCGTCCAGCCCCAGCTTGGCGGCGATATAGGCCACCGGCGCCGGTGCATCGCCACTCACCAGCCAGCTGGCGATACCGCGCTGGCGCAGGGTGGCGATGGCTTCCGTGCTCTCGGGACGCAGGGTATCGGCCAGTGCCGCGATGCCGGCGACCGTGCCATCAACGGCAACCCAAACCCGGGTCGCCCCATCGGCGGCTTGTTCATCCTGTTGCGGCATTTCAATCTCGAGCTGGGCCAGCAGGGAACCATTGCCGATGGCGACACTGTGGCCCGCCACCTGACCGACTATGCCGGCACCGACCCGCACCTCGACCGCCTCCGGCTGAGGCAGTGCCACCCCGCTGCCGACTGCCTCGCGCATGGCCAGCGCCAGCGGGTGTTCGCTCGCCTGCTGCAGGGCGGCAGCGAGGCGCAGTTGCTCGTCATTGCCGCTCCAGCTCGCCAGCACCGGCTTGCCTTGAGTGAGTGTGCCGGTTTTGTCGAAGATGAGCGCCTTGATGGCGTGGGCCTTCTGCAGGGTATCCACATCCTTGATCAGAATGCCGTGACGCGCCGCGACGCCGGTGCCAGTGACGATGGCCGCCGGCGTTGCCAGCCCCAGCGCACAGGGACAGGCGATCACCAGCACCGCCACCGCCGCCAGCAGTGCCTGACCGAAATCGTTGCCGATGGCGTACCACGCCAGCAGGGTGAAGAGGGCGATGGCCATCACCACCGGCACGAACACGGCGGAGACCTTGTCCACCAGCTGTTGCAGCGGGGCCTTGCCCATCTGGGCGCTCTCCACCAGCGCGATGATCTTGCTGAGGCTGGAATCCTCCCCCACCGTAGTGGCTTCAATTTCTAGGACGCCGGAGCGGTTGATGGCACCGCCCAGCACCCAGTCGCCCTCATCGCGCGGCACCGGCAGGCTCTCGCCTGTGAGGATCGACTCGTCCAGTTCGCTGGCGCCGTTCACGATTCTGCCGTCCACCGGCACCCGCTCCCCCACCAGCACCCGCAGCCGATCGCCGCGCAGCACCTCGTCGATGGCGACGCTCTGCCAGCTCTCGCCACGCCAGACAGTGGCAGTTTCCGGCCGCAGCGCCATCAGTTCGCGAATGGCGGACTGGGTGCTGCGTCTGGCCCGAGCTTCCAGCAACTTGCCGAGGGAGATCAGGGTGATGATGATGGCGCTCGCCTCGAAATAGAGCTTGCCGCTGGCGGCCATCCCCAGCGTCAACAACAGATAGAGGCTGTAGAAGTAGGCGGCGCTGGTGCCGGTAGCCACCAGCACATCCATATTGGCTGCGCGGTTCTTGATGGCGAGCCAGGCACCGCGATAGAAGCGGGCGCCGATCCAGAACTGCACCGGGGTGGCGAGCAGCAGCTCCAGCCAGACGGGCAGATGCCAAGGCAGCAGACCGGCCATGGCCAGCATCCCAACCAGCAGCGGCAGGGTCAGCAAAGCCGAGACGATGACCCGGGTCTGCGCCTGACGGGCGCTGGCGGCCTCCTGCACTTCCCGCTCCAGCAACTGCTGGCGGCGACCGCTGGCCGAGCCTTGTGCCAGCTGGGCGCCAAAGCCGAGCGCTTCGATCTGCTCGCGCAAAGCGGCCGGGGTCTGCATCCCGGGTACCAGCACAATCCGGGCCTGTTCGATGGAGAAGTTGACCTCGGCCGAGATAACGCCGGGCAGTGCGGCCAGCATCTTGTTCAGTCGAGCCGAACAACCGGCACAAGTCATGCCGGTAATTTGGAACAAAAAGGTCTCGCTGCCGTAGTCGTAACCCTGACTCTTGATGCTGTCGAGCACCGCAGGCAAACGGTCGGGGCTGGCCAGCTCGATGGCCGCCTGCTCCAGCGCGAAGTTGACGGTGGCCGATACCCCGTCGAGTTTGTTGAGGCTGGTCGCGATGCGGCTGGCGCAGTTGGCGCAGCTCATGCCACTGAGCGGCAACTGCAGATGAATGGGTGGTTGAAGATGAGTGGTCATGTTGTTCCTCCCCGGAACCCGTCGGCACCACAAAACGCCGACAGGCAAACCCTAACCTTTACTGTAAGGGCAAGCTCAAGCCACATGATCCACTTTTTGCAGATGAAAAAAACGGCGCCCGTTTGCTGCCAGAGAACAAACGGGCGCCGCATTCAGCTATTGTGCGGTGTGAGCGGTGACTCAGATACCGTACTGGGCGCGGTAAGCCTTCATGGCAACCAGTTGCTCGGCCAGCTCCGGCTGCTCGGCCTGCTTCTCTTCCAGATACTGGATCAGGTCGCTCATCTGGATGATGGCGATGATGTGGGCGCCGTAGTCACGCTCCACCTCCTGAATGGCGGAGAGCTCGCCCTTGCCCTTCTCCTGACGGTCCAGCGCGATCAGCACTCCCGCCAGCGAGGCGCCGTTGGCCTGGATCAGATCCATGGATTCGCGGATGGCGGTGCCGGCGGTGATGACATCGTCCACCAACATGATGCGCCCCTTGAGCGGGCTGCCCACCAGATTGCCACCCTCGCCGTGATCCTTGGCCTCCTTGCGGTTGAAGCACCAGGGCACATCCACATCGTGCTGCTCCACCAGTTGCACGGCGGTGGCGGAGGCGATGGGGATCCCCTTGTAGGCCGGGCCAAACAGCACATCAAACTCGATACCGGCATCCATCAGGGCGGCGGCATAGAAGCGGCCGAGACGGGCCAGATCGCGGCCACTGTTGAACAGACCGGCGTTGAAGAAGTAGGGGCTTTTACGACCGGATTTCAGGGTAAATTCACCGAATTTGAGGACCTGTTTCTCCAGGGCGAACTCGATAAATTGACGCTGGTAGGCTTTCATTCTGGCTCCTTGCTTGGCTTGTCGTTGTCTTGTGTGGGGGTATAAAAAAACGCGGTCAATGCCGCGTTTTTAAAATCAGGAGAGCGACTGCTTCTGCAGCGCAATGATGTCGGCGATGCCGCCCTTGGCGAGCGCCAGCATCTCCAGCAGCTCTTCGTGGGTGAAGGGCTCGGCCTCCGCGGTGCCCTGCACCTCGATGATGCGACCATCTTCGGTCATCACCACGTTCATGTCGGTCTCGGCGGCGGAGTCTTCGATGTATTCCAGATCGCAGATGGCTTCGCCCTGATACATGCCGACGGATACGGCGGCGATCATCTGCTTGAGCGGGCTCTGCTTGATCATGCCCTTCTCGACCATCCAGTTCAGCGCATCCACCAGCGCCACGCAGGCACCGGTAATGGAAGCAGTGCGGGTGCCGCCATCGGCTTGCAGCACGTCACAGTCAACTGTGATGGAGTGCTCGCCCAGCGCAGTCAGGTCTACCGCCGCGCGCAGGGAGCGGGCGATCAAACGGGAGATCTCCAGAGTACGGCCACTCTGCTTGCCGGAGGCCGCTTCGCGGTTCATCCGGGAGTGAGTGGAGCGCGGCAGCATGCCGTATTCGGCAGTCACCCAGCCCTGGTTCTTCCCTTTCAGGAAGCGCGGCACGCTGGTGTCAACGCTGGCGGTGCAGAGCACGCGAGTGTTACCGAACTCCACCAGCACTGAGCCTTCTGCATGTTTGGTGAAATTGCGGGTAATGGTAACCGGGCGAAGTTGCGCGGCACTGCGATCGCTTGGACGTGACATGGAACGGACCTCTGGGCTGGCTCAAATTGGCGGGGGATTATAAGTGATCCCGCCCCAAATATCAGCCGCTAAAACCTCGGCATCGGCTGACGAGCAGGGCCGGGCTGAGTATACTGGCCGCACACTTCATCAAGCCCGGAACAATCAATGATTCACAGCATGACCGCCTACGCCCGCAAGGAATTCAAGGGCGACTGGGGCACAGCCGTTTGGGAAATTCGTTCGGTCAACCAGCGCTATCTGGAAACCTACATTCGCCTGCCGGAGCAACTGCGCAGCCTGGAGCCGGTACTGCGTGAGCGTTTCCGCGCCAAGCTGCAGCGCGGCAAGGTGGAGTGCAACCTGCGTTTTGAAGCCGCTCAGGCCGCAGCCAGCCAGCTGCACATCAATGAAGAGCTGGCCAAGCTCATCATCGACAGCGCCAACTGGGTAATGAAAGAGGCGGGCCAGGGCCAGCTCAACCCGGTCGACGTGCTGCGCTGGCCAGGCGTCATGGCCGCCGCCGAGCAGGACATGGACGCGGTCGCCACCGAGCTGCTCGGCGGTTTTGACCAGACCATGGAAGATTTCCTCGCCTCCCGCGCCAGCGAAGGGGCCAACCTCAAGGCGCTGATCGAACAGCGTCTGGCCGGCATTCAGGTGGAAGTGAAGAAGGTGCGCGTCCACCTGCCACAGATCATCGAGTGGCAGCGCCAGAAGCTCACCGACCGCCTGGCCGAAGCCAAGGTGGAGCTGGATCCGGCCCGCATCGAGCAGGAGATCGTGCTGCTGGCCCAGAAGATCGACGTGGCCGAAGAGCTGGATCGTCTGGAGATGCACATCAGCGAGACCAACAAGATCATGAAGAAGGGTGGCGCCTGTGGCCGTCGTCTCGACTTCATGATGCAGGAGTTCAACCGCGAGTCGAACACCTTGGGCTCCAAGTCCATCAATACCGAAGTGACCCAGTCCGCCGTCGAGCTGAAAGTCCTCATCGAGCAGATGCGCGAGCAGATCCAGAATATCGAGTAATGGGTCACTGACCATCCGGTTGCTACCTGCAAAAGAGCCCTTGATTCCTCAAGGGCTCTTTTATTTTCAGGCCATCGCACCTGTCGCCCGCCGCCAGTGAGTCAACAGGCGGGGAACACCCTAGCCTATCGGCATCACCAGCGCCGGTTGGTGAGGGTCGCTCAGCCGTTCGGCCAGATAGTCCACCAGCAGCCGCACCTTGGGAGATAAGTGGCGGTTGTGGGGATAGAGGGCCCAGATCCCCTCCGCCGGCGCCCGCAGCTCCGGCAGCAGCTCGATAAGCTCGCCCCGGGCCAGGTGGTCGCTGACGTAGTAGTCCGGCAGCTGGATGATGCCGATCCCCTTGAGCGCCGCATCCAGCAGGGCGTGACCGCTGTTGCAGTGCAGCAGGCCGTGCACCCGCACGCTGTGGGGACGGCCATCCAGGGTGAAGTGCCACTCGTCGCTGTTGCCCACCAGGCAGGTGTGGCGGGTGAGTTCGGAGAGGCTGTTGGGCATGCCGTGGCGGGCGGTATAGGCCGGCGAGGCGCACACATAGGGCACCCGCTGCGCCAGCTTGCGCGCCACCAGGCTGGAGTCCTTGAGATGACCGAGCCGCAGCGCCAGATCGTAGCCCTCGTGTACCAGATCCAGCAGCTGGTTGGTGAGGTTGAGGGTCACCTCCAGCTGGGGGAAGCGCACCATGAAGTCGTTCACCAGCGGGGCGATGCGGCTCTCGCCGTAGGAGACCGGGGCCGTGATGCGCAGGGTGCCCTGCGGCACCGCCTGATGGCGCCCCACCGCCAGCTCCGCCTCATAGAGGTTGTCCAGCAGCTGGCGACAGTGGCGATAATAAATCTCGCCGAGCTCGGTGAGCCGCACCTGACGGGTGGTGCGCAGCAGCAGCTTGGCCTGCAGCCGATCCTCCAGCTGTGCCACCTGCCGGCTCACTTGCGCCACCGACACCCCCAGCTTGCGCGCCGCCGGGGTAAAGCCCCCCTGCTCCGCCACGCTGACAAATTCACAGATCCCTTCCCAGCCGAACATTATTACCTATGTGTAAAAGTGATTTCAGATTTCGCCTTATTATCACCAAATAAGCGGGAAACTACACTGGATGTCCGAACCCATTCACCTCACCCTGCTCAACAATAAGGACATCCGTCATGGCACAGGTTCAAAGCATCAAGTGTAAGGCCGCCATAGCCTGGGGCCCGGGCCAGCCCCTCTCCATCGAAGAGATCGAGGTCATGCCGCCCCAGACGGGCGAAGTGCGGGTGCGCATCGTCGCCACCGGCGTCTGCCACACCGATGCCTTCACCCTCTCAGGTGAAGATCCGGAAGGGGTCTTCCCCTGCATCCTCGGTCACGAGGGGGGCGGCATCGTCGAATCCGTCGGCGAGGGCGTCACCAGCGTCAAGGTGGGCGATCACGTGATCCCGCTCTACACCCCCGAGTGCGGCGAGTGCAAATTCTGCAAATCCGGCAAGACCAACCTGTGCCAGAAGATCCGCGCCACCCAGGGCAAGGGGCTGATGCCGGACGGCACCACCCGCTTCTCCAAGGATGGCCAGCCCATCTATCACTACATGGGCACCTCCACCTTCAGCGAATACACGGTACTGCCGGAGATTTCCATCGCCAAGGTGGACCCGGCCGCCCCGCTGGAAGAGGTCTGTTTGCTCGGCTGCGGCGTCACCACCGGCATCGGCGCCGTGATGAACACCGCCAAGGTGAAAGAGGGTGAGAGCGTCGCCATCTTCGGGCTGGGCGGCATTGGCCTCTCGGCGGTGATCGGGGCTCGTCTGGCCAAGGCCGGTCGCATCATCGCCATCGACATCAACGAGAGCAAGTTCGAACTGGCCCGCAAGCTGGGCGCCACCGACTGCATCAACCCGAACGACTACGACAAACCGATTCAGGAGGTGATCGTCGAGCTGACCGACGGCGGCGTCGACTTCTCGTTCGAGTGCATCGGCAACGTCAAGGTGATGCGTGCGGCGCTGGAGTGCTGCCACAAGGGTTGGGGCGAGTCGGTCATCATCGGCGTGGCCGGAGCGGGTCAGGAGATCAGCACCCGTCCGTTCCAGCTGGTGACCGGTCGGGTCTGGCGCGGCAGCGCCTTCGGCGGGGTACGTGGTCGCAGCGAGCTACCGAGCTATGTGCAGCGCTATATGCAGGGTGAGTTCCGCCTCGATGACTTCATCACCCACACCATGCCGCTGGAACAGATCAACGAGGCGTTCGAGTTGATGCACCAAGGCAAGAGCATCCGCACCGTCATCCACTACTGAGCATGATCGCCCCGCCCGCCTTCGTGGGCGGGGTGCAGGAGTCCTTCGATGAATCTGGAGATTATCAGCAGCAACAAGAGCTTCGGCGGCTGGCACAAGCGCTATCGCCACCACGCCAGCGTGCTCGGCTGCGAGATGAATTTTGCCATCTATCTGCCGCCTCAGGCCCTCACCGGCCAGAAGGTACCGGTGCTCTACTGGCTCAGCGGCCTCACCTGCACCGATGAGAACTTCATGCAGAAGGCGGGGGCACACCGCATCGCCGCCGAGCTCGGCATAGCCCTAGTGGCGCCGGATACCAGCCCCCGCGGCGACGGCGTGGCAGACGATCCCGGTTATGACCTCGGCATGGGGGCAGGCTTTTACGTCAATGCCAGCCAGAGCCCCTGGCAGGCGCACTACCAGATGTATGACTACGTCACCCGCGAGCTGCCCGATGTGATAGAGACCCACTTCCCGGTCTCGACCCGCCGCGCCATCAGCGGCCACTCCATGGGGGGTCACGGGGCGCTGATCGCCGCGCTGCGGGAGCCGGGTCGCTACCGCTCGGTCTCGGCCTTCAGCCCGATCTGCCACCCGAGCCGCTGCCCCTGGGGCCAGAAAACGCTCGGCGCCTACCTCGGCAGCAATCCCTTGTTGTGGCAGGAGTGGGATGCCTGCCAGCTGCTGCGCCACCAGCCGGTCACGCCGCTGCCCACCCTGGTGGATGTGGGACTGGATGATCCCTTTCTCGCCGAGCAGTTGCATATCGATGCGCTGGCCGAGGTGGCAGCCAGCAAGGAGTGGCCGCTGGAGCTCAACCGCCACGAGGGCTATGACCACAGCTACTACTTCGTGGCGAGCTTTATC
This sequence comes from Aeromonas sp. PI_26, assembly GCF_027854445.1. Classification (NCBI taxonomy): domain Bacteria; kingdom Pseudomonadati; phylum Pseudomonadota; class Gammaproteobacteria; order Aeromonadales; family Aeromonadaceae; genus Aeromonas; species Aeromonas sp. PI_26. The sequence goes on from NZ_JAJNOE010000011.1 coordinate 134,817, forward strand.
GAGGCGCACCTGCGCTTTCACGCCCGCCACCTCTGATCAAAACAGGCCCGTTGCGGGCCTGTTTCAGTTGTGGTGATCGGTTGATATCAGCTGCCCGCGCGGGTCACCCCGCCGGAGCCTGCGATCTGCTGCTCCACCTTGGGATCGCCCCAGTAGGCGATGTTGCCTGAGCCGGCGATGCCGACTTTCAGCGTCTCCTGCGCCCGCACAGCCACATCACCGCTGCCGGCGATATTGACCTCTACCTCCTTGCCGCGCATCTCGCTCCCGAGCACATCGCCAGATCCGGCAATGTTCAGCTCGATGGCCTGTGCCGAACCGCTGCCCAGCTCCAGACTGCCGGTGCCAGCGATATTCCCTTCCAGCCGTTTCAGCTCCAGCTGACTGGCGACGATGTCACCGGTACCGGCCACCGACAGCACCAGCTCATCGCCCTTGAAGCCGCTCAGATCGCCGTTGCCGGTCCCGGCCAATGCCAGTTCGTTCAACACCGGCAAGGTGATGGTCAGCTCCAGCGGCTCGGTAGGATCGAGCCGGTAACCCTCCTTCACCTCGATCTCCAGCTTGTCGCCGCTCTCGGTCAGCTCCAGATAGGGCAGCAGGTTCTCCTGCCCCTTGATCAGGATACCGCGCGGCTCCCCCGCTACCAGATGGAGGGTGGCAGGCACCCCCGCCAGCACCCGGGTCACCCCGTCACCGAGCGCCTGCTGGCGCTCGACCACAGCACCCGTTCCGGTCACTCTGGTCTGATCCAGCCAGTGACAACCACTGAGCCCTGCCATCAACATGACAACCATCATCCATTTCATCGCTACTCTCCTCCTTATGTGTTGGCCATCCAGGGCCAATTGGTTTTCATGCTCTGCAAAGCGTGAGCCAAAAATTAACATTATGATTCAAAAGGAAATAACTTTTTCACCCAGAACAGAACGAAGAATTAAGAGAGCCATTTAGACCATATTTTGGTGAAAATAACCATTCTCGAACGGATATGATTGTGGCTGATTGGCGGGTCGTCCTGCCGGTCACTATGCTGACAGCCCGTGGAAGTTTTTAATTGCCCTGCCGGTCTGTTGAGCCAATAGTGGTACTTCGTGCGTACCAAGCTCTCCATTGCGGTAATGTCATTACCACTGTCTTGTCAGTCTTCACTGCCAACAAGGAGCCAGAGCGTGACCCAAGCAAGCCCTCTCTATGCCACCGCCACCGGTCTGCCGGAACCGACTCGCACCCCGCTGCTGACCGGCAGCGATCCCGAGCAGAAACGGCGCGAACTGCTCGCCTACTTCTGCCAGACCTTCGATCTCTACGACTCGCTGTTCGACTGTCTGGCCGATGAGCGGGCCTGGTTCAACAAGGCGATCCCGCTGCGCCACCCGCTCATCTTCTACTACGGCCACACCGCCGCCTTCTTTATCAACAAGCTGCTGGCGGCGCGCCTGATCGATCAGCGGCTGGATGCCCGCATCGAGGCCATGGTCGCCATCGGGGTGGACGAGATGAGCTGGGATGATCTGGACGAGACCCACTACGACTGGCCAAAAGTCACCGAGCTGCGCAGCTATCGGGCCAGAGTCCGTTCGCTGGTGTGCGATTTCATTCGCCAGATGCCGCTCACCCTGCCCATCGACTGGCAGAGCCCGGCCTGGGTGATCCTGATGGGGATAGAGCACGAGCGCATCCACCTCGAGACCTCCAGCGTGCTGATCCGCCAGTTGCCGCTCGCCTGGGTGCGGCCGCAGCCTTATTGGCCCGCCTGCACCGAAGCCCGCCATCGCATTGATCAGGTGCCCGCCAACAGCCTGCTGCCGATGGCCGGCGGCAAGGTGCGCCTTGGCAAGCAGGACGCCACCTACGGCTGGGACAACGAATATGGCGAGCGCCATATCGAGCTGGCCCCGTTTCAGGCCAGCCGCATGCTGGTGAGCAATGCCGAGTACCTCGCCTTCGTCCAGGCGGGGGGCTATGGCCAGCAACAGTGGTGGGATGAGGAGGGATGGGGCTGGTGCCAGTACGCCAAGGCGCAGATGCCCACCTTCTGGGTCGGCGACCCCGCCGAACCCGGGCAGTTGCAGCTGCGGCTGATGACCGAGCAGATCGCCATGCCCTGGGACTGGCCAGTCGAGGTAAACCAGCTGGAGGCGGCTGCCTTCTGTCGCTGGAAGGCGGCACAGACCGGACTCCCCATCCAGCTGCCGAGCGAGGCGGAATGGATGCTGCTGCGCGAGCAGCTACCCGGCGATCAGCCGGACTGGACGGAAGCCCCCGGCAATATCAATCTGGCCCGTTTCGCCTCCTCCTGCCCGGTGGATGCCTGCCCGCAAGGGGAGTTCTTCGATCTGGTGGGCAATGTCTGGCAGTGGACCAGCACCGCCATCGACGGTTTCGACGGCTTTAAAATCCACCCACTCTACGACGACTTCTCCACCCCCACCTTTGATGGCAAGCACACCCTGATCAAGGGCGGCAGCTGGATCAGCACGGGTAACGAAGCGCTCAAATCATCCCGTTACGCCTTCCGGCGTCACTTCTTCCAGCATGCGGGTTTCCGCTATCTGGTCTCCCGTTATCAGGAACCCGTTATCGTGAATCCCTATGAAACCGACACGCTGGTCGCTCAGTACCTCGACTTCCAGTACGGCCCGAGCCACTTCGGGGTAGCCAACTACGCCAAGACGCTTGCTGATCTTGCTGGCGAGCTGTGCAGCAACCACCAGCGGGCGCTGGATATCGGCTGTGCCACCGGCCGCGCCAGCTTCGAACTGGCCCGCCACTTCCAGCATGTGGACGGGGTGGACTACTCGGCCCGCTTCATCGATGTGGCGCTGGCCCTCGCCAGCCAGGACAGCTTCCGCTACGCCATTCCGCTGGAGGGTGAACTGGTGGAGTATTGCGAGGCGCGCCTGTCGAGCCACGGGCTGGGGGCGAGTCAGGCTGAGCGCATCCACTTCAGTCAGGGGGATGCCTGCAACCTCAAGCCCAAATATGACCACTACGATCTGGTGCTCGCCTCCAATCTGATCGACCGGCTGCGGGAGCCCGCCCGCTTCCTGCGGGATATCGCTCCCCGACTGCGCAGCGGTGGCCTGCTGGTGCTCACCAGCCCCTATACCTGGCTGGCGGAATATACCCCGCCCGCCAACTGGCTCGGCGGCATTCGCGAAAACGGCGAGGCGCTCACCACCTATCAGGCGCTGCAACGGCTGCTGGCGGCGGAGTTCGAGGAGCACTGCCCGCCGCGGGATGTGCCTTTCGTCATCCGCGAGACCGCCCGCAAATACCAGCACACGGTGGCGCAGCTGACCGTCTGGCGCAAACGCTAGCACGCCGGTCGACATGCAGATGAAAAGAGGGAGGCCAACGGGCCTCCCTCTTTTCATGGCAGTCAAAATGGCGCGAGTATCAATGCCCCTGCTCATGATAGCGGCGGGCCAGCACGGCGCAGACCATCAGCTGGATCTGGTGGAAGATCATCAGCGGCAACACCATCACCCCGACGCTGGCGGCCGGGAACATGACGTTGGCCATCGGCACCCCGTTGGCGAGGCTCTTCTTGGAGCCGCAGAAGACGATGGTGATCTCGTCCGCCTTGTCGAAACCGAGACGACGGCTGATCCAGACGTTCCAGCAGAGCACCAGCGCCAGCAAGACGCAGCTCAGCAGCACGATACTGGCCAGGTCGTACCAACCTACTTGGTGCCAAATCCCCTGCACCACCGCCTCGCTGAAGGCGACATAGACCACCAGCAGGATGGAGCTCTGATCCAGCTTGCCGATGAGCGGGCGGTGGCTATCGACCCAGCGGCCGATGAGCGGACGGGACAAATGCCCCACCACAAACGGCAGCATCAGCTGCATCATGATGGACTGAATGGAGTGCCAGGTGTCGATCCCCTCCCCCTGCACGTGGATCATCATCCCCACCAGCACTGGCGAGAGGAAGATGCCGAGGATGCTGGAGGCCGAGGCGCTGCACACTGCCGCCGACACATTGCCCCCCGCCATCGAGGTAAAGGCGATGGCCGACTGCACGGTGGCAGGCAGGGCGCAGAGATAGAGGAAGCCGAGGTAGATAGCCGGGCTCAGCCAGCTCGGCACCAACGGGGTGAGCAGCAGCCCGAGCAGCGGAAACAGCACGAAGGTGCTGAGCATCACCACCAGATGAAGCCGCCAGTGACCGAGGCCCGCCAGCAGGTTCTGGCGCGACAGCTTGGCGCCATGCATGAAGAACAGGAGCGCCACCGCCAGCTTGGTCAGCAGACCGAACCAGACGGCCACCTGCCCCTCGCAGGGAAAGAGGGAGGCCAGGGTGACCACCGCAATCAGCACAACAGTAAAGGGATCCAGACGCACGAAAGGTCTCCATCAGAAGGGCATCCTGCTGCCGTGGCGGCAGTCAGGACTGGGGAAGACAAGAAACAGAGCGGGAGATGTCTGGCACCTCCCGCTAAAACGAACCTCCAGCTTACCCCGATAACGGAGAGGCGCAAAGTTGAGCGGCGAATAATTGTTCATCAATGCTTAACGCCTTCGCCATATCGAGTAGCAAAAGTTGACGATAAACCGGCCCTGACAGCTCCCAAACGGCTAAAAATGGATAAAAAAACGGGCGACCAAGGCCGCCCGTTCCGCTTTTTCACCCAGCCGATCAGCGCTGGCTGGCCAGCTTGCCGTTGCCGGTTTTCTTCTCATTGCCGGCGAGCTTGCGGGCCTGCCGCTTCTCGAAGCGGGAGATCCACCAGTAGGCCAGCGCCGAGAATACCGCGGTCATAAAGACGTTGATGAAGAAGGCGCGCACCAGATCCACCCCGGCCGGGAAGGCGGAGGCGCTCATGCTCACCACGAAGATGGCGATCAGCACCGATACCACGCCCATCCCGAACTTGCGCGACCCCATGCGGAAGTCGCGGGGGGTGTCGTCATGTTTCCAGCGGAACACGAAGTAGGCCACCATGATGAAGATCGGCGGCAACATGGCGGTGCCGGCGGTAAGGTTGATGGCGGTGTTCATCATCTGCTGCACCGACTCGGAGCCGAAGCCGTTGACCACCAGCATCGCGAACACGAAGACAAACTGCCACCAGGCGGCGCGCACCGGCACGCCGTGCTCGTTGAGCTGGGTGGTCTTCTCGCCGTAAACCCCCTGCGGGATCTCGGAGAAGTGGATCTTCACCGGCGCCGAGGTCCACATCATCATGGAACCGAACATGGCGATGAACAGCACCACGCCGACGAAGCGGCCCACCAGCGCCTCGGAGAGCCCGAAATACTGCGCCATGCCGGTGAAGATCTCCACCATGCCGCCGGCATAGGTGAGGCTCTCGCGCGGCACGAACACGTTCACCAAGAGGGAACCGACCGCATACATGGCACCGATGACGATACCGGCACTGATGATCACCTTGATGAAGGACTTCTGGCCCCCCTTCACATCATTGAGGTAGGCCGCTGCGGTCTCGGCACCGCCCGCCGCCTGGAAGATCCAGCACATGATGCCCAGCGTCGCCCAGTTGACGGTGGGAGTCATCGCCTCCAGCGTGATGGGCTGGGCCGGCACATGATCGCCACTCAGAGCCATGAGGGCGCCCAGCACATAGATGGCGAACAGGGCAAATACCCCGTAGGCCACGATCTCGGCAATCTTGCCGAGCCAGCTCGCTCCCTTGGTGGAGATGTGGGTCGCCGCCGCAAACAGCACGATGGAGATGATCGAGGTAACCATGGGCGAGAAGCTGTACTCATAGCCCAGCATGGCGTAGGAGGCGTAGGCGATGACGTTGGGCAGCAGGGAGACGAACCAGAACAGGTTCACAAACCAGTAGAGAAACGAGCCCAGATAGGCCATCCGGGTGCCGAGCGGCTTTTTCAGCCAGTCGTACATCCCCGACTCGGAGTTTTTGTTGGCCGAAACGAACTCGGCGATGATGAAGACGAACGGAATGAAGTAGACGATGGTCGCCAGCAGGAAGATGGGGGCGGAGCTGAGCCCCAGCTCGATGTTGTTGTTGACGATGTTGCGCACGTTGAACACGGCGGCAAAGGTCATCGACAACAGGGCAAACTTGCCTATGGTGCCGCGTACGGATTCAGACATGGTGTCCTCCAGTGGACTCGCGCTCCCTGCGGGTAACGCTGTGACTCTGTGATGTGTTCGGCAAGGGTCTGTCGGCCCCGCGCTTTACTCTCTTGTTATGATCGGGCCGCGTGCACGGCCTCGTTGCTGAACCGGTGCCGTCTCCCGCACCGGCTCGCAATACCAGTCAGACGATCGGGGTGCCCGGCGCCATCGGCACCCGGGGCTGCAACAGCACGCTCTGGCTCTCGTCCGGGGTCTCGGCGCAGAGCAACATGCACTCGGAGCGCTCGCCGCGCATCCTGGTGGGCTTGAGGTTGGTCAGTACCACCACCTCGCTGCCCATCAGCTCCTCTTCGCTGTAGTAAGGCACCAGACTGGTGACGGTCTGCAGCGGCCGCTCGCCACCCACGTCGATCTGGACGATGTAGAGTTTGTCGGCACCGGGGTGACGCACCACCTCCAGCACCTTGCCCACCTTCATCTCGACCCGTTTGAATTCGGCAAACTCGATCGTCTCGTTCATGCTCTTTTCCTTTTCTGGTTCAACGGTTTGCGGGTGGCCAACGGCCACCCGGTTTGATTGGAATTCAATTCAGTGCCTATGGCGTCTGCATGGCGACCTGTGCCGTCGGCTGAGCCTCTTTGGCACGCGCTTCGGCGCTGAGGGAGGCCTCGTATCTGTTGTATTTCCACCAGGCGAAGCCGAGGAAGATCACGATCCCGCCGACGTTGTAGAAGATGATGGTCATGATGTCGGCGCCGGTCGGGAAGGTGGAGGCGAGGAAGCCCACCGAGAAGATGGCGATCAGCACCGAGACCACGGCGATGCCGGTGGTACGCGAACCCATCCTGAAATCCCGCGGCAGGTGATCGAGCTTCAGACGCAGATTGAGGTAGGCCAGCATGATGAACAGCGGCGGCAGCATGGAGGCGGCGGCGGTCATGTTGATGACGGTGTTCATCAGATCCTGCGCGGTGTTGGAGCCCAGGGTCGGGATCACCATCAGCGGCAGCACGATGAGGTACTGGATCCAGGCTGCACGGGCAGGCACGCCGTTCTCGTTCAGCTCGACCGTCTTCTTGCCGAAGATACCGGCCGGGATCTCGGAGAAGAAGATCTTCACCGGGGTCGCCGTCCACATCAGCAGGGAGCCGAACATGGCGGTGAAGGAGACCAGACCCACGAAGCGGTTCATCAGGATCTCCGGCAGGCCGAAGTAAGCGGCCAGCCCCTCAAATACCTGCACCGAGCCGCCGGTATATTTCAGGGTACCGCTCGGCACGAACACGTTGATCAACAGTGATGCGATGGAGTAGAGCACGCCGATAAAGATCCCGGCGATGATGATCACCTTCACGAAGGATTTGGAGCCACCCTTCACGTCATTGACGTAGACCGCCACCGACTCGGCGCCACCGGCTGCCATAAAGATCCAGGTGGTGATACCGAGGAAGGCCCAGCTGAAATCGGGGACCATGGCCTCTACCGTGATGGGGTCGGCCGGTTGCACACCGCCCACCAGTGCCGCACCTGCCAGCAGGATGTAGGAGAGGGTCAGCAGCAGCATCAGGGACGAGGTCACCGAGGTGATGGGGCCGAGCATCTTGGCGCCGTTGGTGGAGACATAGGTGGCAAAGGCAAACAGCACCATGCTCAATGCCGTGGTCGCCACCGGGGTGAGAATGTACTCGTAACCGAGGAAAGCATAGGAGGCGTAGGCGATAACCCGCGGCAGCAAGGAGGTGAAGAAGAAGAGGTTCACGAACCAGTAGGTGTAGGCGGAGATAAAGGCCCAGCGACCGCCGAGGGAGCTCTTCACCCAGGCATACACCCCCGCTTCGGAGTTTTTGTTCAGTGACACGAACTCCGCAATGATCAGGCAAAACGGAATGAAGTAAAAAATAGTGGCCAGAAAGAACATCGGGGCCGAGGCCAGACCGATCTCGATGTTGTTGTTGATGACATTGTTGAAGCTGAATACCGCCGCGAAGGTGAGCGACAGCAGACCAAACTTGCCTATCGTATTGCGTTTGGAATCAGACATGGTGCATCTCCAGACCTGTAGTTATCTCGCGAAAGGGCGGGGCATGATTTGTAGGGTGAGCCCCGCCCTTCCGGCTTTTGTCAGTGCAGAACCAGCGGCTTGTTATTTGTTTTTGAAGTAGCCGCCTTCGACGGTGACCTTGATGATCACCTTGCGCACCGGCCCGTCGCCGACGAAACGGTAGGCCTCGTCGTTCTCGAAGATCACCACCTGACCGTTGCCGACTTTCTGGCGCGCACGCACCTCGCCTGCCAGCCACTCGCGGTCGGTGGTGTCGTCATAGGCCTGCTCGACCCCCAGCTCCGATTTGGGAGCCCACACCACCGTCTCTGCCCCTTCCAGGTAGTAGTGGACGTCGAAGTAGCGGCGCTGCCCCTCGAACAGTGAGGTGGCCGGGCTGGCCCCCTCCTGCAAGCGATAGGTGAGGGAGTCACCGATGGAGTGGCAGATACCAGGCTTGAGGTTGGCCAGGTTGTTGATGGCCTCCACGCAGCGGCCCCACTTCTTGCCCTCCCGGTAGATGTTTTTGAACAGGGTCAGGTTGTCCAGGGTGATCATGCGAGGTTCCTCCCGCCGTTGATGGTGAGATCGAGCCCGGCCAGCGCAGCCGGATTGAGGTTGCCACGGGCGATGGGCAGCAGGGTCAGGCCGAAGCTGAATGGCTCGAAACGCACTCGCCAGGAGTCCAGTACCTCGGAGCCCCAGGAGTTGGAGCCAAGCCCCAGTACCTTGTGATCCAGATTGAGGGTGAGATAACCGCAGGGCTCCAGCTCGTTGATGTGCTGCGCCGCGTGGATATGCTCCCAGCTGTAGGGCCAGACGCTCAGGTTGATGGGGGCATCGGGTCGCACGTAGAGACCGGCACCGTGGCGGTTGGTCAGGGTCGCCCAGCGCACCTGCTGGCGGTTGCCGTTGTCCTGCGGGAAGGGGTAGTGCTCCCACATCTCGCCGACTGTGCTGTTGAAGCTGTCGATCCAGTTGCTCTGGCGACTGTCCTGATAGTTTTCGCCCGGCCCCATGCCGTAGTAGTGCACCCGGTCGAGATCCTGACGAATGCCCAGCTCGAAGCCGATCTTGGGGATGATGTCGTCATAACCGCCGTAGGGCTGGCCACAGAGCGCCACGTGCAGTTGGCCGTTCGGGCTCAGGGTGTAGACGTAGCGGCAGCGCATGCCGAAGTCGAACACCGGCGGCGCGATCAGGCTCTCCACCGTCACCTCGACCGCCTCACCCAGCTGACGCCAGCTTAAGCCACGGAAGTGCTCCTGCATGATCTGCAGGTGGTTGGGGTGCCACAGGCTCTCGTACTCCTGCTTGTGGTTGTCGATCATCGGCTTGAAGAAGGTGAGGCGCGGCGAGCGCTCAATCAGCTCGATACCATCCTGCTGCCAGCTCACCAGCTTGCCGTCGAGGCGCGAGAAGCGCAGGGCAAAGCCGCTACCGCTCAGGGTCAAATCGAGCCGCTCATCGGCGATATGCAACGGGGTCGCGTTGGGGTTGGCAAAGGGTCGCAGCTGGCGAGTCGATACCTTCAGCTGGAACTGGTACTGGCCAAGCTCGTGCTCCGCCGCGCTGTAGCGGGTGGCGGTGGCCTTGATGACCCGCAGCTGGACGAAGGTTTCTCGCCCATCGAGGGATGGCAGTTCGAGTTGCAGCTCAGTGGTGGCACCGGGAGCCACCCCTTCCAGCCGGATCTGCTGGCTGGCCAGCAGTTCGCCCTCGGCCTTCACTTCGACCAGCAGACGGATGTCGTCGAGAGTGGAGAACCAGTAGCGGTTTTCCACTTCCAGCTTGCCGCTCGCCAGATCCAGGGCGCGCACCTTGACCGGGCAGATTACCTGTTTGTATTCGCGCAGGCCCGGCCCCGGGGTCTGATCCGGATAGATAAGGCCATCCATGCAGAAGTTGTAGTTGTTGGGGTAGTCGCCGTAGTCGCCGCCGTACTTGTAAACGGGGCGTCCCTGCTCGTCCTGATCCAGAATGCCGTGATCGCACCACTCCCAGATGTAATGACCCTGAATGTGGGGATGACGGTCGAACACCTGCTGGTATTCGCTCAGGCCACCCGGGCCGTTGCCCATGGCGTGGGCGTATTCGCAGAGGATGCGCGGCTTCTCCATCGGGAACTCGCCGAAGCAGTTCATCTGGGAGACGCGGGAATACATGGTACTGACCACATCCACCACCTCGGCATCGCGATCCTCTTCGTAGTGCACCAGCCGGGTCGGGTCGATCGCCTTGCAGCGCTGGTACATGGCTCTGATGTTGCAGCCGTAGCCGGACTCGTTGCCGAGCGACCAGATGATGATGGAGGGGTGGTTCTTCTGGGCGTGCACGTGGCGCTCGATGCGATCCACGAACACCGGCTCCCAGAAGGGGTCATCGGTGATGCGGCTGAGATCGCCAACGTTGGCAAAACCGTGGGTCTCCACGTCGGTCTCCGCCATCACGAACAGGCCGTACTGGTCGCACAGCTCATAGAAGCGAGGGTCGTTCGGGTAGTGGGCGGTGCGCACCGAGTTGAGGTTGTGCTGCTTCATCAGCACGATATCGCGCTCCACTCGGTCCATACCGACCGCACGGCTCTTGAGGTGGTCGTTGTCGTGACGGTTCACCCCGTGCAGCTTGAGGTAGTGGCCGTTGACGTAGAAGAGGCCATCCTTGACCTTGATTTCACGCACCCCGACCCGCTGCGGGATCACTTCCAGCAGCTCGCCCTGACCGTTGTAGAGGGAGAGTTGCAGCTGATAGAGGTAAGGATCTTCGGCACTCCACAGATGGGGGTTGGCCAGATCCAGCGTGAAGCGGCAATCACACTTGCCGTCTATGGCGAGATGGTCGAGGGAGCCACTGGCGATCTCGCAGCCCTGATCCAGCAGCGACCAGATCAGACGGTGATCACGGGCGGCCGCCCCCAGGTTCTCGAGCTGGATATCGCAGCTCAGGGTAGCGCTCTGATTGTCATCGGCCAGCGCGGTGCGGATGAAGAAGTCCTGCACATGGGCGGCCGGTTTGCCCACCAGATAGACGTCGCGGAAGATCCCCGCCATCCACCACATGTCCTGATCTTCGATATAGGTGGAGTCGGCCCACTGCATCACCCGCACCGACAGCAGGTTCTCGCCAACCTTGGCGTAGGCACTGATATCGAACTCGGCGGTGAGACGGCTGCCCTTGCTGAAGCCGACGTAGTGGCCGTTCACATAGACCTCGAAGTAGGTCTCCACCCCGTCAAACTTGATGATCACCTGCTCGCCGTCCCAGGCCGGGCTCAGCGTGAAGCTGCGCTGATAGGCACCGGTGGGGTTGTTGGTCGGCACGAAGGGCACATCGATGGGGAAGGGAAAACCTTCGTCGGTGTACTGCAGCTGGCCATGTCCTTCCATCTGCCACATGTTGGGCACGGTGATCTGGCCCCACTCGCTCATGGGGCTGTGATAGAAGGCCTCCGGCACCTGCAGGGGGTGGTCGAAGTAGTGGAACTGCCACTGGCCGCCAAGGCTCAGAAAACGGCGGCTCAGCTCGCGCTGCATGGTGGCCGCCAGCGCGTGGTCGGCATAAGAGAAGAAGTAGGCACGCGGGGCCAGCCTGTTTTCACCAACGAATTGGACGTTTTCCCAGTTATTCACATGTCCTCCCGGAACAAGGCAACGTTAACTGGGTAAACTTTAGATAAACATTTACTAAATATCAGCTTGGGATTGGTAAAGTTTTAACCTGATCACAATGAACAGATGGTTTTGTGAGCGAGATCAGAAGCGGGAGATAAAGGAGGGCAAGATATGGATGAGTGGCATGGATGTTGATGGCAGCTGGCTGATTAGCAATAAAATCAACTATAAAACAATATGATATGAAGTTGTTGGATGATATGGGAAAGAGGTTTGCTTGGGAGAGGAGTCGCACCACCGCAAGATGGCACGACTAAAAAGCAGGGTGTTTTACTAAAATCAGCGAGTGGTGCCGCGCAGGGTCAACTTGCTCGGTACCAGCACCCGGAGTGGAATATCACGCTCGTCTCGCAGCCGCTCAACCAGCAAATTGACCCCCTGGGAGCCCATCAACTCAGAGTGGATCCGCACCGTGGAGAGCGGCGGGAAGGTGAACTTGGCGGTCGGAATATCGTTGACGCTGATAAGCTCGATCTGCTGGGGAATCGCCAGTCCCTTCTCATGAATGGCACGCAGCACACCAATGGCGATGGAGTCGGAGGCGACGAACAGCGCCTTGGGCCAATCCCCTGCCAGCATCTCCTTCGCCAACTGGTAGCCGGAGGCGCTGGAGAAGTCGCCGCGATAGAGATCGCTCTCCTGCACCACCCCCAGCCGCTGGCCATAATCGCGGAAGGCCAATTCACGCAGATCCGGATTCTCATCCTGGCCACCGATATAACCGATGCGCTGATGCCCCTGCGCGATAAAGTAATCAACCACTTGCTGGCTGATCAGGGCAAGATCCACATCGACCGAGTCGAACTCTCCCGGTGAACGGCAGTCGACAAACACCAGCTGGCTGGAACAAGCCCTGAGTTGGGCCAGACGCTCGGACGTGAGGGTGCCGACCACCAGAATGCCATCCACGGCGCTCAATTCACGCCCTTCACCACAGTTGTAGAGATGGGTCAGCTCGATATTGAGGCGGGCACTCTGGGTCTCGATGCCATAACGGATAGCGAGATAGTAGGGATCGTTGACCTCGGTACTCTGGGGATAGGCATAGACCACCAGAAAGTGCAGCTTGCTCTTGTGTACCCCCTTGCGGGCGCTGCTGGTCTTGTACTCCAGCCGTTCGGCAATCTCGAAGATCCGCTGCTTGGTCTCTTCCTTGACGCTCAGGCTGGGATCCTCGTTCAGTACCCGGGATACCGTGGCGAGAGAAACCCCCGCTTCCTGTGCAATTTCCTTCAACGTAGCCATCAATACCTCGCTGGCAGCATCACGTGTTAATCGGCAACGGCTAAAGAGTAACGGGCAATCCCTTGATAGCCCAGCACTTTTACTAAAATGCCGGCGGCATGGCAGATTTTTGGAAGTCAGAAATGCAAAAAGGCCTCCCGAATGGGAGGCCTCTTCTAAATAGGTGCCTGACAGTGTCCTACTCTCGCATGGCGAATGCCACACTACCATCGGCGCTACCGCGTTTCACTTCTGAGTTCGGCATGGGATCAGGTGGTTCCACGGCGCTATTGCCGTCAGGCAAAAGCTTTTAAAACTAACTTGAA